>CAZFGL010000072.1:0-10777 GCA_964518645.1 uncultured Oscillospiraceae bacterium | reverse complement strand
AAGCAGCCCCCGGGGTGGATCCGGGACATTTGCAGTTTCTTTCCCCACAACGCCTGCTCTACCTGCACCTGCCCCCGCAGGACGATCCCCAACGCTCTGACAAAATGGCTGTCATCAAAGATCACTTCGCCCTTCTCATAGGTTCTGACGGAGCATTTTTCATCGGATACGATCCGTTCCACCGCCATCTCATCCATATCCCGAAACAGCGGGGAGGATCCCGCCGTTTCCAGCTGCTGTTTTGTAATATTTAGCTCCATTGCATCACCTTTTTGTCTCAAACGACACATTTTTCTTCCACTCTAAGCGTTTTTCATGGAAATGTCAATGGGAAAATCCGAAAAAATCTTCCCTTTGCCAATTCCATTCCAGAGTTTACTGTGGTATACTGAATGTATGAATCATAAAGGAGGATTTCCACTCATGCCTGACTACGAAAGTACAACCATGTACAAGGAAGCACGAAGTATAGGCCGGCACTTCCTTTCAGAACACGCCAACTCCCCTACCAAGGGCTATTTATATATACTGGACGATCTGCTGGACAACGTTGAGATCACCGGCGAAATCAATCTGGGCACCACGGAGATTCCCATTAACAAGATTCTGGGTACCCGCACCTCTGCACGAAGCAACGCTTTTGCCGGAAACTTCATGCCCCTGCTCCCCGAAAATACGGAGTTCGGCGCAAAATGGATGAAGCTCTACCGTGCCCACATCAACGAGGGCATTCGTGAACCCATCAAGGTCTATGAATATATCAACCGTTACTTTGTTCAGGAAGGCAACAAGCGGGTCAGCGTACTGCGTTATCTGGGCGCTGTTTCCATCGAAGCAAAGGTCACACGGCTGATTCCCAAGCGGGACGACAATAACAAGCTTGTCTCCATCTATTACGAATTTCTGGACTTTGACCGCCGGGCAACCTTTGATAACCTCTGGTTTTCCTATCAGGGCAGTTTTACACGGCTGGTTCAGATCGTCGAAAAATGGAAGGCCCGTCACACGGAAGCAGAGGGAACCGTTGCAGAGCTGATCAACGCCGCCTTCAAGTCCTTCCGCCTGTGCTACAAAGAAGCTGGATACGGCTCTATCCCCATCACCTCCGGCGATGCATTTCTTGAATATGTAAAGATCTACGGCTTTGATCCGGAGCGCACACTCTCCACCATCCGTGAGCAGGTGAAGAGCTGTGAGTCCCAGTTTAAGCTGATCTCCGTGAAGGATCCCAATACGGTCAGCATTGCAGACCAGAAATCCGAGAAGGCACCTCTGTCCTTCTTCTCCAGACGGCTCAGAACGCTGAAGATCGCGTTTGCCTTTGAATCCAATCCCAGAGACTGCCTGTGGACCTATGACCACGACGTCGCACGCAGGCGTTTGGAACGCACCTTTGGAGATAAGATCTCCGTAATCACCCGGTATGAGGTTCCCAACGGCAAGGGCTCCTACGGTCCCCTGTCTGATCTTATGGCGGAGGAACCGGATATTCTCTTTGCCACCAGCCCCAACATGGCCGCCGGTGCGCTCCGTCTGAGCATTGAGAATCCGGATAAAACCATTCTCCACTGCGACTATGCCCAGCCCAAACGGAACATTATGACCTACTATGCCAAGTTCCATGAGGCGGCTTTCCTCTGTGGCGTTATGGCAGGCTCCATGACCCGAACCGGTCTTGTAGGATATACCACCACTACCGCCACCCACCAGAACTCTACCTTTAATCTGAACGCTTTTACCATGGGCGCACAGCTGGTAAATCCCACTGCCCATGTGGTGAACATCAATCTGGCACGCACCGACGCATCGGATCAGTATCACACTGCCGCACGGCAGATGCTGGCAAACCGTGGTGTTGATATTGCCATGTGTATCCATCAGCCCAATACCCCTCTGGTTCGAAAGGGCTTCCCGGGCGTCTATGCTCAGCTGTACCTGCTGCAGAGCAAGTCCGGTCATCCCACGGAGTGTATTGGCGCTGCCGCAGTTGACTGGTCTGTACTGTACAACGAGTTGATTGGAGATGCCTTCAACTCCAAGAATTCTGTACTGGACATTTCCCGCAGCGGTCTTGACAGCTCAGTTCATTTTGGCTGGGGACTGAACACCGGTATTCTGGACGTACTGGGTGTTGACTCCTTCATGGGACACAACGCCATACGTCTGCTGAACATTTTCAAGGGCTTGATCACCACCGGTAAAATTCATCCCTTTGAAGGGCCCATTTTTGACAAAGACCGGAAACTGATTCTGGAGAAATACGCCACATTGAACCTGCTGGAAATCCAGAATATGAGCTGGGTTCACGAGGGTGTTGTAGACAGCTTCGATTTGGCATAATGTATGGGGCTTGCTGCAAAAAAACATGCGGCAAGCACCTTTAAAGGAAGATGAACCATGGAAAACCTGATTTTCAGTTTAAATGTAACCTTACCCATCTTTGTAATCATCCTGCTGGGTGGATTTTTAAAGAAAACGGGCATGCTCAGTGACGGCTTTACCACCTCCGCTGACAAATTTGTTTTCAAAGTCGCCCTGCCGGTACAGCTGTTCCGGGACATCGCCGGGATGGATCTGCGGGCCGATTTCAGTGGCAAATTTGTCCTGTTCTGCATTGCCGCCACCACGTTTATGTTCGGCCTTACCTTTGTCATTGGCCGGATTTTTCTGAAGGATCGTGCCATGGCCGGTGCCTTCGGTCAGGCCGCCGCACGAAGCTCCGCCGCCATTTTGGGGATCGCCTTTGCTGAAAACATATACGGAGATGCCGGAATGATGCCCATGATGATCGTGGCTGCTGTCCCCTTCTTCAACATCTATTCCGTAATTATCCTGACCCTTTCCGATGCCAACGGCCGGTTCAGTTTTGCGCTGGTTAAAAAGACCCTTCGGGGCATTATTACAAATCCAATCATCATCGGCATTGTCATCGGTGCTGTATGGAGCCTTCTGGAGCTTCCCATGCCCACACTGCTGACAAAATCCGTGAACTATGTAGCCGTCACTGCCACCCCGCTGGCCCTTCTTGTACTGGGTGCCACCTTCAAAGGCCGTGAAGCTCTGAAAAAAATCGGCCCTACCATCGTTGCTACGGCGATGAAGCTGATCGTCATCCCCGCAATTGTGATCGGTGCAGCTGTGCTGGCTGGTTTTACCGGAAGCGAACTGGTCGCCATCATGATCATGTGTGCCTCCCCCACTGCGGTTGCCTGCTATATTATGGCCAAGAATATGGGTGGCGATGAGATTCTGACCGCCAGTGTGGTCATGAGCGCTACACTGCTCTCCAGCATCACCCTGACTCTCTGGGTCTTTTTACTGAGAACCTTTGGACTGATATAGGAGAAATGCCCGTATGGAAATTCGTAAAGCACGCAAAATAGATATCTCTGCAATTTCCCGGATCTATGATTTGATCCACACCGCTGAGGAGGCAGGCACAGTGACCATCGGCTGGATCCGGGATGTTTATCCCACCGAAGCCACCGCCCGGGATGCTTTCAGCCGGGGGGATCTGTTCGTTATGGTGGAGGACAACACCGTTGTCGGTGCCGCCATCATCAATCAGCTTCAGGGGGAGATGTACCGGGGCGCCCCCTGGGAATTCCCCGCTTCTGACGACCAGATCATGGTACTGCACACGCTGGTGATCTCTCCCGCTGTTCAGAGTCGTGGTTATGGCCGCAGCTTTGTCCGCTTCTATGAGGATCACGCCAGAGCCTCCGGCTGTAATTACCTGCGTATGGATACCAACGCCCGGAACACACAGGCCCGGAAGCTCTATGCCGGACTTGGCTACAGAGAAATCGACATCGTCCCCTGCACCTTCAACGGCATTGAGGGCGTCGATCTGGTTTTGCTGGAGAAATCACTTTCATAAAAATAAAACCTGCTGCACAGCTTCACAGCCCTGCAGCAGGTTCTTTTTATACTGTTCCGGTGGAACCAAATCCCCCTGTTCCCCGTTCCGTGTCATCCAGCTCATCCGTTTCCTCGTAGGTAACCTGCTGGAAGGGTACAATGGCCATCTGTGCGATCCGCTCGCTTACATCAATGGTCTGTGCTTCTCCGGAGTGGTTATGAAGGGCCACCATAATCTCCCCACGGTAGTCCGCATCAATCACCCCGACCTTGTTTGCAGGGGCCAGCCCCCGCTTGATTCCAAGGCCGCTTCTGGCAAAAATCAGTCCCACATACCCTCTGGGGATCGCCACTGCGATACCCGTGGGGATCATAACCGTCTGTCCGGGCTTTATGGTCAGCTTCTCATCAATACAGGCATAAAGATCTGCCCCAGCCGCATCCAGCGAACTGTAGACCGGACACTTTGCATCAGGTCTGAGCTTTTTGAATTTCATATTAAGGCTCCTCACTCATATCCCACAGGGTCACTTCTCCCCTGTCCAGTGTTTTCCTGATATCGATGACCCGCTGATTGGCCGATCCCCGGAACCGCAGTCCCGGATTCTTCTCCTCCTCGTGGAATTCTCCATCCACCAGCACATCGATCAGGGACAGCATTTCCATGGTCTGCTCTCTGGGCCCCAGCTTTCCGGCCAGCATATCGGATTCCAGCGTATACCCGGAGTAGCACCAGACGGATTTCTCCGGATACCGCTCCCGCATTGCCCGGAGAAGCCCAATCAGAGGCTGCTGATTCTCCGGCTCAAAGGGTTCGCCCCCCAACAGGGTAAGTCCACGGATATAACTCTTTCCAAGCGCCTCCAGAAGTCTCTCCTGAATCTCCGGGGTATAGGGAGCGCCGTATTGAAAGCTCCACGTCTCCGGATTAAAACACCCCTTACAGTGGTGGCGGCAGCCGGATACAAACAGGCTCACCCGGATCCCCGGGCCGTCGGCAATATCCCGGTATTTTATGGTTGCATAATTCACAGGTGCATCACTCTCGATTTGATCTCTTTTGTTTTGCCCTCATTCCAGAAGTTCTCCCCCAGATAGCCACAGGTACGACGGGTCACATTCATCTTGCTGTGATCCTTATTCCCGCAGGCGGGGCATTCCCATTCATTCTGGTCATTGATCACGATCTCTCCGTCAAAGCCACAGACCTGACAATAGTCGCTCTTGGTGTTGAACTCTGCATACTGGATGTTATCATAGATGTACCGCACCACCTCCGCAAGGGCGGTAAGGTTATGGCGCATGTTGGGGATCTCCACATAGCTGATGGAGCCACCGGAAGAAATGGACTGGAACTGGGATTCAAAGTCGAATTTGGCAAATGCGTCGATATTCTCCCGAACATCCACATGATAGGAGTTGGTATAATACCCCTTATCCGTTACGTTCTCAATGGTACCAAACCGCTCCTTATCGATCCGGGCAAACCGATAGCACAGTGACTCCGCAGGGGTACCGTAAAGGGCAAAGCCCATGTTGGTCTCCTGCTTCCAGCGGTCACAGGTCTCACGGAGGTGCTTCATCACCCGAACAGCAAACTCCTCACCCACCGGATCCGTGTGGCTGCATCCCTTCATCAGCACCGTCAGCTCATACAGACCGATATAGCCCAGAGAGATTGTGGAATACCCTCCATAGAGGAACCTGTCAATGGTTTCTCCCTTTTCAAGGCGGGCAATACAGCCATACTGCCAATGCACCGGGCTGACATCGCTCTTGACGCCCTTGAGCGCATTGTGACGGCACATAAGTGCTTCAAAGCAAAGCTGCAGCCGTTCCTCCAAAAGGGGCCAGAACTTCTCCTCGTCCCCTTTAGCCAGAATGCCGATCTGGGGCAGATTCAGGGAGACGACACCCTGATTGAACCGTCCCTCGAATTTATATTCCCCGTTCTCATCCTTCCAGGGTGCCAGAAAACTCCGGCAGCCCATGGGGGCAAACACGTTCCCCTCATAGTTTTCCTTCATCTTCTTGGCGGAAATATAATCCGGGTACATACGCTTGGCAGAACACTTCACCGCAAGGCGGGTAATATAGTCATACTCCCCACCCTTGAGGCAGTTGTTCTCATCCAGAACATATACAAGCTTAGGGAACGCCGGAGTGACATAAACACCGGATGCGTTTTTGATTCCCTCAAGGCGCTGATTGAGGATTTCCTCCACAATCATGGCATTCTCCTTGATGTAGGGATCCCCCTCCTTGAGATACAGGAACAGCGTCACAAAGGGGCTCTGACCATTTGTGGTCATCAGTGTATTGATCTGGTACTGAATGGTCTGGACACCGGACTTCAACTCTGTACGGAGCCGCTCCTGCACCAGTTTCTCGATCAGCTCATCGGATACATTTTCCCCTTCGCACTCCGCAATAATGTTTCTGCGGAATTTCTCATAGCTTCTTCTGAGATACTTACCCAGATGACTCACATCAACGCTCTGACCACCGTACTGGTTGGATGCCACATTGGCAATGATCTGGGTCATCACATTACAGGCAACGTGGAAGCTCTTGGGAGACTCGATCAGTTTGCCGTTTATCATGGTGCCGTTATCCAGCATGTCTCCGATATTGATCAGACAGCAGTTGAAAATGGGCTGGATAAAATAATCCGCATCATGAAAATGGATCACACCTTCATCATGAGCCTTGGAAATATACTCCGGAAGCAGAATTCTCCGGGTCAGGTCTCTGGATACCTCGCCGGCAATATAGTCTCTCTGGGTGGAGGCAATCACAGTGTTCTTGTTACTGTTCTCCTCGGCCAGTTCTTTGTTTGTATTGTGGAGCAGACTCATAATGCTCTCATCGGTGGTGTTCTTTTTGCGGACCATGGCCCGGTTATACCGGTAAATAATATAGTTCTTGGCCAGTGCATATTTCCCCTGCTCCATCAGCTTTTTTTCTACAATATCCTGAATATCCTCTACCAGGAACCGATTCCGGCGGCGGTTTTCAATGCACAGGGCGATTTTTTCGATGGTTTCTTCGGAAATACGTTCCTCTTCATCCACGGAATTATTAGCCTTACTGATGGCTGCAACAATCTTGCTTCGGTCAAAAGCAACAATGGACCCATCACGTTTCACTACTTGCATAACAGACCTCCGTTTTATGATACAATCATTCAGGCAGACCATGTGTATCTTTTTCTCCCTCAGCAAAGATACCGCCATATTTCCGCCCCTTTATATGAAACACAGGACGCATCGCGTCAACGTCCCCAATTATACCACACAACTATAATAATGCAAGAACAATTCTACAACATTTAGTAACAAATTACTCTCAGCAACAATATCTTGTGGTTTTTCGACATTTTTCACCAGTTACACACCATCATGGTGGGGGACGGTTTCCATAACCCGAACCCCTTGCAACTGCATTCTTTCCGCCTTTTTCTCCTGTCGAAAAAACAGCCACAACATATAGTTTTCGCGACGAAGGCGTGCCACAAAAATGTGGCACGCCCATAATTATTATTTTTTCATCGGCGCCGAAAATGGCACTCTGTCTGAAAATCAGATGCGAACTGCGGCATCAAATGCCATCCGGGTAGCAGTACGGACGTTCTTGGCCTCAACGCAGTCACCGATGGGCATGAAGTCAGGTGCAGTCATGCGGAAGGACTCAGCCAGATCCTGGCGGGGACGCATGCCGGAGGACATAACAACCACATCTGCCTCAACAAACTGCTCATTGCCGTCCTTGTCAACAAAGGACACGCCCTTTTCGGTAATGCCGGTGCAGCGTGCGCCGGTATAGATGTCGATGCACTTTTCCATCTTACCCAACATCACGCCACGGGTCAGGTGGAAGGTCTCGGGGCAGAGCTCAGGCAGCATCTCAATGATGGAAACCTCCTTGCCCATCTCAGCCAGAGCCAGAGCAGTCTCACAACCGACCTCGCCGCCGCCGATGAGGACGATCTTCTTGCCGATCTCATCAATGTGCTTGTAGCACTCCTCAGCGATCATAACATTCTTGCCGTCAGTGCCGGGGATGGGCGGAATGAAGGCATTTGCGCCCACAGCTGCCAGTACCCAATCAGCCTTCTCGGCCTCGATCATCTCGGGAGTTGCCTCGGTGTTCAGCTTGACCTTGACGCCCAGCTTGTTCACCAGATTGATCTGATAGTTCATAAACTTAGCCAGGTCATACTTGAAGGAGACCTGCTCAGAGAATACCAGCTTACCGCCGAGCCGGTCAGCCTTCTCATAGATGGTAACGTCATGGCCACGCTTTGCAGCCACGATTGCAGCCTCCATGCCGGAGGGGCCGCCACCTACGATCACAACCTTCTTAGGGGTGGTGGAATCGGGGATCAGATCCTTCAGCTGGTTCTCACGGCCAACGGTGGGGTTGACGGAACATGCAAATGCACGGGTGGAGGGCTTGGTGTACTCCAGGCAGTGGAAGCACTTGATGCAGGGGATGATCTCATCTTCCTGACCAGCCTTTGCCTTGTTGGGCATCTGAGGATCAGAGATGGTACCACGGGCCATTGCAACAAAATCTGCACCGCCGGTTGCCAGGGTTTCCTCGATCAGCTTGGGATCCTGGAAAGCACCCAGGGTCAGAACAGGCTGGGGAACGCCCAGTTCCTTGATCTTCCGGGCAAAGCGTGCATTCTGTGCGGGCTTGTGGAAGATGGTGGGATGCATGATAGCCTCAGTACCGGGGATGGACATATTGCCCGCAGAGATGTGTGCAATGTCAATGCGGTCGCCGGCCATACGCAGGAACTCAGCAATATCCTCGGGCTTCAGCTGCTGATCTGCATTGGGATAACCAACCTCGTCAGCCAGCTCACAACCGGAAATACGGTACTCGATCAGAATCTTCTTGCCAACACGGGCACGAATTGCATCCAGAATCATCATGGGGAACCGGCAGCGATTCTCGAAGGAGCCGCCGAACTCATCGGTACGCTTATTGAACAGGGGGCTCATGAACCGGTTGATCACAAGGCCGTGACCGCCGTGAATCAGGATGGAGTCAAAGCCGACCTTAACAGCCTGCTCTGCAACGTTTGCATAGTCCTCCGCAATTGCCTCCATAGCCTCTCTGGTGAGCATGGGGCGCTCGGAACCGTCGGGGCCGGGAGTGCCGTCTACAGAGTAGAAGAAATGCTGACCCTCACCCTTCTTGCCACCGGTCCAGCCGGAGTAGAAGAAAGCGAGCAGCTCAATGGATGCCTTGGCCCCGTAGAAATGGATCTGGTCAATGGTCTTGGTCCAGTAACGATGATAGGATGTCTGACGGAGGTCCAGATTGTGCCACCCCTCCTTGAGGGGAGCCAGAGAGTTCATGTCATGGCCGGCAATGGTTACAGAGGCAGTGCCGCCCCGTGCCTTTTCCACATAATATGCAGAATATGCATCGGTGGGATAGGGCTCGTCCCGCTGCAGCAGGTGGGGGGTTGCAGGAGCCTGGAAAATACGGTTCTTATATACCACGTTACCGACCTTCATGGGCGAAAACAGCGTGGGATACTCAGGATGTGTCATGAATAAGTCCTCCTTGTGTTTATTTTGAAATCTTATCTATTCTAACGGATTTTTCTATAAATTTCAACCATATTGCCGGGTCATTTTCTGCATTAATTGTACCAAAAACAAACACCGGCTTTTCCCGCAGTATCTCCGGTTATTTCCGGGTTATTTTCGTGCTTCTCTTTTGGACCGAATATGCAATACTGTTTTCCTGTACCCCTATAAAATGATCTCCGGCAGACGGTACCGCCGGAAATCAAAATATCAAAAATCAGTTAATACGGCGATGCCAAGCCGGTTATACCGGACACGAAATACATTGGTCTCTGCCGCATCGGTGTACAGTTTCCGAAATTTGCGCACGGCCCCGTTCTTCGTCCATGCTCTGCACACAGCACAGTCATCGGAGGCCACATGGCCCTCCCCTTCCATCTGACCGGCCATAAAATAATAATACAAAAACATAAATACTCCCTGTTCATTTACGCAGCCACTGCGCTCTCAAAAGGTACTCACAGTGCAAAATTCTTATACTGATCTACCCGATACATGAACACATCCAGCCCCTGAAATGTCTCCGGGCAAAAATCCCCTGTCTCCGTATCGCATACCAGCATGACCCGTTTCAGCGTTTTATTCTCCCTGACAGGCTCCAGCGTATGAACCGGATACTTCCGATTCAAATTGCTCAGCAGAACCAGTTCCTCAAGGGCAGGTGCCCTGGCAATGGGTGAAAGATCATATACCATTCCTTTACTCTCGGAAATCTGAATTCCTCTCAGTGATATGTTCCCGGACATATCCCAAAGTGCCTTCGCCCCCCGGCAATTATAGAACAGCAAATACGAGACATGCTTCAGCCCGACCAACGCCGAAAGGTCTTTCACCTTCGGATTCTGGAAGAAATAAATGGAGTCATAACGATCTGCATATTCTCTCACAAACAGATCGAATTCGTCCTGGGTCACATTACTGACCTGAACATGTCTGACCTCTTTATGAAACTCCATCTCCCTGTGGACGTCCGCAAGATGGGTGCAGGGACTTTGAGAAAAGGAGACGATCTCATCGGAAGCGTAGGCACGACCGGAATAAGACCGGACATGTAATTCTGCGAGAGCATCCCCAGTAACATATTTCTCCAAAGCAGTCACCTCCTGTGATAAGTGAATTATATCACAGAATTACAGGCTCGTCACCCTTTAATCGTATCATTCATTCTCTCATACGTTTAATGAAATAATTGTCCCAATGGAGCAGATATTCAAAAAACCGCATTTGCCAGATAGACAAATGCGGTTTTCTGTGGCGGAGTGGGAGGGATTCGAACCCTCGGACGGCTTATGACCGTCACACGATTT
>CAZFGL010000071.1:0-10842 GCA_964518645.1 uncultured Oscillospiraceae bacterium | reverse complement strand
AACTTCGACTATCCCTATCTGTCCACCAGCATCTCCGAGTTCTGGCGCCGCTGGCATATTTCTCTGGGATCCTGGTTTAAAAACTATGTGTATTTCCCCCTGGGTGGCAACCGGTGTGCGCCGAAGCGTGCAGCCCTGAACAACTTTATCGTGTTCCTGCTGACCGGCCTCTGGCACGGCTCCACCCTGAACTTCCTGTTCTGGGGTATCTACCATGGTATCTTTGTGCTTCTGGAGAAATATGTTCTCAAGGACTTTATGGAGCGTGTCCCCTCTGTTCTGAAACGAATTTACACCCTCTTTGTGGTATTCATGGGATGGGTCATGTTCTTCTCCCCCTCCATGGGCTCTGCCCTTCATTACTATGGACAGATGTTCGGTTCCGACGGGCTGGGCTTTATTGACGCAGCCACAAAATACTACTTCTCCGGCAATATTATCCTGGTTATCATTGCAGCCATCGGCTCCTGCTCCATTGTACAGCGCCTGCATCAGCGGCTCTGCTACTGGAAGGGCGGGCTGCTCACCTATGTATCTGTGGGCTGCTTTATGATCCTGCTCATTCTGACTGTGGCATATCTGATCAATGCCACCTACTCATCTTTCCTTTATTTTCAGTTCTAAGGAGGCGAAAGTACCGTGAACGAAACCCCAGCTCTTACTGCCAAGCAGCGCCGCCGTATGGCCGGCCAGCGCAGACGAACCCACAATGTGCTTTTGGCCTTTGTATTTCTGCTGTTCCTGCTGGTATGCTTTTTTATCAACCTCTGCGTGAAGGATCGGGAGTTCTCCGACACTGAGAACCGCTCCCTTGCCCAGAAGCCCGCACTCACATGGGCTTCCATTTCGGACGGCAGCTACTTCTCCGGTCTGACCACCCACTTCAGTGACCAGTTCTTCGCCCGTGACGGCTGGATCTCCATGAAGCTCTGGGAGGATTCCCTTCTGGGACGGAAAGATTCCGGCGGTGTATTTCTCTGCGAGAACGACTATCTTATGGCTCCACCGGAGGCACCGGATCAGGATGCCATTGCAGCTTCCTCCAGCGCCATCAATCAGTTTGCCGCAAGATACCCGGATGCGGACATGCGTATCATGGTCGTCCCTGAGGCAGCATCCATTCTCCCCGAGTATCTTCCCAGTAACGCTCCCGTCCGGGATCAGCTTCAGGACATCAATGAGTATCTCAGTCTGCTGGACAGTTCTGTGACCCGGCTGGATGCTGTATCTCCCCTCACCGCAGCAAAGGACAGGGAGATTTACTACAAAACCGACCATCACTGGACTTCTCTGGGTGCCTATACAACCTTCTGTTACAACTCCACAGCCATGGGCATCACCGGGGCAGTGCAGGAATATGACGTGTACACGGTGACCAACAGCTTTGAGGGAACCCTTTCCTCCAAGAGCGGCAGCCACGCTGTGCAGGATCATATTGAGATCTACGCCCCGAAAAACAGCTCTGTGGAATACTATGTGACCTATCCGGACAGCTCCGAAAAGGTCTGCTCCGTATACCGCAGCGATTGTCTGGAGGCGAAGGACAAATATACCGTTTTCTTCGGCGGTAACCACTCCATCATTGAGATCAAGACCACAGCGAACAACGACAAGAATCTGCTGCTGTTCAAGGATTCCTACGCAAACTGCTTTGTTCCCTTCCTGCTCTCCTACTACGAGTCCATTACCATTATTGATCCCCGTTATTATTATGACAACGTGGATCTGATCATGAAGAACTCCGGGATCACCGACGTATTGTTCCTGTACTGCGGTGATACCATTCTGACGGACACCTCCCTTGCAGATGTATTGGCCGTCAGTGCCACACAGGAGACCGCCGTCTCTCAGGTGGCCACCGCTCCCACCTTTGGTAGCGTCCCGGCGAATACCACTGAAGATTCCTCTGTAGAGGAGTCCATTCTGGAAGGGCCGTTGGAGCCTTCCGAGGCGGAAACCTCTGTTGCTGAAACCGTACCTGCACAATAATAAAAACCGTGCCCACTGCAAAATCAAAGCAGCGGGCACGGTTATTTTTATGTATCAGATTGGGGCTTAAACATATCATAGTATTTGCTGGTTTTCTGCCGTAAGAGCATCAGGAGGCCCCGCACACACAACTCAACCGTCATGGCAATCCACACACCGTGGAGCCCAAGGGGTTCCACCAGCAGCAGGGCAAGACCGATTCGCACGATCCAGATACTTCCCAAGTTCAGCAGGCTGGGAATCAGGGTATCTCCTGTCCCCCGGAGTGCTCCCGCTGCAACAATGGACACCGCAAACAGTGGCTCTGCGACCAGCTCCATCCGAAGTACCTGTGCAGCAAGCTCCCGCACCCCCGGATCCGGGGTCAGAAGCTGAAACACAAAGGGGCAGCAGATAAACATCAAAAGCCCCAGCAGCCCCATAAACAGAGCGCCCATTGCTGTGCATATATTTCCATAGCGCCGGGCCAGGGTTACGTCCCCTGCCCCTACACTCTTTCCCACCAATGTGGTGGCCGCAGAACCGATGCCGTATCCGGGCATATAACACAGGCTCTCCGCCGTCACCGCGAAGGAGTTTGCCGCAATCGCCACCGCCCCCAGCGGTGCAATGATCATGGTAGAAGCCACCATTGCGCCACTCATGGCCACCTCCTGGACTGCTACCGGAACGCCGATCTTCACCGCCGAACGGATAATCCCGGGATCAAACTTTCCCTTTCCCGCATGGAGCAGGCGCAGTTCCCTGTTCCGGACACAGCAGAACCAGGTCATAATCAGACTCACCACCGCACAGGCAGAGGCGGTACCGATACCTGCCCCGAGAACACCGAAGCGTGGAATAAATATGGCGTTGAACGCCACATCCAGCAGACACATCAGTGCATTGAGCACGCTGGGAGTCACCATATCTCCGCTGCATTGCAGAAAGGACGCAGTCAGGGAATTCAGCTGTGAGAATGGCAGCATCAGGGCAAAGGTCATAAAATATGCCGATGCATCCGGACAGATGGTCTCATCGCCTCCCAGCCACACCGGCAGAGGCCGTGCCAGTGCCAATCCAATCAGACAGAGCACCATAGACACCACAAGAGCCGCTCCAAGGCCATGACGCACCACATTTTTTGCGCTGTCCTGATCCCCGCCGCCGATATGATGCGCCACCTGAACGGAAAAACCGGTGGACACGGCGTAAAGGCCCCCGCTGAGCAGCCATGTGCTGGATGTAACCAGTCCAATCGACGCAGAAGCATTTGCCCCCAAAGCACCAACCATGGCAGAATCAATATACTGCATGGCAATGGTGGTGATCTGTGTCAGGATCGCCGGCAGACTCAGCCGCCAGACCGCCCCGATCTGAGGCCGAAGCTCCTTCATATTCATTCTTTTCATTTCTCTCCTCCGTTATCCGAAAACAACATTCTCCATGGGTGTCTTTTCCCACAGTCTGTATCCAAATTTGTCATACCTACACACTCTATCCGTTATCCGCCTAAAAGTCAATGGTGGAATTTTCTTCCATACACATGCATGCATATATTCCATTTAATGCATATGGGTTTCATAAAATTATGTGGCCGATTCATAAATTGGATTGCAAAATTGATTGCAAATACCCCTCAAAGACTATATAATGGATGTAGTAAAATGGTTGTAAAAGTATTTTTACAATTTTACAGCCTGCTGTCCCCATCTTTTCATGGAATTCATGAAAAATATGGGATACAGCACTCTGGTTCCACCAGAAGATAAAAAAGAATGGAGCGATTCAACATGAAATGGAAGTTCAATTCCATCGCCGCCCTTGCACTGAGCGCAGCTATGGTGTTCTCCATGACCGCCTGCGGTGGCGAAAGCAGCAGTGCTGCCTCCGGTGCCGAAACCTCCGCTGCAACTGCAGAAGCTACTGACCAGCATCTGAACATTCTGCTCAGCGGCACTGTCAACAACCTGGATCCCAACGCATCCTCCTGGACCGGTGAGTATCAGATCGTCACCCAGTCCCAAGCCAGCCTGCTTCGGATCACCACCGACGAAAACGACAAAGATACCTATGTAGAAGACGGATGTGAGTCCTACGAGATCTCCCCCGACGGATGCACCTACACCTTCCATCTTCGTGAGTGCTACTGGAGCGACGGCGAGAAGGTCACCGCTCAGCAGTATGTTGATGCTGCGCTCCGCAGCCTGAACCCCGAAAACGGCTACTCCACCACTGAGTTCCTGCCCATCAAGAACGCACAGGCCTACTATGACGGCGAATGTGATGCTTCCGAGCTGGGTGTTAAGGCTGTGGACGAGAACACCGTAGAGTACACTCTGGAATCCCCCAACTCCGAGTTCCTGTATTACGTTGCTTACCGTGCAGGCTATCCCTGCCGTCAGGACGTGATCGACAAGGCTACCTCCACCTACGGCACCAACGTAGATGAGATGGTATTCAACGGCCCCTTCAAGGTCACCAGCTGGGTTAAGGAAAACAGCGTGACTCTGGAGAAGAACGACAAGTACTGGGACGCTGCCAACGTTAAGCTGAACTCCGTTACCATGCAGTACGTTGCCGAGCACGCAACTCAGGCTACCCTGTTCGACGCACAGCAGCTGGACGTTGTTTCCTACAACGATGACTACGGCGCAGACTGGGAAGCTCAGGCTGCCGAAGGCAAGATCGTCTATGTAAACAAAGTTGGTTCCTACTCCGACTTCCTCGTATTCGCAATTGAAAACGGCGGCAAGTCCGGCCTCATGGGCAACGCCAACATCCGTCAGGCACTGTCTCTGGCAATCGACCGTCAGGAGCTCTGCGACACCGTTTGGGGCCGCTATGAGCCTGCTTACACCTATGTTCCCACTGCTGTTACCTGCGGTGGCCAGGCATTTAACACTGCCGGCGAGGGACTTGTAAAGGATCTTCAGGCACAGTATTCCACCGATGAGTCCCTCCAGGAGCTGTTCAAGACCGGTCTCCAGGAGCTGGGCAAAGATATGGAACTCAGCGAAGTTACCATCGACTTTGTTGTCGAGGCCGACAACGTGACCCGTCAGACTCAGGCCGAGTATCTGGCACAGACCTGGCAGAACAAGCTGGGCATTCAGGTTAACGTTGATGTTACCACTGACGCAGAAGAGCGTCAGCAGCAGATGGACTATGACGTGGGCGTCAACGGTTGGGAAGGCGGCGCAAGCCCCTACAACTATCTGTTTGTTGTGAACGTTCCCTACGGTCTGAAGTATCTGACCGGTGTTTACACCAACGAGCATGTCAATGAGCTTCTTTCTCAGGTAACCGGCATTGCTGATACTGCTGAGCAGGCACAGATGTTCCACGAAATCGAGGATACCATCCTGGAGGAGGCTGGTGTGGGCCCCCTGTACTTCACCGACATCAAGTTCTTCCAGCAGACCTATGTGAAGGGAATCCAGTACACCAACTTTGGACCTGAGATGGATTTCAGCCACGCATATATTGAGAAATAAGGACCCTCTGCCCAAGCAGCCAGGATCCTGCAGGCAGGGGGAAACCCCTGCCTGTTTGCATTTGGCTCACACTCTACAGAAAAGGTAGCTGTTACTAATGATAAAATATATTTTCCGGCGATTTCTGGAATTGCTTCTGGCATTGTTCCTGATCGCCACGGCCACATTTTTCCTGACAGCGGCTGCACCGGGTGATCCCCTGATCTCCCGCACCATGTCCCTGCCGGAAGCGTCCCGTAACGCCATGTACGCCAAGTACGGTCTGGACAAGCCCCTGATGGAGCGTTATGTGATCACCATGAAGGGTATGCTCCACGGTGATTTTGGCGAATCCGTTGTATATGAGGGACAGACCCTGCAGGATATTATCCATGATAAGCTTCCCGTCTCTGCCCGTCTCGGACTTCAGTCCCTGCTTTTCGGCGTATTGATCGGTCTCTTCCTGGGTGTTATTGCCGCAGTGAAACGGGAGACGTGGATAGACCGGGTCATTGTGGTGTTTGCGGTACTGCTAATGAGCGTACCGGAGCTGGTATTGGGTCTGGTATTCCAGAAGTATTTTGCCGGTACCCTGAAATGGTTCCCGGTCATCGGCTGGCCCTCCGGCCCTGACCTGTGGTTTGGCGGATGGAAGTATACCATTCTCCCCATGCTCTCCGGGGCGCTGCTGCATATCGCCACCTACTCCAGACTGCTGAAAACTTCTATTCTGGACGTGCTGGATCAGGACTATATCCTCACCGCCCGTTCCAAGGGGCTCTCTGAACCAAAAATCGTATGGAGCCACATTATGCGGAACTCCTTTATTCCCATTGTGACCCGTCTGCCGGTGTCTATGGCCACCTGCATTACCGGTTCCTTCATCATTGAGAAGATTTTCTCCATCCCCGGCATTGCTGCCTACTATATTGAGGCCGTTTCTGCCAATGATCTGTCCATTGTATTGGGCGAGACCGTCTTTATTGCCACGCTGTTTATTGTGGTGGTATTCCTGACGGATATTCTCTATACTCTGGTGGATCCCCGCATCCGGATTCAAGGAGGTAAGCGATAATGGAAGAAGCAAAAGTCACTTTGAAGCAGGAAGATTTCCAGTTTGTTCAGCGCAGCTCTGGCCAGAGCGATCTGCTGGTACGGGAGCCTGTCACCTACTGGAAGGACGCGTGGCGCCGTCTGAAAAAGAACAAAATCGCCATGGGTTCCCTCTTTGTCCTGTTCCTGTTCCTGATTATGGTCATTATCGGCCCCCACATCCGGGGATATGACTACATCACTTCCGCACCCCAGTATAAGAATGCGGACATGGGCGCTCAGTTCTGGTTTGGCGCAGATGCTCTGGGTCGTGACCTGTTCTCCCGTCTGTGGGTAGGCACCCGTGTCTCCTTCCTGGTGGCACTGAGCTGTACCGCCATTCAGGTCGTCGTGGGATGTCTCTACGGCAGCATCATGGCCTATTTCGGTGGCATTGTGGATGAGATCATGATGCGTATTCTGGAGATCATCACCGCCATTCCCAGCCTTCTGGTCACAATTCTGATCATGATCGCCATGGGCAACAGCGCCGTCTCCCTGCTGATCGCACTGTGCATCGCCTCCTGGTGCCAGACTGCCCGTGTGGTTCGCGGACAGATCATGCAGCTCCGGGAATCCGAGTATGTTATGGCAGCAGAGGCTCTGGGCGAGCGTCCCATGAAAATCATCATCCGGCATCTTCTGCCCAATATTATGGGCATTCTGATTCTGGAAGTGGCCACTGCAATTCCCGGCTACATTTTCCAGGAAGCCGGTCTGAGCTTTATCGGTCTTGGTCTGAAGGCTCCCTCCATCAGTCTGGGACTTCTCATTTCCAACGGTCAGGCAGTTATGAATTCCCATGTGAACCAGCTCATCTTCCCGGCACTGGTGCTGTGCATCATGGTACTGGCCTTTAACCTGCTGGGCGACGGTCTGCGTAATGCGCTGGATCCCAAGTTCCGTAAGTAAGGGGTGGAGAAAATGAGCAACAAATTACTTGATATTAAAGACCTTAAGGTCTGTTATCACACCTATCAGGGTGATGTACATTCCGTTCGCGGTGTCAATCTGGACATCGGCTATGAAGAATCTGTGGCGCTGGTGGGCGAATCCGGCTGTGGTAAATCCGTCACCGGCAAGAGCGTCCTCCGTCTGATCCAGTCTCCCGGTGAGATTCTCCCGGGAAGCCAGATCTGCTTTGACGGCAAGGATGTACTGTCCATGAGCAAAAAGGAGCTTCGGAGCTACCGGGGCGGTCAGGCATCTATCATCTTCCAGGATGCGCTGGCATCTCTGAACCCTACCATGACCGTAGGGCGTCAGATCATGGAAAACCTGCTGTATCATCGCAAGATGACCAAAAAGGAGGCCAAGGAAGAGGCCATCCGTCTGCTCAGAGACGTGGGCATTCCCAATCCGGAAAAGCGGGTGGATCAGTATCCCCACGAGTTTTCCGGCGGTATGCGTCAGCGTGTTATGATCGCCATCGCCTTCGCATGTCAGCCCAAGTTGCTGATCGCGGACGAGCCGACCACCGCTCTGGACGTTACCATTCAGTCTCAGATCATCAAGCTGCTGAAGCAGCTGAAAACCGAAAACCACACATCCATCCTCATGATCACCCATGACCTTGGTGTTGTGGCAAGCATCGCCCAGCGCATCTTCGTCATGTACAGTGGCGTGATCGTGGAAAAGGGCAACAGTGAGGACATTTTCTACCGCGCCCGTCACCCCTATACCAAGGCACTGCTCCGGGCTGTCCCCCGTCTGGACGGGGACAAGAAGGAGGAACTGGATTCCATCGAGGGCACCCCTCCGGATCTGATCGCTCCCCCCGTTGGCTGTCCCTTTGCCCAGCGCTGCAAATACTGCATGTCTATCTGCGAAAAGCAGATGCCGGAACTTACATCCTTCAGCGACAAGCATTCCGCTGCCTGCTGGCTCCACCACGACATGGCTCCCAAGGTGGAAGGGATCAACGATTTTGACGAAACCAAGGAGGTTTAAAAATGGATACTGAAAAGAAGCCTCTGGTACAGGTCAAAAACCTGAAGAAATATTTTAATACCGGCAAGAAGGAAGTTGTAAAGGCCCTGGATAACGTATCCTTCGACATTTATCAGGGTGAGACCGTGGGTCTGGTCGGCGAGTCCGGCTGTGGCAAAACCACCTGTGGCCGTATCATTCTGGGGCTGTACGACAAAACTGACGGTCAGGTGCTCTATCGTGGCAAAGACGTCCACGAGATGTCCCGCAGCGAAAGATACGCCTTCAAAAAGCAGGCGCAGATCGTCTTTCAGGATCCCTATTCCTCTCTGGATCCCCGCATGACTGTGGCGGATATTATTGCCGAGGGCATTGATATTCACCACCTTGCAAAGACCCGGAAGGAACGTCTGGAGAAGATCTACTATTATCTGAACGCCGTAGGTCTGAACGAATCCCACGCCAGCCGGTTTGTCCACGAGTTCTCCGGCGGTCAGCGTCAGCGTATCGGCATTGCCCGGGCACTGGCTGTGGAACCGGAATTCATTATGCTTGATGAGCCCATTTCCGCACTGGATGTATCTATCCAGGCACAGGTGGTCAATCTGCTGATCAAGCTTCAGAAGGAGAAGGGTCTGACATATCTGTTTGTCGCCCACGATCTGGCTATGGTCAAGCATATTTCCGACCGGATTGTGGTTATGTATCTTGGCACCGTGGTGGAAACCGCCACCTCCGAGGCCCTCTACGCAAAGCCCCTGCATCCTTACACCCAGGCACTGATCTCCGCCATCCCCATCCCCGATCCGGAACTGGAGAAAAAGCGTGAGGCCGAGACCGTACAGGGCGAGGCAACCGTGGCAGGTGCCACCGTGGGCTGCCGGTTCCGCACCAGATGTAAATATGCAACAGAACAGTGCGCCACCCAGATGCCTGAACTTCGTGAGGTCGAGCCCGGCCATTTTGCCGCCTGCCACAATCTTGATCAGGTAAACCGGAAATGAAGCAGGTACTGAAAGAAATCGGCCTGCTGGCGCTGTTTGCACTGGGACTGTGTCTGATTGGCACCCTTGCTGCCGGGATCTGTCATCTTCTGGGACAGGATTTCGCCGGTATGCTCTGGCGGATCTGTGCCTTTGCCGGTGGGATCATCCTGCTTCTGGCCGCAGTTTTCCTGCTCAGTGGCCGTTTGAGCCACAAGAAAATGAAGCTCTGGGACAGCCGTTTCCCCCACATCCCATTTTATATGGCGCTGGTAGAGACAGGCGTTCTACTGATCCTGTTTGCCTGTATTTTTAACTATTTTTCATTCTGATTTAGGAGCGATATTATGAAATCTCAATATCCCCATATGTTCTCCCCCATCACCATCGGGGGCGTAACCTTTAAAAACCGTGTGTGGTCTGCCCCTGCCGGAGCGCATCTGCTCTATGGTACAGAGGGTTATCCCAACGACCATGTAATCGCCTACTACGCCAACAAAGCCAGGGGCGGTTCCGCCAACATTACTGTTTCCGCGCAGAACATGGACATTTATCAGGAGTATGATAATGTCCATGCCCACGAAAATATCTTCGACTCTGAAACCCATCGTTTCTGGAACCAGCTTACAGATGCCATCCATTTCTACGGTGCCAAGGCTTCTCTGGAGCTTCTCGGCTTCAGCTACCACGGCAGAAACTACAAGGGTGAGCTGGTCAGCTACTCTGTAAACGGGGA
Source organism: uncultured Oscillospiraceae bacterium (assembly GCA_964518645.1). Taxonomy (GTDB): domain Bacteria; phylum Bacillota; class Clostridia; order Oscillospirales; family Oscillospiraceae; genus HGM13006. Next base: position 658 of record CAZFGL010000071.1, on the reverse strand, counting down.
CGAAGGCACCGAAATTCTGGACAAGGCCACCATGGAGAGCATCGCTTCCCTTTATGCCGACGCTGCTGAAAACGCACTGAAGTGTGGTTTTGACATGATCCTGATCCACGGCGGTCACGGTCTGATCCTGAGCCAGATTCTCTCCCCCAAGTTCAACACCCGTACCGATGAATTTGGCGGAAGTCTTGAAAACCGTGCCAGATTCCCCATGATGATTCTGGATGCCATCCGCGCCCGTGTGGGCAGAAAGCTTCTGATCGAGTACCGCATCTCCGGCTCCGAGCTTGGTGGTGACGAGTGCTTTACCCCCGATGACTGTGTTGATTATCTGGAAATGATCCAGGACAAAATCGACATTGCCCACATCTCTGCCGGCAGCTTCTTCACCGACAGCGAACACATTATGCACCCCAACAACTTCCTGCTTCCCGGTCATAACACCTATCTGGCCGAGCATGTGAAGAAGTCCGGCCGTATCCACATTCCTGTTCTGACCCTGGGCGCTTATCAGCAGCCCAAGGATATTGAAGCTGCACTTGCTGCCGGTAAGGCAGACCTGGTTGCAATGGCCAGAGGCTCCATCGCTGACGCCGCCCTTGTAACCAAAGCCCGCAAGGGCAAGGAGGATGAGATCATCCCCTGCATCAAGTGCTTCCAC
>CAZFGL010000070.1:0-10931 GCA_964518645.1 uncultured Oscillospiraceae bacterium | reverse complement strand
GGAATACCCACCTTCTCCAGCATTTCCAGCGCTTTTTCAATGGATTCCTGCCGAGAAACATTGTTGTGGAGCCTTACCACCTCTGCAATCTGCTCATCCACAGAAAGCACCGGGTTCAGCGCCGTCATGGGGTCCTGAAAGATCATTGAGACCTTGCCCCCCCGGATCTTCTGCATCTCTTTTTCTGTCTTTTCCAGCAGGTTTTCACCTTCAAACAGAATCTCACCTGAGGTGATCTTTCCCGGAGGAGACTGGATCAGCCGCAGGATGGCCTTCGCGGTGGTGGTTTTACCCGCACCGGTCTCTCCCACCAGTCCCAGCACATCCCCCTTCGCCAGGGAAATATTCATGCCGTTTACCGCTGCTACGTCTCCGTCCTCGGTAAAAAAGTGTACGGAGAGATCACGAATTTCAAGAATATTCACAGTACCCCCCCTTATTGTTTCAGCTTTGGATCCAGTGCATCCCGAAGGCCGTCACCGAACAGATTGAATCCAAAGAGGGTCAGCATAATCGCCATACCCGGGAAAGTGGCCAGAGGCCAGAACTGGCGGATCAGGCTTCTGCCTGCGGACACCATAGAGCCCCACTCCGGTGTGGGTGGCTGAACACCCAGTCCCACAAAGGACAGAGAGGAGATCATCAGAATGCATCCACCGATCCGGAGTGTGGTATCCACGATCACTGTGGACAGAATATTGGGCAGAATCTGACGAACCATGATCCGCACATTGGAAGATCCGGTCACTCTGGCCGCCTCAATATATTCCTGATCCCGTATACCCAGCACCAGCGCCCGGAACAACCGGGCATATCCGGGAACGCATCCAATACCAATGGCCAGTGCCGTATTGGTCACGCCTCCCCCCAGTGCAGCGGAAATACATACTGCCAGGAGGAAGCCGGGAATGGCCATCATAATGTCCATCACACGCATGATGGTTCCGTCATAAACACCGCCGAAATAACCGGCAGATACGCCCACAGCGCCCCCCACGATCAATCCGAATACAATGGCCAGAATGGATACCAGCAGGGATACCCGTCCGCCATAAATGATTCTGGAGAGAATGTCCCGTCCGTATTCGTCCGTACCCAGAAGGTGCTCCCTGCTGGGCATTTCCCGCATGTGGAGAAGATCCTGTGCCGCAGGGTCATAGGGTGCCACAAAATCTGCGAAGATGGCAGCAAGCACCAGAACCAACACCACGATCAGTCCAAACATGGCCAGCTTATTCTTCCGAAGCCGCCGCCAGGTATCCCGCAGCTGCGACCGCTTCCGGTCCTGCAACACTTCGCCCTGATTCTTTTTCATGCCTCTGCCCCTCCCTTCGCTTTTTTCTTTTTCTTGCCGGAGGTATACTGTGCCATAATTCTGGGATCTACAAAGCCATAAACCAGATCCGTCAACAGGTTGATCACACAGATCAGGGCAGAGAGCACCAGAACAACACCCTCGATCACCGGGTAATCCTTGTTGTTGATGGCTGTCATCATCAGGGAACCCAGACCATTCATATTAAAAATGGTCTCTACCACCACAGAACCGGATACCAGAATACCAAGCTGGGTACCCACCGTGGTGATCACCGGAATCAGCGCATTCCGCAGCGCATGCTTCCGAATTACCACACCCTCCTTCTGCCCTTTCGCACGGGCAGTGGTGATATAGTCCTGCCGAACCACATCCAGCATGGAGGATCGGGTCATTCTGGTGATGGATGCAATAAAGGATGTACCGGAAGCCAGTGCCGGAAGTACCCAGTGCTTCCATGTCTCTGTACCGGAGGCCGGGAAAAGTTTGATATTAATAGAGAATGCGATCATCAGCATCAGCGCCAGCCAGAAGCCGGGGACAGCTGCAAAAATCAGGGAGAAAAATGTGACTCCGTGATCCAGCAGAGAGTTCTGTCTTGTGGCGGAGATCACCCCGAAGGGTACGCCCAGTCCTACAGCGATCAGAATGGAGATCAGAGCCAGCTTAAAAGTCACCGGCAGACGCTCCACGATAGATTCTGCCACAGGAAGTCCCGTGTGATAGGATCTCCCCATATCTCCTGCTGTAACGATTTTCTTAATATAGTCTGCAAACTGCACAAAGAAGGGGAGGTCAAGTCCCAGCTCCGCTTCCTTGGCATCGTACTGCTCCTGGGTGTAGCTCCCGCCCAATTCCGCCGCCACAGGGTCACCGGGCGAGAAGCGGTCAATGGTAAAGACGATCAGTATGACCCCCAGCATAACGGGAATGATCCAGAGCAGTCTGCGAATGATGTATTTTGCCACGAGATCACCTCAGTATGAGATTAGAATAGCGGGGAGGATGCAGGTGAAAACCCGCACCCTCCGGATCATTATGAAGAAACTTCGTTTTAGTCGGTGATAATAACAGCGCTCAGATCCGGTGTACGGGCCACCAGACCGGTCAGATTGGAAACCCGGCCGTGGTACAGGTTTGCCGCATTGGAGGATGCCACGGGGATGGTACGGCAGTTATCAAAGATCCACTGCTGTGCTGCGGCATACTCTTCTGCACGGGCATTTTCGTCCAGAGTTGCCAGTGCTGCATCCAGATGGCCGTTGAATTCAGGATCGGTCACACTGGCTGCGCCGTTGGTGTTGTACTGACTGATGGTGTCCATCAGCATGGAAGCAAGGTAGGTACCGCCACCGGTGCCACCGATGGAAATATCGGTGCCATTGGCCATCAGAATGGGAATTGCGGTGGGGAAATCATAGGCTTCCACAGTCAGGGTAATGCCCACGTCTGCCAGGAAGGACTGGAGAATCACAGCAGCCTTTTCGTTGGCGGGTGTGATGGGGATAACCAACTTCATCTCCAGATTCTCGGCACCTGCTTCCTTCAGCAGTTCCTTTGCCTTTTCAGGGTTATACTCGTGGGTGCCAACAGCGGTATAGTACTTCATGCTGGGGATCATAAAGGAATCTGCCACGGTGCCCAGAGAGCCATAGACCGCATTGGTAAAGGCGGGGTAGTCAATGCTCATGGCGATTGCCTGACGTACGCGAATGTCATCAAATACAGGGTTATACTCGGGCAGCTGAATGGAGATCACGTCGTATGCGGGGAACAGCTTGGTCTGAACGTCATCGCCGTATGCCCCGTCCTGTGCTGCAAGATAATCCATCTCATCTACGGCCAGAGCTACATCCAGTGCGCCGTTTTCAAAATCAGCGATCATGGTGGTGGCCTCGGAATAGTGACGGATCACAACCTTTTCCGCATCGGGCATCTCGCCCCAGTAGCTTTCCCGAAGTTCATAGGAGGAATGGGAGCCTTCCTGATTCTCAAGGCAGATGTAGGGGCCGGAACCCACTGGTGCATCCCACCATGCGTCGGGGTTTGCTTCCACATAGGACTTACATACAACAGATGCCCACTGGTCATTGGTCAGATTGAAGAGGAAGTCGGCATCAATTTCCTTCAGCTTCAGCGTCAGAACGTTGCCCTCAATGGTGCTGGCATCGAAATCGATGTTGTCAAAGCCCGGATCGAAGGTGTTGTTTTCAAACACGAACCGGGACAGGGAATACAGCACATCCTCGGGGGTTACAGGCTCGCCGTTGGAGAATTCTGCGTCCTCACGGATGGTGAGCTTCAGAGTGGTGTCATCCAGCCACTCCCATTCACTTGCGATACAGGGCTCAACTTCCTGGGTCTCGTAGTTCAGCTGAAGGACGGTATCAAATACCAACATCAGACCGATACGACAGCTGGATGCTGCGCAGGGATCGAAGGTATCGGTGGTGTCCATGGTCCCCACAGTCAGGGTCTCCGGCTCGGGAGAATCCTCAGCAGGTACCGGTGCAGCCTCTGCGGTGGAACCGGCAGCTGCGTCCTGTGCAGGGGCTTCCGGAGCACCGGCAGCGCTCTCCTGTGTGCTTCCGGTGGACGCTGTGTCGCCGCCACAGGCGCACAGTCCCAGTACCATGGTCAGGGCCAGCAGCAAAGCAATCAGTTTTTTCATTTGTTTTTCCTCCTTCGATAATTTCATAGCTTATCAGACATCCGGTTTTATTCACACAGCAGTGGCTCGGTAATCCCGGCCAGCGCCAGCGCTTTTTGAACCTGATGAAATCCACGGGTCTCTTTTCCGGCTTCGATGGCAAATATGGTTTCCACCATAAACCGGTTGATGGGGGTAGGCACCCCGTAACGCTCTCCCAAACGCACCACGGCACCGTTGGTAAATCCAATTTCCAGAGGTCTCCCCTTCTGAATGTCTGAGGTATAGGCATCCACAATTCCGGGAGGCCAGGAATCTATCCGTCCTTCCAGCCCGGTACGCTCTCCGGTAAGCACCCGTTCCCATTCCGCCCGGGACTTCTCTTCCACAGTCTCCCGGGGAGCACCGTCTGCTTCCGCCACCCGGAACAGTTCCAGAGCCAGCAGTGCAAAAAGCTTCTGAAGTCTGGGTTCCATAAACACCGATCCAAGATGGAGTCCGGAGATGCATGCAGAGGGGACAGAGAGGCAGACTCTTGCCAGCTTGTCCCACTGGTACCCCCGGATATTCTCCGTGGCCTCCGTGGGGCGCACCTTGCTGAGTATGGCCGCGATCTCCTGCACCCTTGGGGTAATGGTTCCGTCGGTCTCCCCCACATAAAAATGTCCTTCGTGGCTTTCCATGTGATCAGGTGCCACCAGTCTGCCACCTGCAAAAGTGGTTCCGGCAATCACTCTGTTTTTCCCGGCCTGGGAAATCAGATAATCCTCATTGATCCCGTTCTGGAGGCTGACAAGGCAACCGTCCGCTTTGAGATGGTTCAGCAGCCGGGGGATCACCGCTTCCAGATCATTGGACTTGAGCCCCAGAAAAATCAGATCAAACTGATCCTCTTCGGTCATATCGCCCAGAAACTTTCCATGGACAGGCACCCGAAAATCCGTCTCCCCACTGGTAAGGCGGAGCCCGGTCTGATTCAACGATTCAGCCTTCTCCCGGCGGAATGCGGAGATCAATGTCACATCCTCGCCCCCGTGGATCAGGCCCGCTCCCACCAGAGAGCCGATCGCACCAAGGCCTGCCACTGCAATTTTTTTCATATTCTCGCCTCCCGGTTTAAAAAAGTTGCCATAAAAAATCTGATATGTTAAGATATTTTCAGGGCAAGGCCCTGAAAATCACTTACGATACGGTTCGTCCGCCCTGCGGACATGGGAGATTTATATGGAAATTCAACAGCTGATCTATCTCAAGGAAATCGCCCGGCTGGAAAGCTTCTCCCGGGCTTCGGAAACACTGCATGTTACCCAGTCGGCATTGTCCAAATCCATTGCAAAGCTGGAAAGCGAGCTGGGCGTAAAGCTTCTGGATCGTCATGGAAACGGTGTCCGGGTCAACCGATTCGGTCAGACCCTTCTTCAATACGGGAATCAGGCCCTCACCAGTCTGGAAAGCGGTACCCTTCAGGTACGGAGCATGGCCGGATTGGAGGACAAAACCGTGCGAATTGGTGTCAGCGCCGACGTATTTATCAAGCACCTGGTTCGGGACTTCATGATCAAAAACGAGGACGTCTCCATGTACTGTCTCCTGCTCTCTCAGGAGCAGATGACCACCAGTCTGATGCTTGGCACAGTGGATTTCTGTCTGTGCATCGACCCGATTTCCGGGGAGGAGATCGTCTGGGAGCCGCTCTATGAGGATCAACTGACCATTATGGTCGCCAAAAATCATCCTCTGGCAAACCGGGAATACGTCTACCTGAAGGAATTTGCCCAGGACGGGTTCATTACCACCAATCTGGGCTACGGCATGAAAAACGCCACGCTGGATTTCTGCCACATGTCCGGATTTGAGCCCAAAGTCATCTACGAGGGCTATGACACAGAGATCGCTGAAATTCTCATTGGAAGTGGCCGCGCTGTGGAGATCACCCCCCACTCCATCACAGAAGGTGTCAGTCTTTACCTCCGAGAAAAGCCCCTGCTGGAGATCCGGCATTTGAAGCTTGCCGACAGCTTTTCTCAAAAAACCATCGGCGTGGCATTCCGAAAGGGTCATCATTTCTCCGCCGCATCCTTGGCATTTTATAACGAAATCGCCCGTTTTTACGCTTCCATAGTATGAGTGTATCACCGGCACATCATGTTGTCAATTTCATAAAATTCATGTTTTCTATGAATTTTGCGAATAATCCCCCACCGCTGCGCATCCCGCGGTGGGGGTTATTGTGTTCTATTATTGATTTTTTGCAGCCGTTTTCCGGAATACCCCGGGGCTTTGACCGCAGTGCTTCTGAAAGACCCGGTGGAGAGTCGAGACGCTGCCCATTCCCACCTGCTGACAAATCATATCCAACGAGCAGTCCGTCGTCAGCAACGCCTGCTGGATCAGTTCCACCCGCTTCTGCTCCATGTAGCGCATGGGAGTGATCCCGAAGCATTTTTTAAACTGAATGGACAGAAGCTGGGGACTGACGGAGAAGGTTTCTGCAATTCCTCCGGCGGAGAGACTGTAATCCCGGATATGGTCATCCATATACTGTCGCACCTTCAGGTAGAAGTAAAACGTACCGTCAGTAGCGTTTCTGCGCATATTCCGGTACAGAAGATGAACCGTCTCCCGGAGATTGTTCCGAAGCTGTCTGAGACCGGGGGCTTCAAAAATCGCGTCCACCAGCGCCACATCCTGTACCACCCCTTCTCCGAACTGGGTCGTCAGCCGGTTCAGAATCAGGTCAAAATAATACTGCACATCCGCCAGAAGGCTGTCCTTGGATGGGGCGATCCACTGTGTGATGGCCTCAATGGTTCTGTCCACCTCCCCTGCCGCCATAGCCTCATCTCCCGCAAGGAACCCTTCCACAAACCGCTGACTGCTGGCCTCCATCTGATTCCACAACCCGATATGGGGTTTGGGCTCCGGCTGCCGCACCTGCAAAAGTTCCCCTTGCTGTCCCTGAATATAATTCAGATAGGTCATGGCATTTTTCATCAATCCATAACCGTGACTCACCCGGGAAAGCTCCCGCTGAACGCTGTATGTGGTGTAAACAGGGATTCCCTGCTCCCCGGTCAGCTGCCGGAGTGCAGGCCCCAGGGTCTCCCGGAGCATCTCCTCAAACCTTCCCTCTTCCAGGCCCTCCAGCTCACAGGGGATCAAAAGCCCCACCAGCTGATTGTCAAGCTCTGCGGTAATAGAAAAATAGCCCTCTGCATTCCGCAGGGCGTCGGAAATGCATGTGCAGGTGACCTCCTGCTGTTTTGCCAGCGTCTGCATGGTGCGGGGCAGGTCATTTTGATAGGCCACCCCGCAAACCACCAGACAGAACCCGGCGCAGCTCATAAGAAAATCCAGCTCCGGATCCTCCAACGGGCTTTTCTCCGGGGGATGCAGCAGAAGATTCCCCAGAAGTCTTGCTCCCAGAGGGGACTCCCACCGTTCCAGCAGCCACTTATCCGCCTGATTGTGTTTTGTCATGGTATCTCGCTCCAATAAATCAGATATTAAACTATTATCACATCTCCGTTTAAAAAACAAGATTTTCGCGCTGTTCTTTTAATTTCTGATACATCTTTTAATTCTTGCCGGTTGCTCCTGAAATTTAAATGTGCTACACTGAACCCATCAGACGACCCGAAGGGGTCTCATCCATTCTCAATTACAGGAGGTACCTTCTATGAAAAAGCGTAAAGCGGTGGTGCTGTATGGCTCCCTGACCGGCAATACCGAAATGGTTGGCAAGGCCATGGCCGAAGTTCTGGAGGAATACGGCTTTGAGACCCGTTGTGAAAAGATCACTCCAAAAAAGGACTGGGCCGCAAACCCGGTATATTTCTGGGAGTATGACATTGTGGTTCTCGGCTCCCTGATCGTGGCCGGACTGCCCTACAAGGAGGTCTATCAGCTGCTGGGGCTCACCGGCGGAAAGACCATCATGGGTACCACCTCCAATCCCTCCAACCCCGGCGATCCGGAGAAAAACCCCATCGCCCGTCTTATGAATCATTCCGGCATTCCCGGTATTGTCGCTCCCTCTGTGGCCACCGGCTCCCCCGGCGCAAAGGGTGACAATCTTCCCACCATCTACGGCGTGGTCTACACCACCTACGGTGGCAGCGGTGTCGGTGAACCGGAGTGTCGCGGTACGCTGGGCGTTCTGGAAGAGCTGCTCCGGGTCAACGGCGTGCGTACCGTGGGCCGGTTTGCCTGCCCGGGCAAGGAGATGCGCCACGAGGCGGTGGACGGCTGCGCCAAGGAACTTGGTATAAACATTGCCGATGCCCAGGCCATGCTTCAGCGCTGGACGCTGGAGCCGGAGGCAGAGGAATTCACTTCCGATCCCGCAAAGACAGCAGTGATCGAAAAATATATGGCGGTGGAAGACGACTATTCCATGCTGGAGGGGAACGACCCTCTGGGCATTGGCAAGCCCGGCTCCACCTTCTGGCATTACGATATGGCCAAGCGTCCCTCCAAGCGGGATCTTACCAAGGCGAAGATCTTCATGGCAGAGATCATCGAGGATTATTTCCTCACCACCACCGGTGATCCCAGACCCCCCTATGCCATGTACACCTGTATCAGCTGACCTGCACAGCTTTTTGGGCCGGCATCCAAAAGGATGCCGGCCCAAAGTCATGCTCATATGGATGGATATTTACCGCTGGTTATAGCGATCCAGTGCATCCTGAAGGATGCCAGTGCAGGTTTCAATGCCCATGCCCTCAATGTCAGCAGCAAAGGCATCATACTCGTCAATGGATCTGGTTCCGGTGATGAAGGCCAGAATGTTCTGCTGTACATAGGTGCGGATGTCGCTGAATGCAGCAGCAAAATCAGCAGCCTCGTCAGAAGTCAGGCTCAGTGCCGTGGTCAGCACGTCACGGGTATCCACAGCGCCACCGTTCCAGACGTTGATCAGATTCATCTCCTCATCGCCATAGTTGGCCAGAGTACGGGAGGAATCGATCCGGAAGGAACCGGCACCGAAGGTATAACGGCTGAGGCACCAGGAATAAGCCAGCCCGTCGGGATTGTTCACCATCAGGTCTGTCCACACATGTTCTCCGTCAGCACCATAGGTGAAGGTCTCCCCTTCCACACCATAGTTGAACAGCTCAGAACCTTCGTCGGTGTAGAGGTAGTCCAGCATGCCACAAACAGCGTCGAACTTGTCGCTGCCCGGCTCCAGAGCGGTGCTCAGGGAGTAGCCCTTGGGAGAGGTATAGTCCACCTGACGACCCAGATGGCCGTGCTCGCCGGTCTCCACATTCACAGGCACCTCAACAGGGGTCAGCTTAAAGGTGCTGCCCTCGTCAACCTGTGCCATCAGAGTGGTGTAGGATGCAGTGTTATAGTAAGTAACGCCGATGGAACCACCCAGAAGAATGTCCGTAGCGGGGATGGAGTCAGGTGCAGACAGGAAGTCCGCATAGATCAGGCCCTCGGAGTACCACTTGGCCATGGTCTCCAGATAATCCTTGAAGCCGTCCTCCAGGGGGCTGAACGCCACCTCTTCACCGTTTCTGGCCATGTAGTAGGCATAGGTGGAGCTGGTGGTTGCATTGCCGACCACGCCGAAGCACTGTGCAAAGGAGTTTACAGGGTCACTGGAATCCTGATTCATATAATAAGTCGCACCGAATTCGGACTTCATCAGTACCAGAGCTTCATAGAAATCATCCAGAGTTACCGGAGTGTCCAGATTCAGCTCGTCCAGATAGTCCTGACGAACTGCAAGACCCACGTCTACCACAGGGTTGGTCCAAATGCCGTTGAGCACGCCGATCTGGCCGTCATCGGTATAGGCGTTCTTGCCGTAAGCGGGATAGTTGTCCAGAATGGTGAAATAGGAGGGGAAATTCTCCTTGTACTCAGCCAGATCCCAGATCAGTTCCTCTTCAATGGCCTCGGGAATACCGCCGGTATAGTAGGATCCAAAGGCGGACCAGATCTCGGGGTAATCACCGGAGGCAACCAGAAGGCTGACGGTATCTGCTGCACTGGTAATCGCGGTACTGGTGATTTCCAGGGTAACACCTGTGCGCTCCTGCAATTTCTGAATAACCAGGTTGTCGGACATACCGTTGGGCATGGCGTTGAACAGGGGCGGGATCAGGTCACACCACATGGTGGCCACAGTCTCTTCCTCCACCAGTGGGAAGGTGTAGGGGTTTTCGATCACCAGCTCACTGATGGCCAGTGCCTGTTCCTCCTGCGCAGCTGCTTCCTCATCCACCAGGGATGCTTCTGCCACACTGGTTTCTTCCACAGCATCGTTGCTTTCTGCGGGCGCAGACGTGGTGGGGGCTGTCTCGGATACAGCCTTACTGCTCTCTGTGGTATCGCCACAACCGGCCAGCATGCACAGAACCATGCAAACTGCCAGCAGCAGCGCAATCATCTTTTTAGAATTCATATTGGGTACCTCTTTACATTTTGTATACAAATACATTGGGAAAGTATTCCGGCAGCCCTTCAGCTGCCGGAATGTCTTCACAGGGAATCAGGGCTTTTTCTTAGGCTGTGCGCCCTTGTTTGCCCCGAGGCCGACCACATAGTGGACGGATACGTCGTCCAGAGTGGTGAAGGGCTCGGGCCAGGGAGTGGAGTCCTGTGCAGGCTGCACGGGAGACCAGGTCTGGTGGGATGCAGGGAAGCTGCCCTTGGGAGGACCGCCGGCCATCTTGGAGAATGCCTGGCCCTTCTTGGGCTTGTTGGTGGGGCCTTCGCCACCGGGACCGCCGGGGCCGGGCTTTGCACCCTCGGGGCCGCCGGGCTTGCCATCCTTGCCACCGGGGCCGGGGCCTCCGGGACCGCCGGGGCCCATGGGGTTCTTGAACTTGTTGTAGCAGTCGATTGCGAAGTTGGTAACATCCTGTGCGCCACCTGCGTCGTTCAGCACGCACTCGTGGAGGATCTTCCAGAAGCCATCCTCACGGACATAGTCCTCGCCGTAGCGCT
>CAZFGL010000069.1:11040-11370 GCA_964518645.1 uncultured Oscillospiraceae bacterium | reverse complement strand
CCTGCTCGCCGGTGAAGAAGGGCTTCATGGGCGCCATACCGGAGTTGATCAGCAGCAGGGAAGCGTCATTCTGAGGGATCAGAGAGAAGCTGCCCAGACGAAGATGTCCCTTGCTCTCCATAAAGGAGAGGAACATCTCACGAAGTTCGTTGAGACCAAATTTTTTCATATTGTTTTCCTCCTGTGAATTTCCGAAATTCCGCATAAAAAACCGCCCCTGAAAAACAGGGGCGGGAGAACTCTCACGCGGTACCACCCTGATTTGTCCAAATTGGACATCTCAGACGCCTTAACGCGGACGAACGTACCGGTCTTCCCGGTCAGCTCCGG
>CAZFGL010000069.1:0-11030 GCA_964518645.1 uncultured Oscillospiraceae bacterium | reverse complement strand
GCTCCGGAGTGGCCCGAGCAGCCTTTTACTTCCGGGGCTTTCACCGTCCCCCGGTCGCTAAAAAGAAAAGCAACTCTTCTTTCCATCAACGCAATTACATATCAGATTTATTTTAGCATGATTTCAACATTTGTCAATGGTTTTTCACAGGTATAATCCGGTCTTTTTCAGAAAAACTAGCAGGGGTGAAGGTTATGTTTATTTCATTTTTGAGAACCATCATATTGTATCTGCTGATCGTGGTGACCCTTCGGGTTCTGGGGAAACGTCAGGTGGGGGAACTGGAACCCTCGGAACTGGTGGTGGCCATTTTGATTTCTGATCTGTCAGCAGTACCCATGCAGGATATTGGAATTCCACTGCTGGCGGGGATACTGCCCATTGTGACTCTTTTGGCCCTGGAGATGCTGGCATCTGAGCTGAGCCTGCGGTCTCTCAGGTTTCGGGGGATGCTGTGCGGAAAGCCTGTTTTTATCATCCGGAACGGTGTGATCGATCAAAGGGCCATGGAACGCAACAGGCTGACAACGGATGAGCTTTGCTGTGCTCTCCGTCAAAAGGGCATTCTGGAAGTGGAGCAGGTGCAGTATGCGGTTCTGGAAACCAGCGGCCAGCTCAGCACCTTCCTTTATCCCCAGTTTGAACCCCTTGCCGCCAAAGAGCAGAATAAAAAGCCCAAAGCGCCCGATTATCCTGTGATGGTGATCAGCGACGGGCGGATCATCCGGGAGAATCTTCAGGTGCTTGGCCGGGATGAAATTTGGCTTCAGGGGGAACTGGATCGGCAGCGGGCAGAGCCGGAGGACGTATTTCTGATGACAGCCACGGAAAAAGGGGAGACATACATGGTCAGAAGGGAAGTGACCCCGTGAAACGAATTTGGGTATCTGCCGGTGCACTGGGCGTATTGGTGCTGTTCTGTATTTTTGGGGTGATCCGGGTGAATCACATCTGTGTAAAGGCCAACGAGAACCTGCGCCGTGCGGAAACTGCGGTATATCTGGGGGACTATGAGGGGGCAAAAACCTGTGTCGAAGGGGCCAGACAGATCTGGAAGGGCCATGCCGGGTTCCTTGGAATCATGCTGCGTCATACGGAAATGGATGACATTGACCTCATGTTTCCGGGGCTTTTGGAAGCGCTTCGGCAAAAGGATGGACGGGAATTCTATCTCCGGAACGGAGAATTGATCGAAGCCCTCCGGAACCTGACACAGATGGAGCGCCCACGCTATTATAACGTGCTGTAAAAAGTTGCACCGCCCAAAGGCGGTGCAACGGTCATTACATTTTCTGCTTCAGAATTTCTCTTGCGCAGTCCACTGCGTCCTCGGGAATATCCTCATTGGAATACCGGGCAAGATTGTAGTAATCCATAAAGGCTTTGAAATCTTCTTCGCCGGGGTATTCCTGCTGGAAAATCTCGTTTGGGGTTTTCGAGGCTGCTTTGGGGTCACGCTGGACGACCCGCTTTAAAAGCTGCTGGAAGGTGAAGCGGAGCTTCATCCGGTCATCCGGGAAGTCGTCGATTTTCTGGGGACGTTCCCTGAGCTTTTTCCAGGTCTTTTTCAGCCGGTCACCTGTATCCGTCAGAATGGTTTTGGCATCAAACAGATTTTCTGTTTCATCGATGAAGTCCTCCTCTGTCACAGGGGCGAACTTATCCTTCAGATTCTGGAGGAAGCGTGGAATCTTGAGGCCACTCTGACGAAGCTTCTGGTATGCTTTGAATGCCACATAGATCAGCAGAAGCATGACCACCACAAAGGCGAATATCTCCACGGATTTAGTGACCCATGCGGCCTCACCCTTGGGCTCGGCGTTCATAATGCTGTTTTCTGCGGCCTCCTGAGATACGCCCTCTTCAATATCGGCAGCAACGGCACGGCGGTCGAAGAGGCTGATGAAGAAGGTGAAGGCGGCGATGATTGCCCCGATCACATGGGCAAACAGCTGGGAAAACAGATTGAAGATGGGATAAATGTTGGAGATAAAGGCTGCGATAATGATAAATCCGGTGACAAGCAGGAAGTTTCCGTTCTGCATGCCGGAGGGATATGCAACGCTTTTCTGACCGTTGCCCCTGTGGAGACTCTTTCTCAGGCCCTTTGCGTTCATAGCAAACAGACTCAGCAGGAAGAATACGATGGCAACCACGCTGACAAGCCGGTTTACTTCCTCAGCCCAGCCAAAGCCGGTGCTGCAAATCAGCACAAAAATGTGGATCAGAATGCCGGAAATGCTCATGGGTGCGTGGATGGTATATCCTGCTTTTCTGGCGGAGAAGAAGAAAAACAGGGAGAAAAACAGGGTCAAAAGACAGATCAGAAGAGTTACAAGCTCAAATCCGGGGCAGAGGAGAAATGCAAGTCCGGTAGCGGTAATCGCACCCACAGAACAGGTGGCCATAGCTGCCCCCATGGGCATTTTCAGAGAGATACGTCCTGCCACATGTCCCAGTGCAGAGAGCGCAGTGATGAGGCAGCAGGTATAAAGCTCATAGCCGCACAGCTGCTCCATCAGCACACCCAGAGGAATTACAAAAATGGTGGCCAGAACAAAGCTGATGACTTCAAACAGCGTCCGCTGAAGGGATATCTTCAAAGTTAATGGCCTCCTTCCTGAGGGTGATGTGGGTAACAGAGTTGCCCTTCCGACGGAGCTCGTCACAGCGCCGGTCAAAGGCCTCGTTCCAGAAGGTGGAGAATACAAGAATATCGGTTTCTGTGGTGTCGTTCTCCACCAGATGCTCAACTGTACGGTAGATGGATTCGTGCTCCTTAAATTGCAGGCCGGCCAGTGTTTCCAGAATGCGGTTCATCTGTGTGGCGTTGCAGGCGGGATCAATGGCGATGGATACATCCGGGGCATAGGAGATGGTGGCGTTAGAGTAAACGCCAACCTCCATGTTGTTCACAATGGCCCAGTTGCAGATGGTTGCTACACACCGGATGCCGTATTCCATCTCCTCCTGCTGTTTCTCGGAGAGCTGACCCCAGAAGTTATCCTCAGGATCGATGTTCAGAATGATCAGCAGACGGGGGAATACTGTGTAATCGTGCGTCTTGACCTGAAGGGAACCGGAACGGGCAGATGCCTTCCAATGAATATCTTTCCGGCTGTCGCCACGCTGATACCCACGGATGCCGTTGATCAGAATGGGATCGGGGAAGATCCAGCGCTTGACGGAAATGTCTCCCTGCCAGCGGAGTGCCTCTTCGGGGAGCTCGTCATCACCGAGAATGCTGGGGTAGACGAAAAGCTTTGCATCGGAATGGGCTTCCATGCTGGTGGAGTTCAGACCAAACAGATCACCCACGGTCAAAGAGGTGATGGAGAGGTCATAGTATCCCCGGCGCATGCATTTTACATGATACCGGCGAATGATCTTGCTGTAGGAACGGAGATAAAAAACAGTACGGTGGAACCGGTCATCCAATACCTCCAGATTTTCCTGGGAACGAAAACGGAGCCAGGGGGAGAGCTTGGATTCTACCCGGAGCCAGGGAATGGGGGTGAGCTTGTTGTTGGCGATGATCTCCATCAGGTCAATGCTCTCCCCTTCAAAGACTGCGTTTTTACTGAGCTTGCGCTGATAATTCAGACGTTTGAAGCCCACCTTCATAAAGTATCTGGATTGCAGCAGCGCCAGAATTCCTACAATGATGATAAGCCATATGGCAGCTGTCATATTAACTCACCTGACCTTAAAGCTTTTCGGTGGTGGACTCAGTGGGGGCGGGGACAGAGATCAGAATCTTTCTGATGATTTCTGCTGCCTTGTTTGAAGAGTTGTATTTAACCTTCAGGATCAGGCGGTGTGCAAATACGGGAATAACCAGAGCCTTCACGTCATCGGGCAGCACATAATCTCTGCCGTGAATTGCGGCATATGCCTGACAAGCCCGGAGCAGTGCCAGCAGACCACGGGTGGAAATACCCAGTTCCACATCCTCGTGCTTACGGGTGGCTTCCACCAGATCCACCATGTACTTCTGGATGGGCTCGGAGACCAGCACACCGGAGATGGCGTTCTGGATCTCGGTGATCTCAGCGCCGGTGGTAACGGGCTCAAGATTTACAAGGGGAGACCCGGCGATATATCCGGAGAGAATACCGATGCTTTCCTCGGCGGTAGGATAGCCCAGAGTGAGGCGAACCAGGAAACGGTCCAGCTGTGCTTCCGGCAGTGCAAAGGTGCCGGAGGATTCCACCGGGTTCTGGGTAGCGATTACAAAGAAGGGCGCGCCCAGGGGACGTGTCTCGCCGTCCATGGTGATCTGCTTTTCTTCCATACACTCCAGAAGTGCGGACTGGGTTCTGGGGGTGGTACGGTTGATCTCATCCGCAAGGAGGATGTTTGTAAAGGCAGGGCCGGGCTGGAAGTCAAACTCACCGGTTTTCTGGTTATATACACTCAGACCGGTAATGTCGGAGGGCAGCAGGTCAGCAGTGAACTGAATTCGCTTGAAATCGCACTGGATGGACTTGGCGAGGCTCTTTGCCAGTACCGTTTTGCCGGTGCCGGGAACGTCATCCAGAAGGGCATGACCGCCGGCAAACAGGCTTACAAGAACCAGATCGATCTCGTCCTTTTTGCCCACCAGCACCCGACTGATGTTTTCGTTGATTTTCTGGGCGACCGCCCCGATGTTTTTGATTTCCATAAGAGACACTCCTATCGTCAGAACTCTTGAAAATGTAATGAGATAACAAATTATGTATACCAACAAAATTGTATCTTGATGATTATACACAAAACGGAAATAAATTTCAATGAACTTATCTTCTATTTTGACCACTCACACAGGTGTACTTTTGCGGTATTGTTCAAAATTTGCTGTCTGTGAATTGATTATGAACCCTGTGTGTGTACTTTGTGTGTTCAATGGTGAAAATATATAAAAATATTTCGATGATTAGGTAGTAGTTTAATGCGATAAAGAAAAAGTTGAAAAACCTATTGACATTTTCCGATTCAATGCTATAATCTAGCCATAGCAAAAACCGATGAGCAGGAGTAGTAGCCCTGACAAAGCTTTCAGAGAGTCATGGATGGTGGGATCATGACAGGGGAGTCAGAAGTGAATGGGCCTGCGAGGGCGTCTTGAACGGTTTATACCAAGTAGATGGCGACGGGGGTTCCGACCCGTTAAAGCAACGGAGCGCATGACTGTGCGCAGAGCGGGTGTTTTTACACCAACCAGGGTGGTACCGCAGGAGTTTGGCTCTTGTCCCTAGTAGTGGGGATGAGGGCTTTTTTGTCGTTCCCTGAAAGGTTTTACCTGCTTTTAACTCAGTCGAATTTGTATCAGGAGGAATATCCAATGAAAAACATCAAATTCGTCAAGAAAGCTATGTCCCTTATGATGGCTGCAGCAATGGTGCTGTCCATGGCCGCCTGTGGTACAGAAGCATCCGGCAGTGTCGCATCCGGTGAAAACACCGGCGATACATTTAAGGTTGGTATCGTCAAGTTTGTGGATGATGCGTCTCTGGATCAGATCGAGAAGGCAATTCAGGATGAACTGGATGCAAAGGGCCTTGAACTGGGCGTCACCTTTAATTATGCGGATTATACGAAAAATGGTCAGGCAGATCCCTCCACCCTGAACCAGATCGCTGCGGATCTGATTGCAGACGGTGTAGATGTGATTGTACCCATTGCTACCCCCGCTGCCCAGAGCATGCAGGCAGCTACTGAGGATAATCAGATCCCCGTTGTATTCTCTGCGGTTTCCGATCCGGTGGGGGCAGGGCTTGTGGATTCTCTGGAAAAGCCGGGCTCCAATATTACCGGTACATCTGACGGTCTGAACGCCAAGGCAGTGATTGACCTGATGCTGGCAGCCGACCCGGATATGAAGACCATCGGTTTCCTGTACGACCAGAGTCAGGATTCCTCCAAACTTGCCATTTCTGATGCCCGGGCATATTGCAGTGAAAAGGGAATTGAGGTTGTTGAAAAGACCGGTACCACTAATGATGAACTGTCCATGGCGGCAGATGCCCTGATCGCCTCCGGTGTTGAAGCGGTGTTCACCCCCACAGACAATACTGTTATGACTGCGGAACTTGCCATTTATGAGAAGTTTATTGAAGCTAATATTCCCCATTACGGTGGTGCAGATTCCTTTGCACTCAACGGTGCATTCTGTGGCTACGGTGTAAATTATGTGACACTGGGTACCGCCACTGCTGATATGGTAGTTGATATTCTGATAAACGGCGCTGCGCCTGCTGAGACTCCCGTGCAGCTTATGTCCAGCGGTATTGCCATGGTGAATACGGAGACTGCCGGTGCCATCGATCTGGATTACTCCATGTTTGACGATATGTGCGAGGAACTGAAGGAAACCACCACCATGGAGAGCTTTGAATAATTCATAACCCGGAGGGGCAGGGGAACCTGCCCCTGCCTCAAAGAGGAGGAATTACATTGGCGATCACTTCGATTTTTAATTTGGGAACCGTGCAAACGGCGCTGGAATTGGGTTGTATTTATGGTCTGGTTGCCCTTTCTCTGTTCCTGAGCTACACCATACTGAATATTGCGGATCTTTCCACCGATGGCTGCTTTACCCTGGGGTGCGCAGTCTGCTGTCAGGTGACCCTGATGGGACATCCCGTTCTGGCACTTTTTGCAGCAATGCTGGCGGGCGTTCTCTCCGGCTATGTAACGGCCTTTTTGCAGACTCGCCTCGGGATTGAGAGCATTCTGGCTGGTATCATTGTAAACACGGGACTTTATACCATCAATCTGGCAGTTATGGGCTTTTCCTCGAACCTGAGTGTGTTCAAATGCGATACTGTATTTTCTCTGGCAAAGGATGCTATCGGAACAGTGACCGGCAGTTGGTATAAGCTGATTGTGGCGGCTGTGATCGTCCTTATTGCCGGGTTCCTGTTGGTGAGCTTTTTGAAAACCAGATTGGGACTGTCCATCCGGGCGACTGGAGACAGCCCGGCCATGATCAAGGCATCCTCTGTGAATCCTGCCTTTACCATCACGGTGGGACTGTGTACTTCCGGGGCACTGACAGCTCTGTCCGGGGGCGTTCTTGCCCAGTATCAGAAGAGCTGTGACATTAATCTTGGTACCGGTATGGTTACCATTGCGCTGGCATCTCTGATCATCGGTCAGACTCTGGTCGGTAAAGGTGGCATGGTTCGGAAGGTGATCGGAGCCATCCTTGGTGCCTGCCTGTATCGGCTGATCGTGGCCATTGCCCTTCGTCTGAATGTTCCGGCGGAATGCATGAAGCTGGTGTCTGCAATTATCGTAGCCATTGCAATTGGTTCTCCTGCCCTCAAGCGTTATGTTGCGGCACAGAAGAATAAGGCTAAGCGCCGGGGAGGTTCAAAATGCTGAATATTAATGATATTTTCCTTACCTTTAACCCCGGAACCGTAAACGAAAAAAAGGCACTGGACGGTGTGTCACTGCATCTGAATCAAGGGGAGTTTGTGACCATCGTGGGTTCCAACGGGGCAGGGAAGTCCACACTCTTTGGGGCAATTGCCGGAAATCATATAACGGACTCCGGCTCTATTCTTCTGGACGGAACAGACATCACCTTTATGCGTGAGTACCACAGAAGTCAGATGATCGGCCATCTGTTTCAGGATCCCATGAAGGGTACAGCTCCCAATATGACCATTGAAGAAAATCTGGCGATTGCCTATCTTCGGCAGTCCCGGGGAAGGCTTGCCTTCTTCAGTCGTATCCGGAAACATGAACGGGAACTGTTCCGGGAACAGTTGTCACAGCTGGGAATGGGACTGGAGGATCGTATGAATCAGCCGGTGGGGCTCCTGTCCGGCGGCCAGCGTCAGGCGCTGACCCTGCTGATGGCTACCATGGTAACTCCCAAACTGCTGCTTCTGGATGAACATACGGCGGCGCTGGATCCGGGAACTGCGGATAAAGTTCTTCAGATCACAAAGACCGTGGTAGAGGAACAAAATATCACCTGCCTTATGATCACGCATAATATGTCCCAGGCTCTGGAACTGGGCAGCCGTACCCTGATGATGGATTCCGGCCGGATCGTTCTGGATGTGGGCGGTCAGGAACGGAGTGGAATGACCGTGAATGACCTGCTGGAGCGTTTTTCTGTGCATGCGGGAAAGCAGCTGGATAACGACCGGATTCTGACGGCCAACAGATAATAAAAGCGCTGCAGCATAATGAGCTGCAGCGCTTTTCGTTAAAGTCCCACTGGGGAACTCATTTTGATTTTACAGTCAAACCGATCGGAACCGTCCGGCCCGACCCCGTGAATATACAGGAAACCGTTTTCCTTTCCACGGTACAGGGAGATTGATTCACCGGCAAAACATTCGTCCACATAGCTCATTTGAATCTCCTCCAAATAGACACCGTGGGGACGGAGGTGAAGTTCAGCCGCATCGCAGGCCAGATCTACATACCGTGTATTGTTGAGATGACCATTTACATCGGTGTCGGAGTAATACAGCTTCCGTTCGTCGTGAAGCTCCATGTGCTCAGGGAAGGTAATGCGGGAGAGGGAAGTGGTCAGAACGCCGGGAGGATCGGTGTCAGGAAATTCCGGCAGACCCTCGATCATGCGGGTCTTTTTGGTGGAAAGATTGACCATGACCCAAATGGAGGTGGCTTCACCCACCAGTTCCTGCCCCACATACAGGCAACAGTCCCAATGGAGCCGTTTGCCCACAGGTTTACGAACTACAGTTTTCGCCGTTACAGTTTCTGCCCAGATAATGGGGCGATGCATTTTAAGCTGGGTGCGCAGAGCCATCCAGCAGCAATTATATTTGTTGATAATGTCATCACGGCACAGTCCGAGATCCCGTGCGTGCTCGCTCATGACTTTCTGCAGGAGGACAAACAGTCCGGAGGCCTTATATTCATAAGCTGCATCTGTATCCGCAGAGGTAACATAGTATTCTTCCGTGTTATACCATCGTTCCATGATTGTTCACCTCATAAGCTTTCGTATTGGTTTATAAAGCTAGTATATCAGAGAATGAAAGAAATATATATGGGTCGATTTCACAAAAATGCGCAGACCATGGGGCCGGGTTTTATATAAATATGGCCTGCAATTACAAGGAAAACGCTGATTTCAGGGTCAGTGTCCGGAGAAACGTGGGAAATGAAAAATAGTGCTTGACAAATTTTAAAATAGTGATATAATAACTACGTTATTTGAACACGGGGGTATAGCTCAGCTGGGAGAGCGCTTGAATGGCATTCAAGAGGTCAGCGGTTCGATCCCGCTTATCTCCACCAAAATCCTTGGAAAACTTTGTTTTCAAGGATTTTTTCTTTTTTTGAAATACTTTCTTTGTGCTTAATTACATTGAATTTGTCTACTATGGCAAAGGTCTGTTTTTGTGCGAAAGAAGCATTTAGATTGTTATTCTCAATATTTCTACATAAGGAGCGATTATTATGTTACACCACGGTCTTTATGAACAAGTTATCAATAACGCTCTAACCAACGAACTTGCGACGATTCCAGAAGCTCGTAAGTCTGTTGCGCCCATTGATAAGGCGGAGGCCTCCAAGGTGCTGGCACAGTATCTGGCGGATGTGGTTCAGAAGGGCCTGGATAATGTTCTGGACAATGGCGGGGAAATGTCTGCACAGATTGACTTAATCAATAAAATCGTCAACCTCATCCAAAACACAACAAAAGAAGCTGACTTTGCAGAGCTGAGCGTAGACCAGCGCGCAGAGCAGCTTCTTGCTGTTTTAAAAGAGGCCGATCCTCGATTGGCTGTTGGAAAAACCGCAGCAAGCATGAGTCGCCCGGAAACCTCTATTGCCCAAAGCTCCCTGTTTACTGGCGCGATCCATGAGCCACAAATGTATACAGAGCTAAAGAAGGAAATCCAGTCTGCGGATCGAATTGATATGCTGGTGTCCTTTATCAAGTGGAGCGGTCTGCGCCTGCTGATGGACGAACTGCGGGAATTTACCGAGAACGGCGGCGAACTGCGTATCATTACCACATCCTATATGGGTGCCACAGATGTGAAGGCCATCGAGGAACTGCGACAGCTTCCTAACACCAAAATCAAAGTCAGCTATGACACCAAACGAACCCGGCTTCATGCCAAAACTTATGTGTTTTATCGTGACACCGGATTTACGACGGCATACGTCGGTTCTTCCAACCTCTCCAATGCGGCTATTTCCAGTGGCCTGGAGTGGAATGTGAAGGTGACAAAGAGGGACCTTCCGGAGACGATCGACAAAATTGCAGCTACGTTTGAGAGCTATTGGAACTCCAACGAATTTGAGTATTATTCTGAGGATCAGAAGGAGCGACTTGCTCGTGCGCTGAATGCGGAAAAATATTTCGGCAGCAATAATCCGGACATTTACACCATGGATATCAAGCCTTATTCTTATCAGCAGGAGATCCTGGATAAGCTGGAAGCTGAGCGAAAGGTCCGGGGCTATACCCGTAATCTGGTAGTAGCCGCTACAGGCACCGGTAAGACAGTCATTTCGGCGCTGGATTACAAACGCTTCCGCAAGCAAAATCCGGGCAGGCCCTGCCGTCTGCTCTTTGTGGCGCACCGGGAGGAAATTCTCAAGCAGAGCCTGTATACCTTCCGGGCTGTCCTCAAGGATGCCAATTTTGGCGAGATGTTTGTGGGCAGTTATAAGCCGGAGCGTATCGACAACCTCTTTATCTCCATTCAAACCCTCAATTCTCAGAAGTTCACAACAAAAACCCCACCGGAGTTTTATGATTACATTATTGTGGACGAGTTCCACCATGCCGCTGCGCCCACCTATCAGACGTTGTTGGAGTATTATCATCCCCGCATTTTGCTTGGACTGACGGCCACTCCGGAACGTATGGACGGCAAGAGTGTGCTGCCGTACTTCAACAATCGTATTGCAGCGGAGATTCGTCTACCCGAAGCTATCGACCGCAAGCTTCTGTGCCCCTTCCAGTATTTCGGCGTCACTGATACCGTGGATCTGGATACCATGAAATGGTCTGCTGGAGGCTATGACAAAGGCGA
>CAZFGL010000068.1:0-11775 GCA_964518645.1 uncultured Oscillospiraceae bacterium | reverse complement strand
CCTCATAGGGATACTTTTTCAGAATCCCCTCGATTCCCAGCACAGGCGCTATCGACTGAAGCCGTGGCTCCATTTCCCGGTAGGGTTTCCCCGCCAGTACCAGCGGCAGATAAATATTATCCTCCAGTGTAAAGGTGTCCAGCAGATTGAACTCCTGAAAAACAAAGCCCAAATTCTCCCGCCGGAAGGCCGCCAGCTGACTCTCCCGTACCTTTCCCAGTTCCTGTCCATCCAGACTCACGCTGCCCTCGGTAGGCTTGTCCAGCGCTGCCAGAATATTCAGCAGGGTGGTTTTTCCGGAACCCGACTCCCCCATAATCGCAACATATTCCCCTGCTTCCACGGTGAAATTCACATTGCGCAGCGCCTCCACCCGGTTTCCCCCAAAGCGTGTGGTATACACCTTGCGCAGGCCACGTACTTCCAAAATACTCAATCCAAACACTCCTTTCGGTTGGTGTCCTTATTATAGAAAAAAGGAGGAGCTGCTCGCCATGGATTTGGCTTACAATTCCTCCTTGAAATCTAACAGTTTTGTAAGAAGTTATTCCACTTCCAGCTTTTCCTGCTCCAGCTCTATAAAAATCACCGTACCCGCATCCGGTACAGATTCAGCCCGGATGGTGTGTCCCAGATTGGTGCATATTCTTCGGCACAGATACAGTCCGATTCCGCTGGCCTGCTTATAAGTTCTGCCCAGACCACCGGTATACCCCTTTTCAAAGATCCGGGGCAGATCCTCCGGCGCAATCCCCATACCGGTATCCCGGATACACAGCGTCTTTGGCTGCTCCATATAAATCCGGATACTCCCTGCCGGGGTATATTTCAGTGCATTGGACAGTACCTGTTCAATCACGAAGGCCAGCCATTTCTCATCGGTGACCACCGTAGTATTGAGCGGACTGTATTCCAGTTGCAGCTTCCTTCCGATAAATTCTCCCGCATATTTCTTGACACACTGGCGCACAATTCCATCCAGATCACAGGGGCCTATCACATAGTCATGGCTGGGACTGTCCAGACGCAGGAACATCAGAACCATCTCCACATACTGCTCGATCCGAAACAGCTCCCCCATCAGTTTCCGGGACAGCGCCGTATCCTCATTTTGAAGGGTAAGACCCATGGCCGCAATGGGTGTTTTGATCTGATGCGCCCACACGGTATAGTAATCCACCATATCATCATAGCGCTTGTTCATCCCGGCCTGGTAATCCCCATACTGTCCAGCCAGAGAAAGAATCATACGCCGACAGTGCTCTTCCAGAATATTCTCACTCCGTGGAAGTTCCATCCCCGCCACATCGGAAATTGACAGCGGGATGCACAAGCTTTTATGTCGCTTCCACACATTGAGAAAATCAAATACCCCCAGCACGATCCCCACTGTGGCACATATGGCCGCAGGATACAGCACCGCACGAAGTGGCAGATGATAGAGCCAGAATATCAGGGCAAAATTTCCGCAGAACAGCCCATACACCCCGATCACCTTCCGGCGCATTTTCAGATAATCCAAAAAGAATTTCATTTAAACATCCTCAATCAGATACCCCACCCCGAATTTGGTGGTGATATAATTGGTAAGTCCGATCCCGTCCAGCTTTTTCCGAAGACGGTTGACATTCACCGTGAGGGTATTCTCATCTACAAAGCTGTCCGAGGCCCACAACCGTTCCATCAGTTTTTCCCGGCTCACCACTTTTCCTTTGGACTCCAGCAGCGCATAGAGAATCCGGTATTCATTTTTCGTCAACTCCAGCCGGTTTTCCCCATAAGTCAGGGCATAATCCCCGGTATTGAGTTCTGCCCCCCGATGCTCCACACCGGTGCCGCCACCCCAAAATCGTAGCTGCGACGCAAAAGCGCCTGCATTTTGGCCATAAGAACGCTTCCATCAAAGGGCTTTGCAATAAAATCATCCCCGCCCATATTCATGGCCATAACAATATTCATGTTATCCGCAGCAGATGAGATGAAAATGATTGGGATTTTTGATACCTTTCTGATCTCACTGCACCAGTGGAAGCCGCCCCAAAAGGGCAGCACAATATCCAGCAGCACCAGATGGGGATCAAAGGCAGTAAACTCCTCCATAACATTGCGGAAATTCACCGCACATCTGGCCTCCAGCCCCCAGGTCTCTGCCTGCCTGACAATGGCCTCCCCTATTCCCCGGTCATCCTCTACGATAAAAATGCGATACATAAGCTCACCTCATGTTCAGTCTGGGTCTATTCTACAGGGAAAATCACCGGCTTGCAACTAAAAGGTATATCCTTCCCGGCAAAAATGTTCCGCAGGATTTCCGAATCCCCCGCCGGAAACCGTCACGGAACGCCGGAAAATCAGGTTCTTCTATCATGCCACAGCCAGCATAATAAAATATACCCCCAGCATGAAAAATGATATTTGCCAGAACTCCGCTTTCATATTAGAATAGTTTCAGACAAAACTGTTCCCCGAAAGAAAGGAGTTTTTTAAATTGGCATATGTAATTGATCGTGCCCATTGTTCCTGCTGTCATCGCTGCCGTGTGGAATGTCCCGTAGGCGCAATTCGTTTTAAGGGCAGTAAATACTGGATCGATCCGGAGAAGTGTATATCCTGCGGTCACTGCGCCACAGTATGTCACAACGACGTGATCTCCAACCCCGACGCCCCCACTCCCGCAGCGGTTCCCCACGAGAAGATCTATAAGGAATGTGACGTTCTGGTCATCGGCGGTGGTGCTGCCGGTACCGCAGCTGCTGCAAAGGCTGCCTGCGAGGGCAAGAAGGTCATTCTTCTGGAAAAGAACAAGGAAGTGGGCGGCAGCGCATGGTATGCGCACATGTTCCGCTCTCAGTGGTCCAAGTGGCACGAGGCTGCCGGAATCCCTGACCCCAGAGAAAAGCTGGTGCGTCAGTTTATGAAAAAGACCGGTGGTAAGGTGGATGAGCAGATCCTCCGGAACATGCTGGATGCCAATGTGGATTTCGTCAACTGGCTGATCGAGGATCATGATCTCGCCAAGGACTATGACTTTGGCCCCTTTGGTCCCTTCGGCATGGGTCTTTGCTGCAAGTTCGAAGAGCCCTATAACTATAAGCGTATCGACACCACCATCGGCCCCGGCGGCAACGGCTGGTTCCTGTGCCTGAAGCTGCGGGATATTCTCCTGGACAAGGGTGGCGAAATTTTCTACAAAACCCCTGCAAAGAAGCTGCTGACCGACGAGAGTGGCAAGGTCGTCGGCGCACTGGCACAGGATGCCGGTGGCGAGATTGAGGTCAAGGCCGGCGCTGTGATCGTTACAGCCGGTGCTTTCACCCACAACAAGGAACTGATGAACCGGTTCCAGCCCCTGTTCTACCGGGACGACGACTCTGAACCTGTCCATATTTTCACCTGTGCAACCTGCACCGGCGACGGCATCACCATGTGTGAGGACATCGGCGCAGACATCGACTATGTAAACCGCCGTGTCAACCTCTTTGGCCCTGCCCGTCATCCCTTCGGCACCTGCGGTCTTACTGCATCCCGTGGAATGAGCAACATGACCATTCTCCCTGACGGCACCATCTATGACGCACCCATGGCCATGGGTGAAGTCAGCCCTCTGGCACATACGGAAAAGCGTTATCTCTGGTCTGTTCTGGATCAGACTGCTCTGGAAAACGCCATGGAGCGCGCCAAGGGTCAGAAGCCTGACGCTGTTGGTGTCAACATGGATGCACTGTACAACAACTTCCAGGCCGAGATCGATCAGGAAGTGGCCTGGGGCTCCATCAAGAAGGCTGACACCCTGGAGGGTCTTGCAGAGCAGCTGGGCGTGGATCCCGCTGTGTTCCTGGCTTCCGTGGAGCATCATAACGCCCACATCAACGATCCCATGCCCTTTATGCCCGGCCCCTTCGGCGGAAATGACGACGACGAAGCCCCCGGTGGCCCGCCTCCCAAGCCGGAGGGCGAGGACGAGGGCGGCATGCCCGGTGGTATGCCCGGCGGTATGGAGATGCCCAAGGCAACGCCGATTGCACAGGGTCCCTTCTATGCCATCTTCATTAAGCTGTTCCATGAGAACGCTGTGGGTGGCATGTCCACCGATGCAGACCTGCGGGTACTCAAGCAGGGTCAGCCCATCCCCGGACTCTATGCCGGCGGCGACAACATCCGTGGCATTATGGTTCCCGGCGATTTGGGTGTTACCTATGTGGAAAATGTGCTGTCCGCACTGACCGTTGGCTTCTCCAGCGGCTATCTGGCAGCAGAGAAGGCACTGGAATACCTGAAATAATTGTTTTGGGCGCGCTGATACTTCAGCGCGCCCAAGTTTATTTTCGATACT
Organism: uncultured Oscillospiraceae bacterium; assembly: GCA_964518645.1. Lineage (GTDB taxonomy): Bacteria > Bacillota > Clostridia > Oscillospirales > Oscillospiraceae > HGM13006. The sequence continues at coordinate 7,442 of CAZFGL010000068.1, read as the reverse complement.
TCCGTCTGGTGGCCATACCGCCCCGCAAATGCCGCTCTGCCTTGTTTTGATCCAGCAGCAGACGCACCTGCTGATAAAGGGCGGGATTTGTTAGTGTCAGTCGTGTGGTTAGGTCCTTATGTACCGTTGACTTGGATATACCGAATTGCTGCGCCGCAGCCCGCACGGTAGCCCTGTTCTCGATCATGTACACAGCCAGCGCACAGGCCCGCTGCTCCATGTCCCTATGCAAGAAGGCACCTCCCCATAATGGTCTATATCATGGTATGCACCCCTGCATCAGGCTATGCAGAAAGGGTGGCGCAAAATGCAAAAAGCACTTTGCGCCACCCCATATTTTTATCCTGCGGATTTTTTCCGAAGGGCAAGTCTCCGCTGAACAGCCCCCAGAACCTCGTGATAGGCGATGCCGATGCACACACCTACACAGGCAATCAGAATCCAGTGAACCCAGCCCTGTATTCCGACTCGCAGACACAGTTCGTAGAAGGCCAGATGGCACAGGAATATTTCAAAGGAACGAACCCCGAGGAAATTCCACACCCGGTTCAACACCCGTCCCACTGCCCATTTTTCCTGCCAATCCAGCAGCTTTGTGGTGTAGAACATACACGCCGGTGTGGAGAAGCAGAACAGGATCCAGTACATTCCATAGTACCAGAGCAGATTCTTCTTATAGATAAAATAGTAAGGCACCAGTCCCATGGCGATCAGCCCCACAATGGTCCAGAAAACAAACTCTTTCTTTGTGGGCGTTTTTTTCTCTGCATATCTTGCGCCGAAATACATTCCCAGGAAATAGGTAGGGAATCTGGTCACAGCCATAAGCAGTTTGGAGCGCCATCCCGCCACGATCAGCACAAACAGTGCCACAAAGCACCATCCGCTTTTCTTTTTCTGGATACAGTCGAAGAACAGGGGTGAAAGCAGATACAGCACCACTGTGGCCGGAACATACCAGTTAAACTGATTTTTCATTCCAAACCACCAGCCGAAGGCGGTCAGATTTCCCACGGCTTCCCCCACCCGCATATTGCCAAACAGCATAGCGCCGATACAGTAAACCGCCATGACCGGCAGATAAACAGGGGTCAGACGCTTCAGACGCTTCAAATAAAAATCCGAGGCGTTTCGATTTCGCAGCAGGGACTGATATATACCGAAGCCGGAAACAAACATAAACATTTCTACCGACCCCAGGGTATACCAGATGGTAAAGTTCAGATCCTCATAATTTTGAAGTCCACTATGGTAATACAGCAGATGTCCGTATACCACAACCAGCACCGCAAGGCCCATAAGATGGTTTTTATACTTGCTGATGCGCTGATAAGCGTCCAAAAAATCACCTCCAAAGTTCTCTCCGGAGGTGATTTTATCATAGACGTGTAGATATTGCAATGAAATTGTGTAGTTTATGTGTTTTCCGAATGAATCAGGCCTCCGTGTTGTTGCAGAATGCCTTACGGTATGCGGTAGGGGTAATGCCCTCATAGCGCTTAAATACACGGGCCAGCGTCCAGCCGGAGTAATAGCCCACCTTGGCAGCGATCTCGGAAATTCCCAGCTCCGTCTCATTGAGCAGCTTTTTGGCCTCCGTCAGGCGGGTGGTATGGAGATAATCCAGCAGGTTCATCCCTGTGTTCTCCTTAAACATCCGGGACAGATAGCTCCGGCTCTTTCCAAGGCAGTCGCATATCATTTCCACGCTGAGATCCGGCTCCATATACTTCTTGCTGATCAGGTTAATGACCTTTCCGGTGGTACCGGTGTAATCCGAGGGGGCGGAGTTAAAGTGGTTATCCAGCTCGGTAAAAATCTGCGTCAGGGATTTTTCCACATCCTCCATGGAGTTGCAGTAATCCATATGCATCAGGTTGTCTCCCAGAACACGGCCGTCCGACCCCATGGTGTTCATAGGTGTCGCCAGCACATTCCTGGTGGTATGAAGCCGCATATTCAGGAACATTTTCACCCTCTCCAGATCCGGCTTCCCCCCCTCCATATAGAGGGCACGCACCCGTTCCAGCGTCAGCTGCAACGCAGTCTGGAAGTCCTGTGTTACCAGAGCATTGAGATACTGTTTTTCAATGGAAGGCTCAGGACGCTTGGGGCCGGCGATCATACCACCCTCAGCCCGCACACAGACCCCATCCACATAAACCGTGTTGGCATCTCCGGACACCATATCCGTCTCCCGGAACATCTCGTGCAGAGGGTGGAAGCCCTCGCACACATCGCTGACGCACACACGAAGCTCCAGCGTAAAATTATCCTTGATAAACTTTACCGCATCCCGGCAGGTCGCAGCCACCGCAGACGTAACCTTCTGATCGTCCGTATCGGAGAAGTTCAGCAGGAATGCATATCTGTCCTCCAGATTTGCCGGGAAGCAGGAATAGGTCTCTCCCAGCAGTTCGGAGAAAATGGAGGAGACGATCAGACCGATCTGTCCCCCGTCCCGGAGGTCACTGGCGTAATCCACAAACATATTGTCGTTGTCCGCAGGACGTACCAGTACCACCATATAGCGGTTGCCCTCAAAATGAAGATCAAACATATTGAGCTTCCGCTCCAGCGCCTCATTGGGATTGAAATGGCCCCGCAGAAGCTTTTCGATCATCAGTTCCTGAGCCTGATAGGTACGGTGCCGGTACTTCCGCTCCAGATCCTGATAGGAGTCCTTCTGGTTGCCCGCCAGCATTCCCATCCCCGCCGGGGGAGCCTCGTGCCCCTCACGAATGGGAGACGGCCGGGACGGTGCCGATTCCGGCGCGGTAAACAACGATTCAAAACGTACTACATCCTGAGACATGCAATTCCCTCCACAGAATAAAAAGCGGTTTTCACACCGCAAAACCTACAAAATGTGTCGTTCTCATTATAACACATTACCACCAAAAGTAAAGTAAAAGTTCAAAAAGTGTCATTTTGATAGAAAAAAAACCGCAGATTGTTTTTTTCTCTTTTCAGAATCGGTGGTTTGCGGTACAATAATTAATTGGAGGTGATTGTATGAAGCTGCTGCTTCATATCTGCTGCGCACCCTGCAGCCTCATGTGTATCGAAACCCTCAGAACTCAGGAGGGCATTAACCCCGACGGGTTCTGGTTCAACCCCAATATCCATCCCTTTACTGAATACCGTGCCCGCAGAAACTGTCTCCGGGAGTATGCACAGGAGATCCAGCTTCCTCTGCTGGAGAAAAACGACTACGCCCTTCGTCCCTTCATCCGGGAGGTTGCCGGGGATATTGAAAACCGCTGTCTCAAGTGCTACGAGATCCGGCTGGGCGAGACCGCCCGGTATGCGGCGGAACACGGTTACGATGCCTTTACCTCTTCCCTGTTCATCAGTCCCTATCAGAAGCACGAGGTCATGCGGGAGCTGGCACAGGATGCTGCCAACCACTTCGGTGTAAAGTTCTTTTATCAGGATTTCCGTCCCTACTTCCGGGAGGGGCAGGAAAAAGCCCGGGAAAAGGGCTTCTATATGCAGAAATACTGTGGCTGTGTTTTCTCAGAAGAGGAACGATATATCAAGGCGAAAAAAATCATTCGCTGAAGCATTCATTCCGCCACGGGAAACGGAAATTGAACAGTGCGTTTTCCCTGTCACTGTGCTATAATGACCGCATCTAACCTTTAGGAGGCGTAATAATCATGAAAGACGCTATGATTGTCATTGCAAAGTTCAATCAGCTTCAAAACGCAAAGCTCCTCACCCTTTTGGACGGTCTCACCGATCAGCAGCGCAAGGCTGACGTAAAAACCAACTACATCTTCGGCTCCATCCACGGTGCGCTGGATCGCATGTCTGGAACCCTTTCCATGAGCCTGAATATGCTCAGCGATAACGGCCCCGGCATGGGCGGTCCCGGTGGTCCTGGTGGCCCCGGTGGTCCTGGTGGTCCTGGTGGTCCCGGCGGTCCTGGTGGTCCTGGTGGTCCCGGCGGTCCTGCTGGTCCCGGTGGTCCCGGCATGGGCGAGCCCAAGTATGATATTGAGGATTACGCCCTGCTGAAGAAAAAAATTCAGGAAACCGATGCAGCCTACGTCGCAGGCTTTGAGGCCATCTCCGAGGAAAAATGTGTCGCCGGCCCCGGTGTTCCCCTGTATGACATGGTTATGAAGGGCATGTTTATTGCAAACTTTGTCCGTGGTGCTATTTGTCAGGTGCTGAATGCGGAATATGGTATCTCCAGTGACTTGATTTCCGGGGCACTTTTGTCGTAAAATATAAACCTATCATCGCTTAGGAGGCTATCTCATGATTGCTGCGCTTTCTCAGGGCACCCTTCAGCGGCTGCCGCAATATCTTATCATGCTGAAATCCGAAACCCAGTTGGGACATACTTCCGTCACCGCCGACCAGATCGGCGAGGTGGTACGGGTCAGCCCCAGTCAGGTTCGTCACGATTTGAGCGCCTGTGGCGCAAACCGTGCCCCCGGTGAGGACTACGACGTGAAAGATCTGACCGGACTGATCGAGCATGCTCTGGGCTATGACGATATTTCCAACGCAGTGATCGTGGGTGCCGGTCAGCTTGGCCGTGCTCTGCTCAGCTACAGCAACTATTCCGATTACGGCGTGGATGTGATCGCCGCTTTTGATGCAGATGAAGCCCTTGTGGGCCGTGAAATCGGTGGCAGACCGATTCTCTCCATCAAGCGTATGACCAGTCTATGTCGGCGCATGAAGGTACATATCGGCATTATCACCGTCCCCGCACTCCACGCACAGGAGGTCTGTGACAAACTGGTGGAGGGCGGTATTGAAGCCATCTGGAATTTTGCACCGGTACACCTGAAGGTTCCGGATAATGTGATCGTTAAAAACGAGATCATTGCCGTGTCCCTTGGTGAGCTTTCCAGACAGCTTCAGGAAAAGCGACTCAACGGATAATCTCTCCCCCGGTCTTCTCCGGAAGGCCGGGGGTTTCACTGCATCTATAATCAACACTATCAACAATGGAGGACAAACCATGGAACCAGAGCTTTTTTCTCAGGCCGGAATGGAAATTTCCTGCCGCAAATTCAACCAGCGGGTCAACAGCGAACAGGACTCCCGCGGCCCCAGCTTCAACGTGCTGATGAAATCCCGGTTTGAACACTGCGATTTTCAGAGCAAAACCCTTGTCCTGTCCTATCCTGTGGAGAATTACATGAGAAACCCTGCGGGGGTCATGCACGGCGGTGCACTGGCAGGGGCAATGGATCTCACCATGGGCAGCCTTACCTTTTATTTCAGCGGAGAGTTTCTGACCCCCACTATCAACATGAACGTATCTTATGAGCGCCCGGTGGCTGTGGGCAAACGTCTGTTTGTGGAAGCCCAGCTGTTTTCCTGTGGCAAAACCATGGCCTATGCCTCTGCAAAGGCATGGATGGAGGGACAGGAGGACAAGATCGTAGGCAGCGCCACCGGCACCTACTACACTGCCAGCGGCATGCGTTAAAGGAGGAACCATGAGTATTCTTGATCTGCAAACCGGTCTGGATGCCCTGAAGCGCATTCAGGATACCAGCTATGTATACCGTCACGTCATGGAGATCATCTCCGTGGACGAGGCTACCGCTGCCCCGGAGGATTCTGCCGAGGGCCGTGGCCGTGTTATGGAGCATTTCAGCACCCTGAGCTACCAGCTCATCGCCGATCCGAAAAATCTGGAGCTTACGGATTTTCTGGAGCAGCACCGGAACGAACTGACCCGGGAACAGCTCCGTCAGGTGGAGCTGCTGAAAAAGCAGTGCCAGCAGATCTCCCGCATCCCTCAGGATGAGTATGTGGCATATAATCTGCTGCTGAATGATGCCTCCGGCATCTGGCGGAAGGCGAAAAACGAAAATGATTTCCCCGCCTTTGCCCCTGTCCTTGAAAAAATTGTGGAATACAACCGGAAATTTGCCGGTTACTATAACCCGGAGCTTTCTCCCTACGATGCCCTGCTGAACGAGTATGAGGAGGGCATGAATCAGGAGATTCTGGACGAGTTTTTCTGTCAGCTCCGGGAAGCGATCGTCCCCCTGATCCACGCCATCGGCCAGAAGCCCGAGATCGACGACAGCTTCCTATATCGTCATTATCCCGTGGAGCAGCAGCGGAAGCTTTCGGATTACCTGATGGATGTTATGGGCATCGACAAGACCCGCTGTACCATTGCCGAGACAGAGCATCCCTTTACCGCCGGCCCCAACAACCACGACATCCGGATCACCACCCATTATTACGAGGACTGCGTCCACTCCTCCATGTACTCCGTCATCCATGAGGGTGGCCACGCCATCTATGACATGGGCTGTGAGGACGCTTATAACTTCACCTTCCTCTCCGGTGGTGTTTCCATGGGCATCCACGAAAGCCAGAGTCGGTTCTACGAGAACATTGTGGGGCGCAGCCGTGCCTTTGTGGAGAAGATCTTCCCGAAGATGCAGGAGCTGTTCCCGGAACAGCTGAAGGATGTAACCCCTGAGATGATGTACCGTGGGGTAAACAAAGCGCAGCCCAGCCTGATCCGCACAGAGGCCGACGAGCTTTGCTACTGCCTCCATGTGATGGTTCGTTATGAAATGGAAAAGCAGCTGATTGCCGGAACCCTTGCCGTCAGGGACGTACCCAGTGCATGGAACCGGCTGTACCGGGAATACCTGGGGGTTGAAGTACCGGATGACACCCGGGGCTGCCTGCAGGACAGCCACTGGTCCGGTGGCTCCATTGGTTACTTCCCCTCCTATGCTCTGGGCAGTGCCTACGGCGCACAGATGAAATACACCATGGAGCAGGAGCTTGGGAAGCTGGAGGATGTAATCGCCGCCGATGGCCTTGACCAGATCACCCAGTGGCTCCACGACCATATCCACCGCTTTGGAAGTCTCTATAAACCCGGCGAGCTTTTTGAAAACTGCTGTGGTAAGTTTGACGCCAAATACTACATTGACTATCTGACAGAAAAGTACACTGCACTTTATCAGCTGTAATATCTGTTCAAACATTGAACGTGCCCCCACGGAACACCACGTCCGCAGGGGCATATTCATATATCTACAAAAAGGAAGCAGAGGTTCTCCCCTGCTTCCTTTTTATCATTCTCAGTCGATGCCCTTCACTTCGTAATCAGCGGCAGTGACTGCCTCGGTGAGCGCTTCATTCTCTGCGGTACCGGAAACTGTTGCAGTGCCGTTTTCCAGAGATACATTCACGGCGGTCACGCCGGGCACTGCCAGCAGTGCCTTCTCCACATGCGCCACACAGCGCATACACATCATACCTTCAATATGCATTACTTTTTCCATGGTGATTTCCTCCTGTGTATTTTGTATTTCCTTGTGGGGCAGAGACACCGGTTCCCTTCCCCTGCGATCACGCTTTTGACTGCGAATATCAATAAAATTCAGCCGCAGTGCATTGGTCACCACGCAGAAGCTGGACAGGCTCATGGCCGC
>CAZFGL010000067.1:0-11904 GCA_964518645.1 uncultured Oscillospiraceae bacterium | reverse complement strand
TTATTGTATCGCCTGACTGGATAGATGTCAAGAAAAATGAATAAAATGTTAATGTCCTGTGAGCAAAAAATCACGTTTTAACACAAAATATGCCCATTTTCCCCGCAAACGCCACTATCAGTTGCATCAATCGGCGGATTTTAAAACTGAATATCCAAATTGGGATGCTCATCTCCGGTATATTCATATGCAAGCCGCTGCTCCCCATTTTTCAGATAAATAATGCCACAGTATTCAAACCCGTTTTTCAGGATCACATGCTGCATGGTTTTATTATCCCGATGGGTGTCGATCCGCACATGGCCTGCCTGTTCGATGCACCATCTCATGATCACATCCCCAATGCCCTTCATTGTGCCGTCACTGGCCACCCGGTGGATCGCCGCATAGGGTGCCGCCGACTTCCATGCGCCCCCTTCGATATATCCATAGGTGGGATCCTCCCCGGGAATCAGGGAAAAGGTACCCACGATCCGGCCGTCCAGTTCCACCACATACCCGTTTCCGCTCTGTATATCCCAGTCCAGAAGGGCTTCCCCGGGATACCCGGGCTTCCACTGATTGGGGTTTCCGTGTTCTTTCTGGTACTTTACGCCAATGTCGAAGATCTCCTGCCGCCGGACTTTATCTTCCTCCGTAGTTTTGCGAATATGCATGTTTTTCCGTCCTCCCATAATACACAGGACGTTATTTTATCATAGCTTTCCCCCAGTCTCAAGACAGAAAAAGTGTGCGGTACAAATAATTGTACCGCACACCTCAGGCAATTAGTTCAAATAGTCTCCAACAGGGCTCTGATTGTACTGCTTTACGATCTTGATCATCACAGAGCCGTCCGGCTGTTCCGTCTCCTCCAGAATCTTATACTGGGTACGGCTGCTATCCAGCCGGCGCTTATAGCCTGCCACCTCATCACGGACCAGCTTTGCCGCAAGTCCCTGATCCATATCCTCCTTCAGCATAAAGTGAAGGGTCTGGCAGATGCAGGCTGCCTTTACGCGCTTCATCCGGGTACCTCCCTCCGGCAGTTCGCCAAAATTACTGCCTTAATTTTATTGGGAAATCCGGATTTTTTCAAAGGACGTTTTCACCAAAAATCTCAGGGATCTATTCTGTGAAAAATGTCCTCTGCCTGCTGCGTTCTTTTATACCCCCAATACCACCTTGGCCAGATTGAAATACAGGAGCATGGACACAGAGTCCATAATGGTGGAGATCACAGGAGAAGCCATGATCGCAGGATCCACATGGATCAGCTTTGCCAACATGGGCAGCAAACTGCCGATAAACTTGGCAATGATAATGATGATAAACAGGGATGCGGTTACCACCAGATTGATGGTCAGCTGTCCGGGGTAAGTTACCGCCAGCCGCGCAAAGTTTACAATGCAAAGGGCTACACCGCAGAGGGCGGCAACCCGCAGTTCTTTAAATGCAACCCGCAGGGCATCCTTCAGCTGAATATCGCCGACGGACATACCACGGATAATCAGCGTACTTGCCTGCGCACCGGCGTTACCGGCAGTACCGGTCAGCATGGGCATGCAGGTTACCAGCAGAGGAAACGCCACAAAGGCCGCCTCATAATGGGAAAGAATGCTGCCGGTAAACATGGCCGAGATCATCAGGAACATCAGCCAGAGAATACGGTTTTTCGCCAGCGCAAAGACACTGGTCTTCAGATAGGGATGATCCGAGGGGGCAATAGCCGCCATCAGTTCCATATCCTCAGTGGCCTCTTCCTCAATAACATCCATGACGTCATCGGCGGTGATAATACCAACCAGACGGTTTTCCTTATCCACCACAGGCATGGCCATAAAGTCATATTTCATCATGGTCTGGGATGAGGATTCCTTATCGTCCAGAGTCGCGGCCGTGATCACGTCCGTCTCCATGATGTCCTCGATCAGAGCGTCATCGGGGCTGAGTAAAAGCTCCTTCAGGGTAACGACACCCTCCAGTACCCGCTTGTGATTGGTCACATAACAGGTATAGATCTGCTCTGCTTCCTCGCCCCGTTTCCGAATCCGTTCAATGGCCTGAAGCACAGTCATATCCTTGTGGAGATCCACAAACTCCGCCGTCATAATACTGCCGGTAGAGTCCTCCGGGTACTTTAAGAACTGATTGATCAGGGAACGTGTTTCCGGCTTGGCATTTTTCAGCACACGCTTGACCACCATAGCAGGCATCTCTTCCAGCATGTCTACTGCGTCGTCCACAAACAGGTCTTCGATAATATAGGCGATCTCCTGATCGGTAATGGCACCGATGACCACCTGCTGGGTCTCCGGCTCCAGATTTGCGAATACATCGCTGGCCTGATCCTTGGGCAGGGTGCGGAAGCACACCGCCGTCTGACCAGGACTCAGAGTCTCCATGAAGGCTGCAATATCCATTTCATTGATCTCTGCCATTACCTCATGGAGCTTGGTAAATTGCTTATTCTCCAGCAGCTCAGTAAGATCTTCCACCAGCTGCTGGGTATCTTGTGTATTGTTTGACACGATATTTTTCCTCCTACCCTTACAAGAATAAAATAGGAGAAGTGTCAGAACAAAAGGGCAAATTCCCTATCCCGGGCAGTCAGACAAGGGATCCCTGGGAACTGTGTCCTCTGTCCCGGTACTTCGTCCGCATATGTCCACTTGTCTTTCCCCCTTTTCGGTCAAAATAATCACTTATATACCTTATCAGGATACCACTTTTCCCGAAGAAATGCAACCCGCCCCGAAAAAATCCCCCGCTTGCATTGTCCCACAGAGGATGTTATACTAGACCCGATCGTTCAACAGGAGGCTCCGCCATGAAACAAACAGATTCCCGTGAAATGAGGCTGCTGCGCACCATTCTTCTGATTCTGACCATTCTGACAGTGATCAATCTGATTCTGACCGCTTCCATCGTCGGTCTGATCGGCTGTATACTGATTTTCATAATGGTCTGGGGCATTCGCAGGGGGGATTATCCCCTTACCCGTGGTCTTTCCATTTTTCTGTTTCTTTATGCGGGAATAAATCTTCTGGTGCTTTTTCTGGCTCTGTGCTTCGGCGGAACCATCCGGCTCTCCGCAGGGATCTGGCTGACTGTCTATTCCCTGAGCCTGATTCCTCTGGGTATTTTGCTCCGGAAGCCTGCCCTGCAACAGTATCTAAAAACCGCCCCCAACCCTGTGGAAAAGGAGAAGAAGATCACCTTTTTCCGTGGAGGCTGGCGGGATCTCTAAAGAACAGTTCATAAAACCACGCAAGCTGACAGACGATAATCGCCTGTCAGCTTTTTTGTATTTCCGAAATTAACCGCCGCAGTTCTGGCTCTCTCCCCGCAGGATCTCGATGCCGTGTTTAATGGGGGACAGCACCGCAGAAAGGTTCTCCGTGGATGCCTTTTTACTACCGGGCAGGTTTACGATCAACGTCCCGCCCCGGATTCCCGCCGCCTCACGGCTGAGGCACGCTTTGGGGGTAATGGTCATGCTGAATGCACGCATGGCCTCCGGAATTCCCCTGGCCTCCCGCTCCACCACAGAGTGGGTTGCCTCCGGGGTAATATCTCTGGGCGAAAATCCGGTTCCGCCTGTGGTCAGAGCCAGGCACACCCCCAGCCGGTCGCTGACATGACGCAGTTCTCCAGCGATGGTGTCAAAATCATCAGGAATGACGGTGGTATAAACCACATCATATCCCTGCTCCTTCAGCATTTCCACCAGAGCAGGCCCGCTGGTATCTACCCGCTCTCCCCGGCTGCCTTTATCGCTGACGGTGATTACTGCCGCTGTAAATGTCATTTCGATCCCTCCCGAACAAAATCTCCGGTTTTTCCGCCGTTTTTTTTCAGCAGCCGGATATTGTCAATAACCATATCCTTCTGCACCGCTTTACACATATCATATATGGTCAGCGCCGCCACAGAAACCGCAGTCAGCGCCTCCATCTCCACCCCGGTAACACCGGTACAGGTGGCCGTTGCTGTGATTTCCACAGCACAGTCCTCGTCATTCAGAGAAAAGTCGATATCCACGCCGGAGAGCATGATGCTGTGGCACATGGGAATAATATGCGGGGTGTTCTTTGCCCCCATGATTCCGCCGATCTGGGCAGTTCCCAGTACATCTCCCTTTTTCATACCGCCGGAACGGATCAGTTCCAGCGTTTCCGGACTGACCAGCACCCGACCTGCCGCAACAGCCGTGCGCTTTGTGTCGGCCTTATCTCCCACATTGACCATGCGTGCCCGGCCGGATTCATTAAAATGAGAAAAATCCATCTCTTACCCTCCTATGGTATCCATGGTGCGCCCTGCTTCGCTCATGTGATGCGCATCCAGCGTTCCATGCATTTTCGGCTTTGCGGCAACCGCAGACAGAATGGCTTCCTTCAATTCTTCTCCATGAAGTCCCCGCAGGGCGATCTCCTGAGAAGAGTGGAGGCAGGGCTTCAGTGCACCCTCCGAAGTAAGCCGGAGCCGGTTGCAACTGCCACAGAAATGTCGACTCAGAGGGCTGATCAACCCCACACGGCCGACCCCATCCGGGAGGCGATAAAGTCTCGCTACGCCTCCATCCTCGTGAACCGGCTGAAGTTCCGGCATCCGCTGAAGCACCGTATCCCCGGGCAAATACGCTTTTTCACCAAACTCTGTACCGGATCCCATGGGCATCAGTTCAATAAACCGCAGCTCCACAGCATTTTCCCGGGTCAGCGCCACGAAATCCTCGATCTCGTCGTCATTAAACCCGCCGATCAGCACCGCGTTCAGTTTCAGGGGCATAAGCCCCACCGCTCTGGCCACTTCCAGCCCCCGCAGCACTCGTTCAATGTCTCCGCCACCGGTGATTTTTTTATATCTATCTCCGTTCAGGGTATCAAGGCTCACATTCACCCGGCTGACACCTGCATCCTTCAGCGCCCTGGCCTCCTGCTCCAGAAGAATCCCGTTTGTGGTCAGGGTCAGTTCCCTGATCCCCGGTATCCGGGAAATTTCGGCACACAGGTCGGCACAGCCCTTCCGAACCAGAGGCTCACCTCCGGTGATCCGCACCTTTTCGATTCCCAACTCCGCACCGCAGCGGACAATTTCCCCGATCTCTTCAAAGGAGAGAATATCCCGATGGGACACCTTACAGACCCCTTCCTCCGGCATGCAGTATCTGCACCGCAGGTTGCACCGGTCCGTAATGGACACCCGGAGATAGGTAATATTGCGATCAAACGAATCTCTCATATCTCAGTACCGTCCGAAGGTACAATTGGGCCAATGACATGTCTTACAGCCCTGACAGAAGCCCCCGTCACCTAACCGGACAAAATCCTCTTTCGTAAATTTCACCCCTGCAAAAATCTGGGGCAGCACCACATCCAGAGTGGTGGTTTTCAGCTTTGCTGCCGCGCCGGGAACACCAGTAATACAGGTTTTCCCCAAATAGCTGACCAGCAGCATATTTCCCGGCTGAGAGGGCATGCCATAGGTCACGATCTCTGCGCCGGTCTTTCTGATAGCCGTTGGAGTCAGATCATCAGGATCCACGCTCATGCCGCCGGTCATCAGGATCAGATCAGCATCCATATCCAGAAAATGATGCAGCGCCTCATCCAGCATCTTTTCGTCATCGTCGCAGATGCGCACGCCCAGTATCTCCGCATCAAAATAGGAAAGCTTTTTCCGCAGAACCGGCTCAAAAAGATCCTGAATCCGGCCGGTATAGATCTCGCTGCCGGTGATAATAATTCCCGCCTTCAGCTTTTTATAGGGATGCAGTTCCATAAGCGGACGTTCACTCTCCCGGCACAGCTGCTCCGCCGCCTGGATCTGAGTTTCCTGCGTCACCAGAGGAACAATACGCATGGAGCAAAGGCGGTCTCCCGGCTCCACCGGATAGTGATCCGGAATGGAGGAAATGGTAATATCCCCGATCCGGTTAATGGCCCGCTGCAACTCCACATTGACCCGGAACATGCCGAATGTCCCCGCAGTCTGTACCATTTTCCCCTCGCTTGGGCCGGTGTAAACACCCTGTTCCACCTGACACAGCTTGCTCAGACGCAGGGCCGCATCCTCCTCGTGGATTTCTCCGGCCTGCTCTTCCCAGATGAAAACATGCTGCTTGCCAATATCCTTCAGCTTCTCCACATCCTCCGGTGTGATCACATGACCGCGACGAAACGCAGCGCCCTTAAAATTCCCCCGGATCGCAGTAATATCATGACACAGGGTCATGCCAATGGCATCTTCCACCCGAACTTTTTTCATATGTTTCCTCTCTTTCCAGGCTCAATACGCAGGGCGGTCAATTCCGTTCCCGCTTTCAAGGGGCCGCTCCCCTGGGGCACCAGCGCCAGCAGATCACAGCCAATCATTGTGTGCAGGATTCCATTCCCCTGCTCCCCGGTAATATGCATGCCCACAGTACGATCAGATATATCCAGAATGCCCCGGAGCAGTCTGGGCTTGGGGCTTTTCTTCGGAAAAGCCCCAAGCAGCTTTACCTGAATCTCAGGCAGATTCCAGGGATACTTTCCGCAGAGCTTCATGACCGCGGGCAGGACCGCAGCATAAAACGTCGTCATGCTGGAGGCTGGATTTCCCGAAAGACAGCACACCAGAGTCTTCCCCAGCTTGCCAAAGCAGCATTTTCCACCGGGCTTCAGATTCAGATTCTGGATCAGAATTTCGCCCCCTGCTGCAAGCAGCGCCGCCGGTGTCAGGTCATAGTCTCCCACAGATACACCGCCTGTGGTAACGATCAGATCCATATTCTCAGCCGCCCGGAAGCATCGGGCGATCTCGTCCACACTGTCACCGGGGGCACCGAAGAACTCCGGCAGGCATCCCGCCTGGGTCAAAGCCCCGTGGAAGGTATACCAGTTGGAATTGACGATCTTCCCCCCGGTCAGGGTCTCCCCCACCGCGCACAGTTCCGAGCCTGTGGTTATGATCCCGGCTTTTGGCCGGCGATAGCACAACGGCGCAGGAATATTCTGAGTTGCCAGCGTACCCATCAAGGCCGCATCGATCCGTGTCCCCCGGGATGCAAGGGTATCACCGGCGGTGAGATCTTCTCCCCGGAGGCAGATGTTCTTCCCGGTCGTATAACTCCGACGCAAGGTCACAGTCTGGGAGGTAAATACCGTCTCTTCAAATTTGCACACCGTATTTGCCCCCAGCGGAATGGGCGCACCGGTGAGTATTTTTGCAGCCGTTCCCCGGACAATCCGGCATTTTCCCACGCTGCCCGCCGGGATTTCTTCCAGAATACGCAGGGTCACAGGGTTATCCTCTGTTGCCCCCGCCGTATCCTCGGCCCGGAACGCATAACCGTCAAAGGGGGAACGGTCAAAGGGTGGCACGTCACTTTGTGCCGTGACCGGAGTTGCCAGTATTCTTCCATAGCACTCTGTCAGCGGTACCGGCTCCGAAGAAACCGGAGAGACTGCCTCACACAGCGCCCTTGCCGCCTCACGAAAATCAAGATTCTGGAGCATTGCTATCCCTCCAAACAAAAAATACAGCTCTGTCAAAAAGGACAGAGCTGTACCGTAGCTGCACAGTTCTCTCCTTTTCGGCAGATTTCATCTGCATGGGAAGGTTGTACAGTTTCCCGCACAGCCCTGTGACCGGTAGGTCAGGTGTACAGGTCATAGCACATGCCTTAGCCCCATACACTCGGAGATTATTTTCAGTACGGGCTGCCAGAGGGCAGCCCGTACTTCATTTTAAACAAAGCGCAGGGCTTTTGTCAAGCTTAGCCCTCGTCTCTCAGACAGTTGCGGGTGATACCAAGGATCTCACGAGCCTCCTGAGCGGTAGCGATCTCACGGCCGGCCAGCTTACAAAGCTCAACAGCACGCTCAACCAGCATCACGTTGGTAGCGATGATCTTGTTGCCATCCGCATCCTTGCCGTACATGATGTTATCCTCAAGACCCACACGGAGACCGTCGCAGCCCAGAGACAGGCCAGCCAGCATCATGGGCATATGTGCCTTGCCGATGCCGGAAACGGACCAGGTTGCACCCTCGGGCAGACGCTCCACCATGGAAGCCAGGCCCATGGTGTCACCGGGCATTGCGCCGCCGACACCCATGATGAACTGATAGTGAGCAGGCTGAGGAATGCCGTGCTTCTTGCAGTAGTACTCCACAGAGTTGATGTGGCCGGTATCAAAGACCTCGAACTCGGGCTTGATGTCTTCCTTAACCACTTCCTGAGCCAGCAGGTTCAGGAAACGGGGATGGTTCTCAAAAATGTAGCTGTTGGACCAGTTCAGTGTGCCGGGGTCGAAGGAGCACATCTCGGGCTTCAGCTTGCCCAGGTGCTGGAGACGCTTGTAATCCTCATACTCACCGCCGGAGGTGGTCAGGTTGATTACCACGTCCACACCCTCAGCCAGAGCCTTCTTGCGGGTCAGTTCAACAGTCTGGGTGAACTTCTCAAGGCTCATGGACTTGTAGCCGATCTGCATAACGCCGTCAACTTCCTTGTCCTCGCGAACATGGATATGAACTACAGCAGCACCGGCCTTTGCACATGCAATGGCCTGATCGGAGATTTCCTCGGGGGTATAGGGAACGGTAGGAGCCTGTGCCTTCTTGGTGCCTGCACCGCAGAGGCATGCAGAAATGATAACCTTATTGGTCTTTGCCATTTGAATTACTTCCTTTCAATCGCAAAATAACTGTTTCATGGACAGAGCATCTGCTCTGTCAGAATTAATCGCACATTTCGATGATGGTAGCCTGACCCATGCCGCCTGCAATGCAGAGGGTAGCCAGACCGTACTTGAGGCCACGCTTCTTCATCTCATGCATCAGGGTAACAATGATACGGCAGCCGGAGGAGCCTACGGGATGCCCCAGTGCAATTGCACCGCCATTGACATTGATAATGTCCATCTTGTCCTCCCAGCCCAGCTGCTTGATGCAGCCCAGAGACTGTGCGGCAAATGCCTCGTTCAGTTCGATCAGCTGGATGTCATCCATGGTAAGGCCGGCATTCTTCAGTGCCTTGGGAACCGCATATACAGGGCCCAGACCCATGGTTCTGGGGTCGCAGCCGGCAGTACCCATACCGATGATCTTGCAGATGGGCTTCAGGCCCAGTTCCTTAGCCTTCTCTTCGGTCATCAGCAGCATTGCGGATGCACCATCATTCCGTCCGGATGAGGAAGCAGCGGTTACAGTACCGGTCAGCTCAGTGTCATTCCAGATACGGCCGTCCTCGCCGGTGGTAATGTTGAAGCAGGGCTTCAGTTTGCCCATCTTCTCCATGGAGGTGTCACGCTTGGGGAACTCATCGGTGTCAAACACGATGGGATCTTTCTTGCGGCCCTGAGGCACGACTACAGGTACGATCTCATCCTTGAAGCGGCCTGCATCAATGGCAGCAATGGCCTTCTGCTGGGAAGCCAGAGAGAATGCGTCCTGCTCCTCCCGGGTGATGCCCAGTTCCTCAGCGATCTTTTCTGCGGTAGCACCCATGTTGTACCGGCCGTACATCTCGGTGGGCTGGGAACGGAACTGTCCCTCAGTAACTGCATCCACCAGTTCGGCATTGCCGGTGCCAACGCCCCAACGGGCATTGCGGAGATAGAATACAGCGTTGCTCATGGACTCGGTGCCACCTGCAAGAACCACATCGGAAACACCGGTCATGATCTGCATAGCGCCGTTCTGAACAGCAGTCATTGCAGAAGCGCACTGACGCATAACGGTGTGTGCAGAGGCGGATTCGGGGATGCCCACCTTCAGGGCAGCCATACGGGCAATATTGGGCTCGTCAGAGGTCTGACGGCACTGGCCCATAATGACCTCGTCGATCTCCTTGGGGTCGATGCCGGTGCGGTCCAGGCAGCCTTTCATAACCACGCAGGCCAGATCATAGGCACTGACGGGCTTCAGAGCACCGCCGAACTTGCCTACGGCGGTACGGCAGCCGTCTACAACGACTACATTACGAAGTTCCACTAGAATTACTTCCTCTCTAAAATATGTTCATTACTTAAAAACTTCAAATTGGGATTCATAACTCCCCATGGCAGCAGCCACTGCTGCTGTCATGGCGGTTTATGAGTTCCCTGAGAAGGGGCTGCCTCATGTGCAACGGGTTTCTTGAATTGTCATTGCCGAGCCAGTGTACGCACTGGCTCGGAATGACAGAAAGAAATACTGTGCGAATGAGACAGCCCCGAACAATCAGGAATTATGCCTCCAGGAAGGTCTTACCTACATAGTGGTCAGCATCCGTGGTGGCAGTCAGGGTAACGGGCTTGAAGCCCTCCATGGTGATCTCGATGGTGAAGTTCTTGTTTTTGGGAAGATCCTCAAACTCGTAATCACCGGCCCAGTTGGTGTCCATCTCGTAGACGGTGCCATCCTCACATGTGGCCTTGACATGAGCGCCGATACATACCTCGTCGTCCTCGGGCAGGTACACAGTACCAGCCAGGAAGGCGGTGGGCACGTTCAGGTGTACCACAGAGGTGTCGATGCCCTGGAGACCATCCAGCTGGGTCACCTTACCAGCGGCGATCTTCTTGGAGATCTCGCTGTTGGGATCATCCAGGTCACCGAAGATCAGCGCCTGGTTGGGGCAGGCCTCTACGCAGCGGGGCTCCTTGCCGGGGTAGTCGGGATCGTCCAGCAGATGGGCACACATGGTACACTTCTGGGGGATCTCCAGTTCTTCATTCCAGTAGATAGCGCCAATGGGGCAGGCGTCAGCAATCTGCTTCTGTCCCTTGGACTTCTCAGGATCAATGATGACGATGCCGTCATCTCTTACATATACAGCGCCTTCCGTGGTGGCAGCTGCTGCACAGGCAGGGTTCTGGCAGTGAGAGCAGGGGGTGGGAACGGTAGCGGTCTTGATGCGCCGCTCGTTGTCGCCGCGCTCCCATTCTCTGATGTCCATCCAGAACTGACCCATATGGGGCTGTGCCTTGGAAACGGTGGTATCCCAGCCGCAGTGCTCATCCTTACATGCCATAAAGCAGGCATAGCAGGCCATGCAGCGGGCGGAATCAATAGCAATGCCGTATCTCATGTTACTTTGCCTCCTTTTCGCCAAAGAGCCAGTCGGCCTCGGCAGATGTTTTGGTGACACGGAACTCATTCTGTGCATCTACGGCCTCCAGCACATGCTCAAAGCCCTGACCGGGGTTCGGATCAGCCTCAGCCTTTTCAATGTCGATGTTGCAGGAGTTGGGAACCATGGCGGGGATATAGTCGCCCATGAGACGGCCGGGAGTCAGAACGTTGACGCAGCCGCCCTTGTCCGCAGAGATCTCGCCATACTTCACAGGGTTGTAGATACCGGAGGAGGTGTAGGCGTGAATGGTCTCGGGCATAACACGGCGGGTAACATGTGCAACGCACAGAACGGTACCACGACCGTTGAACAGCTTCACCACGTCGCCCTCCTTGATGCCCTTTTTCTCGGCGGTGACCGGGTTGATACGGCAGATCAGGTAGGGATTGCCATTGATGATCTTACGGTTCTGGGGGATCTCCCAAAGCCAGGTGGCGTGCTGCTGATAGTGGGTATGATAGTCGAAGCGGGGGTGGGGAGAGATCATCTGGTAGGGATACTTGTCCGCAGACATGGACTTGTGACCCTCCCAGGAATCCTTGTACTGTGCAATGGGGGTACGAATTTCGTCGTCAGGCTCCCAGTAAAGCAGGGACTCGGAGACGAACTCGAACTTGCCGGACAGCGTGCCCAGCTTGCCTTCCTCCTGGAAGATCTTGTGGTTGGGGGTGTCGCAGGGACGCTCCTCGGCGAACCAGCGGAAGCCGGGATACTCGTCCCACTTCTCGATGAGACCGGTCTTGGGATCCTTGTTCTCTTCCTTGTAGGAGACAGGGGGGATGTAGTAGCCCTTCTTCTTGAAGTCCTCCCAGGAGA
>CAZFGL010000066.1:0-12079 GCA_964518645.1 uncultured Oscillospiraceae bacterium | reverse complement strand
AGAAGTACGTTATTCCTCCGAATAAACACGAGGGAGGCATTATATTTGGAAGAGAAAACACCTGTACTGTCCCTTCGGGACATTATGAAAGTTTACCCCGGCGTCGTGGCACTGAATAAGGTGTCCATTGACTTTTATCCCGGCGAGGTTCACGCCCTGATCGGTGAGAACGGTGCCGGTAAATCTACCTTTATCAAGACAATTACAGGCGCGCATGCACCTGATGGCGGAACCATTACTGTAGATGGGGAAACCTATAAGGCTATGAATCCCGCTCTTGCGAGAAAGCATGGCGTGGAATGTATCTATCAGGAGTTTAACCTGATCGATGTGCTGTCTGCTGCAGAGAATATCTGCTATGGTGAAAAGTACGGAAAGCTGGTAAATCAGAAAAAGATGCGCGAGATCGCAAAGAAGATCTTTGACGATTTTGGCGTTGATATTGATCCGGATACTCTGGTGCGGGATCTGACCCCCGGTCATATGCAGATCGTTGAGATTGCAAAGGCGGTCAGTAAGAATGCCAGAATTCTGATTCTGGACGAGCCCACCGCACCCCTGTCTGTGGCTGAGGTTGAGATCCTGTTCCGAATCGTTCGGAAGCTGAAGGCTGAGGGCGTTGCCATCATCTTCATTTCTCACCGTCTGGACGAGGTCTTTGAACTCACTGACCGGGTATCCATTCTCCGGGACGGCGAGTATATCACCACCATGATGACCAAGGACACCAATCGTCCTGAACTCATTAAGTACATGGTTGGCCGTGAGATGACCGCCACCTTCCCGCCCCGTAATGCGGAGATTGGTGATGTGGCTCTGGAACTGAAGAATCTCACCGGCAACGGCGTTAAGAACATCTCCTTTAAGGCCCGCCGGGGCGAGGTGCTGGGTATCTCCGGTCTGGTAGGTGCAGGCCGTACTGAGATCATGAAGGTGGTCTTTGGTGCGGAGAAGAAGCAGTGGGGTGAGATTTACGTCAACGGTGAGCTGGCCAACATTAAATCCCCTAAGGATGCCATGCATAAGTACGGTATCTGTCTGATCCCTGAGGATCGGAAACGTGAAGGCTGCTTCCTCAGTGAGACCATCTCCTGGAACCTTGTCTATAACGTGCTCAGCAAGATTTCCAAGGGCGGCGTTGTAGATAACAAAAAGGAAGCAGAGATTGCTGATTATTACGGTAAGGCCATGCGGATCAAAGCCCCAGACCTGAAGAATACCAAGGTTGTGACCCTGTCCGGCGGCAACCAGCAGAAGGTTGTAGTTGGTAAGGCAATGGCCACCCAGTCTGACATCATCATCTTCGACGAACCCACCCGCGGTGTCGATGTAGGCGCCAAGTATGAGATCTACGAGCTGATGAACGCCATGTGCGAAGAGGGCAAATGTGTTATCATGGTTACCTCCGATATGGAGGAACTTCTGGGCATGTCTGACCGGATCGTGGTCTTTGGCGAAAAATGTCTGGCTGGTGAGCTGTCCAGAGAACAGGCTACTCAGGAAATGATCCTGGAGCTGGCTTCCTCCGGCGGCTATGATACTGAAACTATGGGGGACTGACTCAAATGAAAAAAAGCTTTTCTTCTATTTTGAAGGATTATATGATGCTGCTGGTTCTGATTGGCGTTCTCATCATTTTCGCCATTCTGGGCCCTGTGGTTGCAGGACGTAACTTCCTGGCACCTCAGAACCTGCTGAACATCCTTGGCCAGAACGCTTACATGATGATTCTGGGTATTGGTATCACCTTTATTATGCTGGGCGGTGGCATGGACCTGTCCACCGGCTATCTGATTTCCACCGTGGGCGTTATTATGGCTCTGGTAAATCAGAGCACTGGCAGCTTCCTGCTGGCACTGCTGGCCGGTATCGGCTGCGGCGTTCTGTTCTCCGGCTTCAACGGCGCTGTGTATGCATGGCTGAAGGTTTTCCCCTTCATCATTACCCTTGCTACCCAGTATATGCTCAATGGTGCAACCTACCTGCTCTCCGGCGGTAGAGCTGCTACATATCGTAACCTGTCTGAGGGCTTCAAGATCCTCGGCGGCTATCCCATCAACCTTGGTTTTGGTAACCTGAAGTCCGGCGTTATTGTTATGATCATTCTGGTTGCCATCGGCGCATTCATCCTCAACAAGACTTACTTCGGTCGTAACATCTATGCAATGGGCTCCAACCCTGATGCAGTTGCACTGTCCGGTGTTTCTGTTGCGAAGATGCGTATCGCCATCTTTGCTCTGGCTGGTCTGTTCTTTGCTCTGGCACAGGTGGTAAATATCGGTGCAATGAATACCTCCATGAACAACTCCATGGGTATCGGCGCAGAGTTTACCGTTATGGCTGGTGCAATGCTGGGTGGCATTAAGATGGGTGGCGGCGGTGGCCGTATGAGAGACATGGTAATCGGTACTCTCATCATCGGCGTACTGAACTCCGGTATGAACTTCCTGAACCTGAACCAGTACTGGCAGTATGTTGTTCTGGGCGTTGTGCTTCTGGCTGCTGTCATCACTGACACCCTCCAGACCCGTGCAGCTGCCAATGCTGCAAAGAAGGTTACCGGTTCTGCTCCTGTGGAGACTGCTGAGACTGCTGCTGAGTAATCCGTTCCGGTTGTTAAAAGAATTTCAGCCCC
Source organism: uncultured Oscillospiraceae bacterium (assembly GCA_964518645.1). Classification (GTDB taxonomy): domain Bacteria; phylum Bacillota; class Clostridia; order Oscillospirales; family Oscillospiraceae; genus HGM13006. The sequence continues at coordinate 9,444 of CAZFGL010000066.1, read as the reverse complement.
ACACCGAAAGGTGTGGGGCTGTTTCTGTTATTTGGCCCTTATTTTGCGGAGCAGCTCTGCTGCAAACTCATATTCCTCCTGCGTGGCGTTTTTGGAAATACAGCCGTACACGGTGAGATGCTCCAGATCTGCGGAAATAAGCAGCGGACAGTCTGTGAGATCTACCTGACAGGGGGTGTAATCTGTGGCAAGATCTTCGGGCAGAGGTGCGCAGACTGTCTGGTAAGGGAACACATGGTCTGCGCCAAAAGGTCTCAGATCGGTGATCAGAATCAGGGTGTAATCTGACTGACCAATATACGTTTCCATAGGCTGAGGGCCCGTTTTTGTGTCGATCAGCCCAAGTCCGTTTCTGTGGATGGCCAGATCAATATCTGTGTGTGCCATTCCATCTCCGTTCAGATCTCCAACCAGCTGGCAAAGGGCCTGTTCCATGTTCAATTGATCCTGGTGGGACAGGGATGCAGGGACTGAAAAAAGAATCTGGTAGTCAGCCGGAGGATGCTCCAGCCGTTCCTGTCTGAGAACCAGAAGTATCACTGCGGCAATCAGCAGGGTTGCACCGAACACACAAATGAGAATTTTGCAGAACCGGGTTTTCTGTTCCTTCCTCCACTGTGCAGAATCGGAGGAGGGGGTCTGTTTTAACCAGCGGAAATGCTCCACCACCGGGGGAATACCGGCCAGTATGATCCGGAGGAGCAGCAGACTAAAGAACCCGATCCGAGCCGGAGAGAGATAGGGATCCTGCAAAAACAGCAGGAAGGAGATGACCAGCAGAATACTGACCAGTGCGCTGAGTATCCGGTACCATTTTGGTGTGACTGTTTCCCGCTGTACAGGGCCACCCGGTGCCCAGGTCTCTTTCCTGTGCAGCTCGTTATACTGGCCGAAGGCGATGTTTATATTGTTGCCTTTATCTTTGTCCAGCGCCAGATTCATTTGACGCATGACACGGGCGCTGGGGACGGTTTCGTCAAAATTGACCTGAGGTTCCATGTGCCGGGGTGGTTCCTCCATGGCATCGATGCGTCTGAAATTGGGCTTAACGTCCATTTGGGACAGGGGCATTCCGGCGGCTGTGGTGCTGAGTGAGCGTACCAGAGGGTCAATGCCGGAGAGGGAATCCACACAGACCTGATCCGCTGCACGTTTCAGGTTCTGGAACTGCACCGTCTGCTGTTCCAGCCAATCCAGATAGGTTCTGAATATCTCCGGTGTGGCATCAGGGGTGTCCAGCATGGTTTTGATCTCTTCCATGGTGAACAGAGCCCGCCGAAGCAGCACGATCTTTTTCAGCTGTTCAACCAGCCCCTGATCATATTCCCGGTATTCCCGGCCGTTTTGTCTGGTTTTCAGCGGGGCGATCAGACCCTTTTCCTCATAAAGCCGAAGGGTTTTCACGGTGATGCCCACGGCGGTATAGACTTCTTTTCTGGTCATGACAGTTCCACCTTCTTTTCTTTGATTGTGGTATCATGGTAGCATGTGTCCCAGGGGCACTGTCAAGGGGTGCAGTGGGAGTTTTTTGCTTTTTTCTCACAAATATCGCCGGATTGCATCCCGGGGGGATTTATGCTAAGATAGTGAAAAACAAAACCGGAGGTATGACCATGGAGCCGGAGAAGCTCTACGAGCTGGATGCATATATCACAAGCTTTGAAGCCACAGTGGTGGAGTGTGTGGAACGGAAGCAGGGGTGGGGGATCATTCTGGATCGCACCTGCTTTTACCCGGAGGGAGGCGGTCAGCCCGGCGACCGGGGGACCCTGAACCATACGGTGGTCAGGGACACCCATGAGAAGGACGGCTGTGTGATCCATTATACCGACGATCCGATCCCGGTGGGCACCCGGGTCTCCGGTGAAATCGACTGGGCTTACCGGTTCGACCTGATGCAGCAGCACTCCGGAGAGCACATGGTCTCCGGTGTCATTCACAGACGCTGGGGATATAACAACGTGGGTTTCCACATGGGCAGCGAGATGATCACCATTGACCTGTCCGGGATCCTTACAGAGGAACAGCTCCTTGAGGTGGAACAGGAGGTCAATCGGAGGATCTGGCAGAATGCCCCGGTGAAATGCTGGTATCCGGAACCGGAGGAACTGGAGAAGATCCCTTACCGCAGTAAAAAAGCCCTTACAGGCAAAGTTCGCATCGTGGAATTCCCGGATACGGACATATGTGCCTGCTGCGGTACCCATGTGAAAAACACCGGGGAGATCGGACTGGTGAAGCTTTTGAACGTGGAAAAGTTCCACAGCGGTGTCCGTGTGGAGATGCTGTGCGGCGGACGTGCCTATGCCTATCTGACCCGGATCCAGCAGCAGAACCGGGCGGTATCCCAGCTCCTGTCCGCAAAGGTTCAGGAAACCGCCGGAGCGGTGGAGAAACTGGTCAATGAGCTGGAAGAAAAGAAACAGCAATTGATTGCACTGGAAAAGGCCCGGTTTGCGGAACAGGCAGAGGCACTTGCCGGAAAGGGTGATGTACTGGTGAATCTGCCGGGGTTGAATGCGGACGGGGTGCGTCGGGCTGCTATCACCATTCAGAACACCTGCGGTGGAAGAGCGGTAGTTTGTTCCGGAGATGATGAAAACGGCTATAAATACGCCGCAGGGCTTCTGAACGGGGATCTGCGCGGATGGGTCAAGGACTTCAACGCCGCGTTGGGCGGTCGTGGGGGCGGTAAGCCCGGTTTTGTACAGGGATCGGTCAGTGCAAAATGGGACGAGATTGTTGCATTTATCTCCGAAAGCTGATTTTTGTTGCGCCATACTGTCCGGAAGGCTATAATAACAGTATTCTTTAACAGAAAGAAGGATGATTATGGCATACAAAGTATTTGAGCATACCCCCGGTGCTGAACGGGAAACCACCATTGACTTCGAGGCGCAGACTGCTTCTGTGGATATTGCCCCCGGCCAGTGGGCTACGGTACCTTTTATGGAACCGGCACAGGTGGAAGACGGCAAGTTCGCTTTCAAAATTGAGCAGGGTGGCCTGATTCGCTGCTACGAGGGTACCATTGACGCTTCCGGAAACGTGGAAGGCAAGATGGTGTTTGTAGGCGGAATGGAAGGTGTCGTGGTGGAATTCTCCACAGAGTCCCGTCCGGTTGAGGCTCCCCCCATGCCCGCAGGCGGTCCTCCTCCCGGCGGTCCTGGCGGTCCCGGTGGTCCCGGTGGTCCTGGTGGTCCCGGAATGCCTCCTCCGCCCCAGCATTGATTTGATAGAACAGTGGCGTGCTGCGTGGTCTTGCAGCACGCCATTTACCGTTTTATGTCCTAATTGCGCAGGAGAATATTTTACCTGTGCATGAAAACAGGGGCTGCCGCATTTTTGCGACAGCCCCATAATGATTGAAATCAGCCTGCGTTAGCCAGCATATCAGCGCCACGGTCATAAGCGTCCTGATACAGCTCGGTCATTCTGTCAAGGCCCATCTCCATGCAGGTATCTAGGAATGCATCATAGTTTTCCATAGGCTCGTCGCCCAGAACGAACTTTAGCAACATGCCTTCTGCATAGGTCTCCAGATCGGTGGAGTAGGAAACATATTCCTCGGTCTCGTCAGTGCTGAGGGTGGCGTACTTGGGCATGTTCCATGCGCCGTCGGTGAGTACGGATAGAGTCTCAACAGCTGCCAGCATGTCGTCGTTGTAGGAATAGAAGCCCTTGGACATGTCATAGATGCCGGGGAAGTATACGGAACCGACGCCGGAAGCGTACAGGTAGGAAGCGAACATGAAGTTCAGGCCATCGGGATTGTTGATAACCAGATCAGTCCACTGAGGATTGCCCTCGCCGTCGAGGGTGTAGGTGACGTTCTCTTCGCCCCAGTTGTACATCAGGTCAGCCTCGTCGGAGTACAGCCAGTTCACCAGCTTCATCAGGGGAACGGGGTCGCCGCAGGCGGTGGAAATAGCCCAGGTGTCAGCGTTCTTCAGCAGGGAGCCTTCGTAGCCCACATGGATCTCGTCAACGCCCTCAGCCTTGGGGTACTTGATTGCCATCAGTTCCATGGCAGTGTTCTCGGGGTTCATGTCGAAGATGTTGGACATGCTCTCAGCGGAGCCTTCAACGTAGGAGCACAGGTCGTTGGCCATGTCGTTGCGGACGGTGGTCAGATCGGTGTCGTTGTAGAAGTCGTCGTTGAACAGACACTTCTTGTACCAGTCGTTCATCTTGGTCAGGTAATCACGGAACTCCTGAGTGGTGTAGGAGTGATATACCTTGCCGTCCTGAACGTTGAACTGGCCGGAGGTGTTAAAGGATGCACCGAAGTTGGTGTCGATACCTGCGTAGTTCAGGTAAGCGTATGCGCCATAGGTTTCCTTACAGAAGGTGAGGTATTCCTCAAACTGGTCGATGGTATCCAGAGCCTCAACACCGGAAGCCTCGAACCAGTCCTTACGGACGATCATGCCCTGATTCTCAGTGCCGGCAACCTTCAGCATCTGGCCAATGCAGCCCATCATGCCGGAGGGAGTGAGCATGGTCATGTAGGCATTGGCGTTTTCCTTCAGACGGTTGTAGTAGTTGGGAGCGTACTCTTCCAGCAGATCCTTGATGTCGATGATAACGCCGTCCTCAATGGCCTTTTCGTGGCCGGCAGAGTTACGGGAAGCGGAGTAATAGTTCATAACGCCGATGATATCCATATAATCGCCACCGGCGATCATAAGGTTAAATGCCTCTTCCTCGACAGTACCGCCGGCGATGGCGTTGAAGTCGATGTAGACATTGGTAGCTTCGTTGATGGCCTTGACCATGGCAACCTGAGTGGAGAAGTCCTCCAGGTTCATCATGGTGGAGACGTAGGGAGCAACGGGCATCCAGCAGGTGTAGTGAACCTCATCAGCCTCGATGGGGAGCTCTACGGTCTGGTTCACAAAGCCCTCGGGAGCAGCGATCTCTTCCACAACGGAAGCCTCTTCGGCAGAGCCTGCCTCGGGCGCCTGAGTGTCAGGGGTTTCAGGAGCAGTGGCGGATGCTTCTGTGGTCTCAGAAGCAGGGGCCTCTGCGGTGCCGCCGCAGCCGGCAAACACACCCATGATCATCACAAGGGTGAGAAGCAGCGCAAGCAACTTGGAACAGTTCTTTTTCATGTATGTATCCTCCTTATTAAGATAGGTTGGCATTCTTGCCTTAACTTACTTTACCACAGTCCGGCCGTTTTGGAAACTGTCATAAATCAAGCTTTATTTATCATTTTTTTACCCGCTAATTTTGTAAATGTTCTTGTTCCCGGACGCAAAATTTGATACTATATACATATGGAAAGAGGGTGTGCCATTTGGACAATGGGAATTCAATGAACCATATCCAGCTTCAGGATCATATGATGGCTCATTTGGTGAGCAAAAACTTTATCAAGGATCCGGAAGAGCTGAAGCGCTTCTGTAACGGTGCCGGTTTTTACCCGGAGACCGATGATTTTGCCATGCTGCTGATCCATATTGAGCGGTGGGGCAGCATCCTCATGAGCGAAGCGGAATGGCATGAATCCACCAAGCACCATTTCTTTGTGCTGAACAATATGTTCTCCGAACTGCTGGGCCGGGAAAACGTGGCGGTTGCGGCGGAAGTGGACTACCAGATGGCATGTCTTGTGAACCTGAAACAGAGCTGGGAAGATTTCTGTGACACACTGAGACCTCAGCTGGATCAGGTCATGGAACTTCTGGAGACGGAGTTTGATATCAGCGTTACCATCGCAGTCAGCGGCCATGTCCATGGGCTGGAAAACATTCCGGAGGCTTATGCGGCCGCATGTCAGTGTCTTTGGTACAATGAATTTTTCGGCAAGGATCAGCAGATACTGTTTTACGATGTGCTCTGTGATGAGTCTCAGCCCATGATCCGTTCGGAACTGACGGAATTGGACAAAAAGCTGATTATGAAGCTTCAGTCCATGGATATTGCCGGAGTCAAATATGTACTCCACGAGATGATCGACCGGGAATTTATTCAGCATACCCCCACGGTAAAGATCCTGGAGGTTCGCTTCGGGGGGATCTGCTGTAAGGTTCTCGATGCGCTGGACGATATCCGGAATCAGGTGGGGGATGCGCTGTACTATCAGGTGAATCCCGGCCCCAGAATTGCGCAGGCAGCCACTCTGTCAGAACTTACGGTGGCCATGGACGAGATTTTTGACGCAATCTGTGAAAAACAGAATACCGCCCATCCGGAACCAAAGCCCCAGTGGGTGGATAAAATGGCAGTGTACATTGAACAGAATTATACCAACGAGGCGCTTGGCCTGACTGAGGTTTCTGCCGCATTCGGGATCACCCCCTCCTATGCGACCCGGGTGTTCAAGCAGTATACCGGACGGGGCATCTATGAAACCATTCAGCATGTGCGCCTCACGGCTGCAAAGTCCCTGCTCCATTCAGATAAAACCATGAAGCAGATCGCACAGATGGTGGGATATACCAGCTTCCTGTCCATGAACCGGGCCTTTAAGAAATACGAGGGGACAACACCCTCCCAGTTCAGAAAACAGTAAATATTTAAGGTTTATTCACACAATCTGGGTATTGGCGCGATATAATGACGAAAAACAGATATTAAAGGAGGCATACCCATGAAAGCAAAGTATTTGTTGGGCGCAGCCACACTGCTGGGTGCTGCCGCTGCCGCAGCTGCGGTTGTTGTGACCAGAATGAAGGAAAAAGAGCCTGAGGAATCCATCCTGCTGGATCTGGATGACGACGGCATTACCGAGGTGGTACTGGAGGATCTGGACGGAGACGGTAAATTTGATACCGTGACCGCAAAGACTGATGAGGACGCACCGGAGGCCCCCGAAGCTGATGAAGAGGTGGCCGCTGAGGAGCCGGAGGCTTCCAAAGCCGCCGGGGAAGAGACCGCGGAATCTGAGGGCGTGAAGGTTACAACTGCGGTGAAATTTGAACTGGATGTATAAAGGACACCCGCCGGAAAGGCGTTAACTTTCCGGCGGGTGTTTTGTTTGTGTTGGGGTCAAAAGATTGCACGGGCGAGGCTGTCCATACGCTGGAATTCGCCCATCAGGTACAGGGCGTGGCTGGACTCAGAGGGATTTGCAGTAAGCTCGCAGATCTTCTTTAAACGGTAACGGATGGTGTTGGGGTGCTGATTCATGGCATCGGCGGTTTTCTTGATGTCGTAACCACTCTGTGCATAGGCACTGAGGGTGTTTACCAGAAAACCGGAAGCGCTTTCCCGGTCAGCCTGTTCCAGAAGCTGCATCTGACACTGCATGGTCTCACGGAAGCTTTTGTCCCGAAGGAGCGGGAACAGCCCGCTGTACAACCGTAGCTGGGGATAAAGAATGCGGGGGACTCCGCGGGAGATTGCAGTGATGGCAGCATCAAAGGCCTCCCGGATGACACAGTCGAAATCCAGTGCGGGCTGATGAATACGGCTGACACCGAAACACAGCTGTTCTGTGGGGCAGCCCATCTGATTCAGCATGTTCTGCACATCATCCGTCAGCTGATCCAGCTCCACAGGCTCAGTAAAGCTGGCGAGAATGAAAAAGCCCCGGCGGAACTGAAGAAAACGATAGGCGTTTACGAAACGGCGGGAATCCCGGCGCTGCAAAGCCTGCCGCAGAATCATGGTCCAGTTGCTGGAGAAGTCAGCTGCGTGGGCATATACAGCGGCCGTGTATTTCTGCCGGTTCGGATTCATACTGGTGCAAAGCTGTTCGATGTTATAATTTGCAGTGGTACCGGACAGAATTTTGAACAGAGAATCCTCGTGCATGGAGAATTCCTGCCTCTGCCGGAGATAGTCGGAAATTCTGAGAATAACGTCCTCGATATAAAGGTCGTCAAACATGAAAATGGGGAAGCATTTTTCCTGCGCCATTTCTCTGACCCGGTCAGGGAGATAGTTATAATAGCTGGATTTAAACGCCAGCCCGGAAGCGCCCAGATCGATCAGACGCTGTACGGTGTCATAAAGAAGATCCTCGTGGTCCTTTGCGAAAAACAGGGTGCTGATAATAAAATCACCCTGATAATAATCCTGCTGACGATCCTGCTTCAGACTCTCGTATTCCAGCAGGACAACGTCTTTCATATGATTTTCAAGACCGCTTTCACCTGTGAGCAGCCTCAGGTCTGAAAAAGTACCGGAGGAAACCAGTTCACGAACTTGCATGAAAACACTCCTTCAAAGTAATGATAAGTGCAAACAGAGCATAATTTCCTTCAAATAACTATTGTGCAATGTATTATAGCATAAAACCCTGCACATTTCATGACTCTTTTTGTAAAATTACCAAAATGCACATATAATTCTATAAAAGATACAAAAAACCGCCAGAAAAACTCTGGCGGTTTTGTAAAATTACCAAATAACCGTGGCGAAATAATCGTCCGGGGTCTCTGCGCGGCGGATCAGTCGGGTGGAGCCGTCTTCCTGAAGCAGGATCTCTGCGCTTCTCAGGCGGCCGTTGTACTGATAACCCATGGAATGACCGTGGGCACCGGTGTCATGGATAAAGAGAATGTCACCCTTTTCAATTTCCGGGAGCATCCGGTCAATGGCGAATTTGTCATTGTTTTCACAGAGGCAGCCCACCACGTCATACTTGTGATCCAGGGGGGCGTTTTCCTTGCCCATGACGGTAATGTGGTGATAGGCACCGTACATGGCAGGACGCATCAGGTTTGCGGCACAGGCATCCACGCCGATATACTCCTTGTAGGTGTGCTTCTCGTGGATGGCTCTGGTTACAAGACCGCCGTAGGGAGCAAGCATGAAACGGCCCATCTCCGTGAAGATGGCAACATCCCCCATGCCTGCGGGAACCAGAACTTCCTCGTACTGTTTCCGGACACCTTCGCCAATGGCGAGAATGTCATTTTTGGGCTGCTCGGGACGGTAGGGAACACCTACGCCACCGGAGAGATTGATAAAGGAAATATGGCAGCCGGTCTTTTCCTGAAGGTCTGCCGCCAGCCGGAACAGGATCCCGGCCAGAGTGGGATAGTAATCGTTGGAGATGGTGTTGGAGGCGAGGAAGGCGTGGATACCAAAGTTCTTTGCGCCCATGGCCTTCAGCTTTTTAAAGCCCTCATAGAGCTGCTCCGTGGTGAAGCCGTACTTGGCATCCCCGGGATTGTCCATGACCTGGAAGCCTTCCTTGCTGTCGGAGAGCTGAAAGAGTCCGCCGGGATTGTACCGGCAGGAGATGGTTTCGGGGATATAACCGATGGTCTCCTTCAGAAAATCAATGTGGGTGAAGTCATCCAGATTGATGGTTGCACCCAGCTTTTCTGCCAACTGAAACTCTTCCGGAGGGGTTTCGTTGGAGGAGAACATGATCTCGCTGCCGGAAAAATCGCACCGGTCAGACATCATCAGCTCTGTCAGGGAGGAGCAGTCGGTGCCGCAGCCTTCTTCCCGAAGAATCTTCAGAATGGAGGGGTTGGGGGT
>CAZFGL010000065.1:0-12327 GCA_964518645.1 uncultured Oscillospiraceae bacterium | reverse complement strand
GGGACCACCTGCGCCGCCCTTCTTCTTGCCGCCCATGTTGGGATCGTCATTGGGGAAACGCTCCAGAATCACACCGATCTGGGAGTTCAGTTCACTCTCGGAAACATTGATGGTTGCGCCCTGACCCTTGACCTGAAGAACGCCCCGTGCAGTGTTGAACACACAGTGCTTCTCAATGGTCAGTGTGCCGGTGCCCTGACCGCCGTGCATCATAACGCCGACCTTGCGGGAGTTGATCTCGCAGGCATTGGTGAAGAGGCCGTTGCCCTCTGCACACATGATGAGGGGGTAGTTGCCCATGTCCATCTTGCAGTGGGAGAAGGAGTCCAGGCACTCGCCGATGGAGTAAGCGCCATAGCCGCACTTCTCGGACTCGATCACGCAGTCATTCATTTCCAGACGGGCGCCGGTCTTGGTGCCGTCGGTGGAGAAGGTGCCCCAGTTTTCACACTTAACATGGCAGCGGTTATAGGTCACATGGGCGCTGTCCACCAGATTGGTGGTACGAACACGGCCGGTAAGGCCCAGCATCCACGGCACCTTGGTCATACCGTGAATATTGTTGGGCTTGTCGCCGTCAGCAGCAAACAGCTCGGAATCATTTACCACGACCTCGGCATTCTCACGGCCAACTACAGTTGCACGGATGGAGCCGACAGTGTGGATCTTTGCACGGTTTACAGTCACCTTGGCATTGCCCATTGCGGTAATACCAACGCCTTCGCCGGTAAAGTCGCAGCCGCCGTTACCGATCAGCTCCATCTCCACGTCCTCGATGAGGGCTTCGCCGTCACGAACCACAACGCCGCCAAAGTTATCGCCATGGGAAACAACCTTCAGGTTCTTCACATAGCCGTCGCGGATCTCAGCATCCCCAATGACTGCGGCAGTTACAGACTGATTCTCGGCATACTTGCCATTCTCAAAGGAGACAGCGTTCGCCATGCAGTAGTGATCCACAGAACCATGGGTCTCATAGTCTACGATAACACCATCAATGACAGAGAGCTTCACATCGCCGGTGTAGGTGCCGGGCTCCAGATCTCTGTGTACGCCGTCAACGGTCAGGATAACTCTCTTATTCTCGGGAGCAGTCACCTTTGCGCCGTCCTCGATCACCAGCTTTTCAAAAGCCTGAGACACCTCGATGACAGCCTCCTGGCCAGCGGCAAGGATTTTTTCATTCATGTACATTTCCTCCTTAATGTGGAAAGGTAAGCCCGATGGATCCGGAAAGACCCACAGGATTTCGATGTTATTATATCACACTGTTTTTCCGTGAACAACGTTCGTTCCTTGCTCTTTTCCATCCGTATGTTGCCACTTTAACACAAAAAAGAAGCAGCACCGCAGCTCTCTCAGAAAGTGCGGTGCTGTTTTACTTATCGTTTGCCCATAGGGACGTACTGCTTGCCCTGTGTCAGGGACTTATAGGCCGGACGGATGATCCGGTTGGAGGTCATGACCTCCTCGATCCGGTGGGCACACCAGCCGGTAACACGGGCAATTGCAAACAGGGGCGTATACAGTTCCTCAGGAATATTCAGCATCCGGTAAACAAGGCCGGAATAGAAATCCACATTGGCACACATGACCTTATCAGAGCCGGTGACCCGGGCAAACACCCCGGGGGAGAGCCGTTCGATGGACTCCAGCAGTTCCAGTTCCTTGAGGTAACCTGTTTTCTCAGCCAGATCCCGGGCGGACCGCTTCAGAATCATGGCTCTGGGATCGGACTTGGTATAGATGGCATGACCCATACCATAGATCAGCCCGGAACCGTCCCCTGCTTCCTTTCTGAGGATCTTCTCAAGATAGGCGATGATCTCATCATCGTCCTCCCAGTCCTTCACATTGGCCTTGATCTCTTCAAACATGGCAGATACCCGCTGATTGGCACCGCCGTGCTTGGGGCCCTTCAGGCTTCCCACTGCGGCAGCAATGGCGGAATAGGTGTCTGTCCCGGAGGAGGACAGCACACGGCAGGTAAAGGCAGAGTTGTTACCGCCACCATGCTCCGCATGTAGCACCAGACACAGATCCAGCAGTTTTGCCTCATCATCGGTAAACTTGGAATCCGGCCGGATACAGTGGAGGAAATTCTCTGCGATGGAGTATCCCGGCACAGGCCAGTGGAGCACCAGCGACCCCTTGTCATAATAATGTACCTTGGCCGCATAAGCATGCGCCACAATCATGGGGAACTGGGCAATCAGGCAGACTGCCTGCCGAAGCATATTGGGCAGATCCGTTGCGTCCGGATTATCATCATAAGAATACAGAACCAGCGCAGAACGGGCCAGCTTATTCATAATATTGCTGCTGGGTGCTTTCAGGATCATATCCTCGGTGAATCCGGCAGGCAGATCCATATTATCGCACAACAGCTGACGGAATGCAGCATATTCTTCTTCGTTGGGAAGCTCCCCGAACAGCAACAGATAGGCGATTTCCTCAAAACCGAACCGATTCTCCCGGGTAAACCCGGAGATCAGCTGATACACATCATAGCCCCGGTAGATCAGACGGCCCTCCAGAGGAGTCTTCTCTCCGTCAATGATGGCGTAGCCCTGAACAGAACCGATCTTGGTACACCCCGCCATAACACCGGTACCATCCGCATTCCGGAGTCCCCGTTTGATATTGCTGTAATCCTTCACGTTTACATCAAAGATGGTACTGTTTTGAAGCTTCTCACATAAATTGTTGATGAGAGCAAGGGAAGATGAAGTGGAACTTGTCAATTGTTGCACCTCCGCAGATAAAATCAGAGTAGTTTGGAACATATGATACCACAGTCCTGTAGTCCCGTCAATCGTGCTATTTGCTGAAAAGTATGGATTTTATCATAAAAAATATAGAATAGTTTTGAACAGCATCCCGGAATGCCCCAACGCAGAAAATGAAACACACTTTCTCTACACTTGCAAAATCAGGAGGTTTTCCCATTGAAGCGCAGTATCATCTCAGGCTTTCTCGCAGCCGTTTTCACCATTTTGATCCCTGTCTTTTTCACTGGCACAGACAAAACCTTTGCCCTGGACATGCCCGCCCCTGTACCGGTCACATCAGAGGCAGCATCCGATTCCGTTCCGGAGCGAACTGTTAATTCCATTGTGATCCACCGGAATCAGCCTCTGTCTCTGGACGAAAGCATAACCGTTCCTGTCGAAATCCACGGGAGCACCCAGTCCATGTCCCTGCGGGATTATCTGATCGGTGTCCTTGCCGGGGAGATGCCGGCAGATTTTGAGCCGGAGGCACTGAAGGCACAGGCTGTGGCCGCCAGAACCTACACCCTCCATCGTTTGGAAGGGGGACTTCCGCTGTCTGATGACCCCGCCGTATGTCAGGCCTTCGCCAGCATAACCACATCTGGAGACCGCTGGGGCAGCCAGCAGGAACAGTATATCAGAAAGCTCACCGAAGCTGTGGCGGCTACCGACGGACAGGTCCTCACCTACGATGGCAAGCTGATCTCCGCCACCTATTTCTCCTGCTCCGGAGGAAAAACCGAGTCAGCTCAGGCTGTCTGGGGCAGCAGCGTTCCCTATCTTGTCAGCGTGGACAGCCCCGGCGAAGAGGCAGCTGAAGTTTACGAGAGCCAGGTGGTGGTGGATATGGACACATTTCTCTCCACACTGGCCGTTGAAAGTCCCACGGTGTCCGATCCGGTTTACACCCCGGGGGGCGGTGTGGACACTATCACCATCGGCGGAACTCCTTTTACCGGCACACAGCTGCGCAGTCTGTTTGGCCTGCGCTCCACCATGTTTACCATCACCCCTGAGGAAGATACCGTCACCTTCCATGTGCAGGGCTTTGGCCACCGGGTGGGCATGAGTCAGTACGGTGCACAGGCCATGGCGGAACAGGGCTGCGATTACCGGGACATTCTAACGTGGTATTATACCGGTGTCACTCTGGAAACATATCAACAATAACTCCTACTCCCCGGAACCATCCAGCATCCCCGCAAAGGCTCTGGCAGCACCGCTGAGTGGCCGGCTCTTATCCCGCACCAGACAGATTTCCCGTGGAGGCAGTTCCTCATCCAGCTGAATTTGAAACACTGTCCCCCGGCGCAGGGCATCCGCTGCAAAAAAGGAGGGTACAAATCCAAGTCCCAGATCATACTGCACCAACGGAAGGATCTGATCCGTGGTGGCAGCCTCCATATCCGCTGACAGCAGCAGATTCTGTCTGGAAAAGATCTGCTGATAAAACCCATAGGTAGAGGTCTCCCGCCCCAGCAGCACCAGAGGATACTCCGCCACCTGTGTAATGGACATGGTTCGCCCCTTCAGTTCAGAAAACCCGCTTCCGGCGATCAGCACATCCCGGAACTTCATCAGCGGGGTCTGCACCAGAGGTTTTGTGACCTCTGTCGGCGTGGTCACCACCGCCAGCTCCACCCCACCGGCCCGCACCGCCGCAACTGCCTGAGGACTGGAGTGGTTGGTAATCTCAATATGTACCTTGGGATAGGTTTTTCGGAACCGGCGAAGCACCGGAAGCAGCAGCCCATGGAGCGCAATTTCACTGGCGCCGATGGACAGTCTGCCCCCCACCTCCGGGCTGCTTCCGGCCAGTTCCGCCTCTCCGGTCTGAAGATGCTCATGGGCGGCCTTCACATGGAGAAACAGCCGTTCCCCCTCCGGGGTCAGAGTGACCCCCCGGTGGGTACGGATAAACAGATGGCAGCCCAGCCCATGCTCCAGATTGTTCATGGCCCGGGTCACATTGGGCTGACTGCTTCCCAGCGCCTTCGCCGCCTGTGTAAAGCTCCGGTATTTCCCTACATAATAAAAGATTCTGTAATAATCATAGCTGACAGACATTCTGCATCACTCATATCATTTTGTTATATTTGCTATATAAAAAATAGCTTTTACTTTTCGCCTTTGCCTGAGTATAATACACCGGAATGAAAAAAGCAAGTTACTTCAGGAGGCGTATTACAATTGAATCGTGATTTGACGGTGGGAAAACCGGAACAGGTGCTGTGGCGGTTTTGTCTGCCCCTGTTCGGAAGCATTATTTTTCAGCAGCTGTACAACATCGCAGACAGCTTTGTGGCAGGTAAATTCATCGGTGAAAACGCACTGGCCGCAGTGGGCAACAGCTACGAGATCACCCTGATCTTTATCGCCTTTGCCTTTGGCTGCAACATTGGCTGCTCTGTTGTGATCTCTCAGCTCTTCGGTGCCAAAGATTACACCAAAATGAAAACTGCGGTAAACACCGCCATGCTCGCCAGTGGGATCCTCTGCGCCCTGCTGATGGTGCTGGGCATCTGTGGCTGTAGTATGCTGCTGGAGCGGATCAACACCCCCGCCGAGCTGCTGGCAGACTCGGCCCTGTATCTGGACATTTATGTCTGGGGCCTGCCCTTTGTCTTTTTCTATAACATCTCCACCGGCGTATTCTCCGCCCTTGGTGATTCCAGAACCCCCTTTATCTTTCTGGCCTGCTCCTCCACCGCCAATGTGGGCGTGGACATTCTCTTTGTGACAGCCTTCGACATGGGTGTGGCCGGTGTGGCCTGGGCCACCTTCCTGTGTCAGGGAATCAGCTGTGTTCTGGCACTGATATTTGTGTTCCGTCGGCTGCGCCAGATCAAGACCCGGGAAAAGCCCGGTCTGTTCTCCTTCCAGCTCATGAAGCGGATCGCCGTGGTCGCCATCCCAAGCATTCTCCAGCAGAGCTTCATCTCCGTGGGAAATATTATCATCCAGAGCGTAATCAACGGCTTTGGCTCCGCTGTTGTGGCGGGGTACTCCGGTGCGGTCAAGCTGAACAATCTGGTCATCACCTCCTTCACCACCCTCGGAAACGGCATCTCCAACTACACCGCCCAGAATCTCGGGGCGCAGAAGCCCGAGCGGATCCGTTCCGGCTTCCGGGCAGGGGGCAAGCTGGTATGGCTGCTGAGTCTGCCCCTGTGTGTGCTGTACTTCTTCGGGGGTGAAATGCTCCTGCGGCTCTTTATGGATGCCCCCTCCCAGACAGCCCTCTCCACTGGCATTGTGTTCCTCCGGATTCTGGCTCCCTTCTACTTTGTGATCTCCGCCAAGCTGGTGATCGACGGCATTCTCAAAGGGGCAGGTATGATGGCCAGATTCATGGCCGTCACCCTGATCGATCTGGTGCTGCGTACCAGCCTTGCAGTGGTGCTGGCAAAAACAGCCCTGGGGGTCACCGGTGTCTGGTGCGCATGGCCTGTGGGCTGGAGTGCTGCCCTGATCATGTCTCTGATTTTCTACAGACGCGCCCATTTTACCTCCCCTGTTTCCCGGGAGGAATAAGCCAAAGTCGCACATAACCGCATAAAACGACACTCAAACAATGTTGCGGATGCTACATATTCGTTGTAAAATATTCGTATGTGAAATAACCAGATTTATGAAACGGAGGATATTTTCATGAGCAAGAGATATTCGCATCTGCTTTCCCCCTACAAAATCGGCAACACGCTGATCAAAAACCGCACCCTGTTCCCCAATGCATCCCCCCATTTCCTGCAGGGTCCGGAGACCTATCCCGCTGAGGGACTGATGGCCTTCTATACCAACCTGGCAAAGAACGGCTGCGCCATCATCACCCTGGCTGAGTGGAGCAATCCCAACCAGCGCAAGGGTGACTACTACGGCGACTTCACCCACATGCAGAACTTCGATTTCACCGATCCCGCCACTGGCAACTACTTCTCCCAGCTGGCAGACGACATTCATTTCTACGGTTCCAAGATTCTGGTAGGCATCGATTTCCCGCCCTTCCCCGAGGGCTACAGCCTCAATGGTTCCCCGGAGATGAAGGGTGGACACGGTCCCATGGGTCCCAGACCTGCCACCAAGCCCGCTCCCAAGGAAATGATCCATCAGAACATTCAGGACTTCGTAGAGAAGTGCCGCCGCTTCCGTGCCTACGGCTATGACGGCTACTCCATGCGTGTTGAGGCAAACCTTGCTGCCTCCGGTGGCCCCTTCGGTGCCTCCATGCGTGATGACGAGTATGATGGTTCCTGTCTGGAAAACCGCACCCGGTACATTCTGGAGTGCGCCGACGCTGTTAAGAAGGCATTCCCTGAGTGGATCATTGAGTTTGGCATTGCCGGTGAGCAGCCCAAGGGCTACGGCGGTGGCATGAAGGGCTATGAGCTGGACACCGCCATTGAATTCGCAAAGCTCTGCGAAGGCCGCATCGACATTATGCAGATCCGTGAGAAGGACATGTGCAAATCCCATCCCACCGGCTTCACCTTCCAGAAGGGTGAGCATGACGTAATCCGTTACGCCGAGGCCATCAAGAAGGCCGGTGTCAAGAACCTGCTGCTGGAGCCCGTGGGCGGTTTCCAGGATCCCGAGGAGCTGGATCGCTACATTGCCGAAGGCAAATGCGACATCATCGGCATGGCAAGAGCATTCTTTGCAGATCCCGAGTACGGCATCAAGCTGAAGGAAGGCCGTGGAGAGGACATCACCCCCTGCCTGTGGTGCAACAAGTGCCATGGCACCATTCTGAACGATCCTGATCCCTGGATCTCCGTATGTTCCGTGAACCCCAAGATGGGCATCGAGCACAAGCTGGGACGTATGGTTCCTCAGGTTGGCGAAAAGAAGAAGGTCGCCGTGATCGGCGGTGGCCCTGCCGGTATGCGTACCGCCATCTACGCCGCACAGCGTGGACATGATGTCACCGTATATGAAAAGACCAACCAGCTGGGCGGTCAGATCATCCACGGCGATTATGCCTCCTTCAAGTGGCCCATCGGCGCTTACAAGGCATGGCTGATCCGTCAGATGGAGAAGCTGGGTGTAAACGTGGTCATGAACTGCGAGGCCACCCCGGATATGATCGCTGAAAAGGGCTACGACACCGTAGTCGCCTGCACCGGTGCCACCCCCAAGATTCCTGCTTCCATGAAGGGCTTTGCTGACGAAAACGGCAAGCTGAAGGATGAGTACTGGTTCTGCACCGATGTATTCGGCCGCGAAGAGGAACTGGGCAAGAACGTGGTCATCGTTGGTGCTTCCGAGACCGGCGTAGAGACCGGCATGCATCTGGCTGAAAAGGGTCACAATGTCACCCTGCTCACCCGTCAGAATGCCATCGGCCATGACTGCTCCAGACTCCACTATATCACCATGGCCTTTGTGGGCATCGATCCTGTCACCGGTCGTGAGGGTATGCGCCCCGCATGGGAAGCTTACGAGAACCTGAAGGGCATCACCGGCGTTACCACCACCAGAGTTGAAGGAAACACCGTATACTTTGTGGACGCAGAGGGTAAGGAAGCCTCCATCGAGGCCGATTCCGTGGTACTCTGCGGTGGCATGAAGCCTCAGACCGACGAAGCGCTGGCATTCGCCTCCGCTGCTGACGACTTCTTTGCTGTCGGTGACTGCAACGGCTGCGGCAACCTCCAGAAGGTTAACCGTCAGGCTTATTCCAGAGCCATGCAGATCTGATTTTATTCCCCAGTGGGCTGCTGCTTTTGCAGCAGCCCACTTTTTCATCCAAATCGCTCCTTCTGCGTTTCCTTCGTCATATCCCTGTAATATTTCGCCCTCCAAATATCTTTCATTGCAAAACCATTGACAAAATGCTTTTTGTCAAGTGGTATTCTGTAAAAGAGCCTAAAACTTTTCCTCCCCTTTCTCGGTCAGAATGCGCATTGCAGAAAAATATCATTTTTTGCTATAATTAGGTGTCAAAAATCGCACTTTTGTGTGCAATGATTGAAATGGAGGTAAGTAAATATGATGAAGAAGCGTATGCTTGCAATGCTTCTTGTGGTCGTATCTCTGCTGGGGCTTATGTCTGGCTGCGGTGGCGATACCACATCCGCTTCCGGCACTTCCGCAGTTGCTGAAGCTCCCTCTGAGGATGCTTCCACCACCACTGCCGGTGCCACTGATCTTGGTTCCGCACTGGAAATCGCTTCGGTGAACGAGTCCGCAGCCGAAGAGGCCGCTGCCACCAACGATCCCAGCCTGGAGCTGTATTCCTACGACAGCAACTATGGTGTTGGCGCACTGACCACCGGTCTGCCCCTCACCGACGCAGGTGAGAGCTTCACCCTGTGGCTCAGTGTCCCCGGCAACGTGGGCACCCTGTTCAAAAACGGCATGGCAGACCATCCCGTATTCCAGAAGGCCGAAGAATTCACCGGCGTTCATATCGAATTCCTGGAGCAGTCTGCTGAAACCAACGCTGAAAAGTTCAACCTGATGCTGGTCTCCGGCGACTATCCCGATCTGGTCAACGGGATGGACTTCACCGGCGGCAACGACCTGGCAGTTGAGTCCGACTTTGCCATCAACATTGCTGATGACATTGCAGAGTACGCCCCCAACTATCAGGCACTGATCAATTCCGACCCCAGCATTATCAAGAACATCACCACCGACGAGGGCAATGTGGTTGCCTTCTACACCTTCAACTCCGAAAAGCAGGGCACCACTGAGGGTGCATGGATCCGTGGCGACTGGCTGGAGGATCTGGGGCTGGAGAACCCCAAGACCTACGAGCAGTGGGAGAACGTTCTGACCGCATTCAAAACCGAGAAGGGCGCCGTGGAGCCTCTGATGATGCCCTCCGACATGGTTCCCTCCGGCAACTTCCTGGCTTCCGGCTTCGGCATCACCGCCACCTTCCAGTCCATGATGGGCGCTGCATATCCCTACTATGTAGAGGACGGTGAGGTCAAGTACGGTCCTCTGGAAGAGGGCTACCGGGAGTATGTGGAGCTGATCCGTGACTGGACCGACAAGGGTCTGATTTCCAAGACCTTCATTCAGGATAACGCCAACCCCATGGGTGACGTATACAGCACCAATGTAGCCACCGGCCGTACCGGCATCTTCTTCAACGGTGTGGGCATGATCGGCATGTTCCAGTCCAACCTGACTGACGCTGATCCCAACGGTCAGCTGATCGCCTGCTATGATGCACGCAAGAACGAGGACGATGTGCTTCACAACGCCAACGAGGACAGCATTCTGGGCAAGATGGGCATCACCATCACCACCGCCTGCGAGAATCCCGAACTGGCTATGGAGTGGTGCGACTTCTGGTACACGCAGGACGGCGTTCTGCTGGCCAACTATGGCATCGAGGGCGAGAGCTTCGAGTTTGACGAGAACGGCATCCCCTATATTACCGAGCTGGTTACCAACAATCCCGACGGACTGAGCCTGATGGATACCCAGTTCATGTACTCCACTGACTCCGTCAACCGGATCAACGACATCACCAAGTCCCGCAGCACCTACACCGAGGCAGGCAAGGCCGCCCGTGACGTGTGGGACTACAACCGTGATGACGCAAACACCTATCCTGCCGCAGCTGCACTGACCGCTGACGAGGCAGATGAGCATTCCTCCACCTATTCCGACATCAACACCTATCTCCAGGAACAGATCGCCCAGTTTATCACCGGTGCGAAGGATATGGATGAATGGGACGCATTTGTAGAGACTCTGATCGATATGGGCATTGAGGACTGCATCAGCCTGAAGCAGGACGCATATGACCGTTATCTCGCAAGATAATCCCTCAAAACAGCGCAAAAATTCCCCCTGTGCTTTTGCACAGGGGGATTCTTATTCATTTCCATGTGATTACCGGAGCTTCGACTTTTTCTTTTTGGATGTCACAGGCTCAGACAGGGAAAAATCATAGCGCATGGCAAGGGCATTGAACAGCTCTCCCATGACCTGCCGGGCGATCTCACGAATATCCAGCCCCAGCACAAAGCCCACAACCTTCTGAACCTCCTCTTCCGGAACCTTATAGCCCCGGAGTACCAGTGTCAGGAAGGCCTCCAGCTTCTTCTCCAGTGTAAAGTCCTCCGTACAGGGATTTGCCATATATCCACGCATCAACCCCGCAGAGCCATACTCCAGCGTAAGGAAATCCGCCTCTGTCAAATCGGGCTGATAGGAACCAAAGGTACGGTGCAGCACAACTGCGGTGGCATTCTGAATATAATTCAGCGCCTCTTCATGGGTATACGCCTCCAGATAAATCTCCCGGAGATTCTCATTGAGCTCTGTCAGCGTGATCTGAATGGCAGTTTCAACCGCATAGACATATACAGGTGGCAGCTGCGCACCTGCTGTAAGCCGTGCCACATTGAACTGATTTTCATACATAAACCGCACCAACTCTGTCAGCACGCCATCCTTGGCACGGAAGAAATGCTGAAAGCTGCTGTTGGATACGTCCGCCAGATACGCAATGTCCGAAACCTTTGTCTTTTTATACCCCTGTTCCAGGAACAGCTTCACGCAGACTGAGAGGATCCGCTGTTTTGTAGGTAAAATTTCTTCTGATTTCGCCATGATACCCTCGCTCCTTTATTTTCTCAACTGCTATCTATTGTATCAGGCATATCCCCAAAACTCAATAGGAAATCCTGGCAAACGCCTTATTTTACGCCCCCAGTTTTCTTTTTTTCCCGAAAACGAAGCCAGAATATCCCTCCCGCCGCTGCAACCAGCAGCAGCACCCACAGGGCGATATAGGTTGCATCCCCGGACTGTGGCGCATCAATTTGGGAATAAAGCAGTTCGGTGACCCCGGTCACCAGAATCAGCACACCAAAGAGTCCCCCGAGGATTTCAAAAAAACGTTTTTTCATGCTGTTTCCTCCTTGCAAGCCCGTTGACCCACGCCTCCACAATGAGACGCCCCGGACTTTTCCACGCCAGTTCTCCCGTCAGGCTTTTCCTTCGTCTCTCTGGACGCAGGCTTACCACCACGGAATTTTCTGACAATGGCACCCGTGCCATCATTCTATCAGTTTCCGCACAAGATTGCAACAGATATGGAGAAAAAACACAAAAAATTTACATATAATTTTGAAGCTACGGCCGTCACAGGCCGCAGCTTCATTTTATGCCACAGTAAAACACACTTTACGCAAGCGGCTCCAGATACTTTGCTGCTGTTTTTCCGGCACCCCGTCCAAAGGTAACTGCATATCCAAGGGCACTTCCATGGAGATGATAGTCCTCTCCCTGCCAGCCTGCGGTAATAACGCCAGCGGAATAGAGCCCGGGAATCGGCTTATGATCCGGTGCCCGCACCTGTGCGGACGCATTAACTATGTAGGATTCGTCGGCACGTTGCATATCAAGCAGCAAACAGAATTGGCAATCAACCGCTGGTTACCGGAGGGGGCGAGGGGCAAAAGCAAGGACGGCGACTAGAATTTTAAGAAGCGAAATAGAAAAATAAAAGCAAAAAGTTTGGCATACGCCCGCTTTTACAATAAAAGAACATAAAATAAGGACGTAATCTTCGATACGCTTTGTATCA
>CAZFGL010000064.1:0-12524 GCA_964518645.1 uncultured Oscillospiraceae bacterium | reverse complement strand
TCTCCTCCTCCTTCGAGCTGGACTGCGTAGACCGGGATGGCATCCTGCTGGATGTGGCCATGGCGGTCTCCTCCATGAAGCTGAAATGCTCAGAGCTGGGCGGTCGCTCTGACAATAAGGGCAGCTGCAATATCTCCCTGACTGTGGAAGTCCGGGATGCCACAGAGTTGAATCTGATCCGCAATCGGCTTTCCGGCATCAAGGGTGTCCGGAATATCCGGAGAGGGCACCACTGATGCGGGCGGTGCTGACCCGGGTAAAGTCTGCCTCTGTAACCGTGGAAGGCAGAATCACCGGGCAAATCGGACGCGGTTTTCTCATCCTGCTGGGAGTAGGACCCGAGGATACGGAGAAGGAATGCGACAAGCTCTGCAAAAAGCTGCTGTCCCTCCGAATCTTTACCGATGAGAATGATAAAATGAATCGTGGCCTGGAGGATGTGGGCGGTGGCGTGCTGGTGGTCTCCCAGTTTACCCTCTATGGCAACTGCAAAAAGGGACGGCGGCCGGATTTCTTCGGCGCTGCTGCCCCGGATAAGGCCAACGCTCTGTATGAACGTTTCCTTGACCAGTGTGAAAAGAACGGCTATCCCCCCCAGCACGGCATTTTCGGCGCCCACATGGAAGTGGAATCCGTAAATGACGGCCCCGTTACCCTGATCGTGGATACGGATCAGCTGTAACAGGGAACGGCCGGTTAACTGAGAACCCAACGAAAGGAGAATTCCTTATGAAAATTGAAGTTCAGCAGGTTGGTCAGCTGATGACCAACTGTTATATCGTCTGGGACGAGAACACAAAGAATGCTGCTGTGATCGATCCCGGTGATGACGGGGCGTTTCTGGCTGGCTGCCTGAAAAAGAAGGGGCTGACCCTGAAGAATATTCTGCTGACCCACGGCCATTTTGACCATATCGGCGGGGTAGAGGAACTGTTGGAGGCCGATGGAGGCACACCTGCGGTCTATATCTCCGAGACGGATATGGCCCTGCCCTCTGTGTTTGGGGAGAATGCCCAGCTGGATCCGAAAAAGGTCACCTTCTGGAAGGAGGGGGATCAGGTTCAGATGGACTCCATCACCTTTCAGGTGCTCTCCACCCCCGGCCATACCCCCGGTTCCGTGTGCCTTGTGTGCGGAGATGTGATCTTCTCCGGGGATACCCTCTTCCAGGGCTCCTGCGGCAGAACAGATTTCCCCGGAGGCAGCTGGGAACAGATGGCCCAGTCCCTGAAACGGCTGTATGACCTCCCCGGAAATTATACCGTGTTCTCCGGTCATACCGGCTCCACCACCCTGGAGCGAGAGCGGAAAACCAACGTGTTTATGCAGTCTGCCCTGTCATGAAGCTGAGACTGATAGGCCATACCAACCGGTATGCCATGGAGCAGATATCTCTGGTGCTGTTTCCGGAGGATAAGCCGGAATACACCGAGGAAAACTTTACCGGGGACGGTGCCGTCTCCACCCTGTCCGAAGGGGCGGTATATCTGACGGCCACCGCCAGAATCACCCGTGACGGAAAAACCGTTCACGGTACGGCTCGGTGCAAAAAGGAACAGGCGACAGAGTCCCTGCGACGGCAGATCCTGCGGCAGAGCTATTATCGGGCAGCTCTTCAGCTGCTTCCGGCAGCCCCCTCCTGGGGTGCCCTGTCCGGAGTGCGGCCGACGAAGCTGGTGTCCCGGCATCTTATGAGCGGCGGTACACGGAAAAGTGCTGACCGGATGCTGCGGCAGGTCTATGATGTGTCTCCTGCCCGGCGGGAGCTGTGTCTGGATGCCTCTGAAGCCACCATCCGGGCCCTTGCCCGGCAGCAGAAAGGGGACATTTCCCTGTATGTGGGCATTCCCTTCTGTCCCACCCGCTGTGTCTATTGCAGCTTTGTGTCCGCTGCCATTGAAAAGTCCCGGCATCTGCTGGCACCCTATCTGAAGGCGCTGGAGCAGGAGATCTACGGGGCGGCAGAGGGCGTGAAAAAGGGAGGTTACCGGATCCGTACCGTTTATATTGGTGGCGGAACCCCCACCACACTGGATGAAAGGCAGATGGAATGGCTTCTTGAGACCCTTCACCGTGCCTTTGACCTCTCTGACTGTATTGAGTTTACAGTAGAGGCAGGACGGCCGGATACCCTGACCCCGGAGAAACTCCGGGTGATCCGGGCGGGCGGTGCCACACGGGTCAGTATTAATCCCCAGACCATGGATGACCGGGTGCTGGAGATCATGGGACGGAGCCACACCAGTGGGGACATTCTCCGGGCCTATGAGGATGCGCTGGTGGCAGGCCATGAGGACATCAATATGGATCTCATCGCCGGTCTGCCCGGGGATACCCCCGCAGGCTTCCGAAAGACGCTGGATCAGGTGCTTGCCCTGAATCCCACCAATATCACCGTCCATACACTGGCCCTGAAAAAGGCGGCCACCCTGTACTATCAGGAGAAAACCACCCTGCCCGACGGGGAAGCGGTGGAAGAGATGCTGGCCTATGGAGCGGATGCCCTCCGCAGTCATGGGTACAGCCCCTATTATCTCTACCGGCAGAAATATATGACCGGCAGCTTTGAAAATGTGGGATGGAGCAGGTATGGATATGATAACCTTTATAATATATATATGATGGAGGAACTGCACTCCATTTTGTCTCTGGGGGCGGGAGGCATTACCAAGCTGATCGACGGAACCCGTGTGGAACGTCTCAGCAATCCCAAATACCCTCAGGAGTATATCCGAAACATTGACGAGATCGTGCGGAAAAAGCAGGAGGTAAGCCTGTGAATATCGAATTGACCGCTGTGATCCGGGAGCTTGCCCGGGATCCGAAGGGTACCATTGCACAATGGGAGGCCTGTTACCTGAGTCAGGTGCGGGATATTGCGGAAAGGGTTCTGAAAAACCGGGAGAAAAGCCCGGTGGTGCTGCTGGCTGGCCCCTCCGGATCCAGCAAGACTACCACCGGATGCCGATTGAAGGAACAGCTGGAGAAGCTGGGTGCCTCTGTCCATCTGATCTCCATGGATAATTACTACCGGGACTGGGACGAGGCGGATTTTCCCAGAATGCCCGACGGCAGCCGGAATCTGGAGTCCCCCTGGTGTATGAATATCCCTCTGCTCAATGACCACTTTTCCCGGCTTGAGACGGGAACGGATATTCAGGTGCCTGTTTATGATTTCCCCACCCACAGGCCACTGGAGAATCAGTTCTTACATATGAGCGTGGCCCTGGGGACGATTTTTATCTTTGAGGGGATCCACGCCCTCAATCCCCTGTTCACCACCCAGCATCCCCATGCCTTCCGGCTGTACGTTTCGCCTACCTCGGCCTTTTATATGGGGCAGAAGCAGGTCTGCGGCCCTGAGATCCTCCGGCTGATGCGGCGGATCACCCGGGATCATCTGTTCCGGGGTGCCACGGCGGAGTTTTCTCTGGAACTCTGGGGTAACGTGGTGGCCAGTGAAAAGATCTATGTGGAGCCGTATAAAAGCGCCGCCCACGGCACGGTGGATACCACACTGGGCTATGAGCTGATGGCGCTGAAGCCCATGATCCTGCCTCTGGTGCAGGAGCTTCCCAGGACAGTTCCCTGCCGCGGGCAGGTGAATGAGGCCATGGAGGTTCTGAAACTGGTGGAGGGGATCCCGGGGGACTGGATTCCGGCGGAGTCCATTATCCGGGAATTTATCGGCTGAATGTTTCTATCAACTGCCTGAAAGGTGGGAACCTGTTTGCGTTATACTTATCAGGATTATGAACACGGGGCGGAGGTTATCAGAGCCCTTCTGGGTGCCTTTACTCCGGAAATCGCCATGATCCTCGGCTCCGGGCTGGGGGATATGGCGGAACTTGTCCGGGAGCCTGTGGCCATCGGCTATGAGGAGATTCCCGGCTTTGCCCGTTCCACCGCCCCCGGACACAGGGGACGGCTGGTGTTTGGCCGTCTGGCCGGAAAGAACGTGGCGGTGATGCAGGGCCGGTTCCACAGCTATGAGGGATACTCCTTTGAGGAGATCTGCTTCCCCCTGCGGGTGCTCTGGCTGCTGGGATGCAAAAAGCTGGTGATCACCAATGCTGCCGGTGGAGTCAATCTGGAGTATCAGGTGGGAGACATCTGTCTGATTACCGATCATATCAAGTTCTTTATGGATTCTCCCCTGCGGGGGGAAAATCTTCCGGAATTCGGCCCCCGTTTCCCGGATTCCACCCATCTTTATACCCCGGCCCTTCAGACCATGGCCATGGATGTGGCCCGGGAGCAGGGGCTTGCCCTGAGGCAGGGGGTCTATATGTACTTCCCCGGCCCGTCCTATGAGACCCCGGCGGAGATCCGGGCCATCCGGCTGCTGGGGGGCGATCTGGTGGGTATGAGTACCGTGCCGGAGGTGATCTGCGCAGGACACTGCGGCATGCAGGTGCTGGGCTTTTCTCTGGTGACCAATGCGGCGGCCGGGATCACAGGCCAGACCCTCACAGAAGAGGAAGTGCTGGAGGCCGGTGAAGCGGCCAGAGAACGGTTCTCCCGGCTGATCAGTGGCTGTGTGGAGAGAATGTAACGGGATGACCCGAAAATCAATCAGATAACCCCAATGCAATGTGCAGGAAAGGATAATATATGGATACACTGTTTTCAAACATTACCGCAGTTACCATGATCGACAAGCTCCCGGTGATTCTGGGGGCGTATGTGGGCGTGACGGACGGAAAGATCAGCTACATCTCCCAGCAGCCCCCCCAGGAGGCGGCGAAGGAGGTCATCGACGGCAGAGGCATGGTGCTGATGCCCGGTCTGGTCAACTGCCACACCCATATTCCCATGACACCCCTCCGGGGCTACGGGGATGACCACGACCTTGCCGACTGGCTCAATAATTATGTATTCCCCAAGGAGGACCTCTGGGACAGTCGTGCCATCCGGGCAGCGACCCTGCTGGGACTGGCGGAGGCGATCCGGTTTGGTACCACCTCCATCTCCGACATGTACTACTTCTCCGATGATATCTGCCAGTGTGTGGCGGAAAGCGGCATCAAGGGCAATATTGCCCGGTGTGTGACCGTGTTTGAGGACGATTACTGCTTTGACAAGCATGTGCCCTCTCAGGAGCTGGTAGCCCTGAAAGAGAAGTGGCACGGCTATGACCAGGGCCGGATCCAGGTGGAGGCCTCCATCCATGCGGAGTACACCTCCTTCGACAAGGTATGGCACGGACTTGCGGAGTACGCCATCAACAGCGGCATCGGCATGCAGGTGCATGTCTCTGAGACGGAGAACGAGCAGGAGACCTGCCTTGAAAAGTACGGCCTGACCCCGGCGCAGATTCTGGATGTGTCCCATGTGTGGGATACCCGGGCGCTGGCGGCACACTGTGTCCACCTGACCGAGGAGGATATGGAACTCTTTGCCCGCCGTGGGGTGACCGCTGTCCACTGCCCCAACAGCAACCTGAAGCTGGCCTCCGGTATTGCACCGGTGAAGAAAATGCTGGACAAGGGTATGAATGTGGCACTGGGCACCGACGGTGTCTCCTCCTCCAATAATATGGACATGTTCGAGGCCATCAAGCTGGCAGCGCTGCTGTCCAACGGCTCCACCCTGGATCCCACCTCCCTGACTGCGCAGACTGCCCTGAAAATGGCAACCGTCTGGGGCGCAAAAGCTCAGGGACGGGAAAATGAGTGCGGCTGTATCGCACCGGGAATGGATGCGGATCTCATTATGCTGAACTTTGCCCAGCCCCATCTGATCCCCTGCCACAATCCGGTGAGCAATCTGGTTTATGCAGCCTCCGGCCACGATGTCACCATGACCATGGTGCGGGGCAAGATCCTCTACCGGGACGGTGTATATACCACCATTGATCTCAATGCCGTGCTGCAGGAATTCCATGACTATGTGATCCCCCTGATGTTTGGCGGTGACGGAAAGGAGCAGCCCAATGGCTGATCGTAACACAGCAAAAAAACAGAATTTTCTTCAGGGCGCTGCCATTTTGACCTTTGGCACCCTGCTGGTCAAGGTGATCGGCGCACTGTATAAGATCCCCATGAACCGGGTGATCGGCAACGAGGGCTTCGGCCACTTCAATGTGGCGTACAGCATCTATAATGTGCTGCTGATGATCTCCTCCACCGGTCTGCCCATTGCGGTCTCCAAAATGATCTCCGAGGCCAATACCCTTGGCAACAAGCGGCAGGTTCAGAAGGTCTACCGGATCTCTCTGGTGGCCTTCCTGATTATCGGCGTGCTGTGCTCCGGCGTGATGCTGATTTTCGCGCCACAGCTGGCAAATCTCATGCGTGACCCGGATGCGGTATATTCCATTGCCGCACTGGCCCCTGCGGTGCTGTTTGTGTGTATCATCTGCACCTACCGGGGATATTTCCAGGGACTTCAGTATATGACCTCCACGGCAGTGAGCCAGGTCATTGAGGCCCTGTGCAAACTGGTGATCGGCCTTGGGCTGGTCTATGTGATCCTTGGAATGGGCTTCGGCGTGGCCGAGGCTGCCGGCGGCGCCATTCTGGGTGTTACCATTGGCACCGTGGTGGCGGCACTGTACCTCTATCTGGACTATCGGAAGCGCCATGTGCGCCTGACCGAGGCGGATATGGCCATGCCTGTAAAATCCACCGGGGAGACGGTGAAGCAGCTTCTGAAGCTGGCAGTACCCATTACCATCGGTTCTGCGGGACTTCAGATCTTCAACGCCATTGACACCATGATTATTCAGGGACGGCTTCAGGATGCCATCGGGCTCACTGCCCGGGAAGCTACTGCCATGTACGGTACCTATTCCGCAGCCCAGACCTTCTACATGCTGCCCTCCGCCCTGATTTCCCCCCTTGCCATCTCCATCATTCCCACGGTGACAGCCTCCCTGACCCTGAAGGACTACCGGAAGGCGCAGTCTTCGGAGGAATCCGCATTCCGCATGACCGCCCTGATCGGGCTGCCCTGTGCGGCAGGTCTGGGTGTGCTGGCGTCCCCCATTCAGCTGTTCGCCTATGGCTATGATGCCGAGACCCTGTCTGTTGCAGGCCCTATTCTGGCGCTGCTGGGCATCGCGGTCATCTTCAACTGCATGGTCACCGTGACCACCGCCATTTTGCAGGCTCACGGCAAGGTGAATGTGCCCATTTATACCACCCTGGCCGGCGGCATTGTGAACATTGTCACGGACTATGTGCTCATCGGTGTGGGTTCCATCCATATCTATGGTGCAGCCATTGCCACCATCGCCTACTGTGCGGTGATTATGTTCCTGAACATTTTTGCCATGCACCGGAGCATGGATCTGCCACCCAGAGTGCTGCGTCAGTTTGTAAAGCCTGTGGTGGCAACGGCAGTGATGGCGGTTGCGGCCTATCTGGTCTACGAGGGAGCATACAACCTGCTCGCCTCCAATACCCTTGCCATGCTGTGCAGCGTGGCCGTTGCGGTGGTGGTGTACTTTGTAATGGTGTACCTGCTTCGGATCGTCACCTGGGAGGACTGCCAGCTGCTGCCCAAATCCGAGACCATTGCCCGGCTTCTCCGTGTAAAACCCACTGAGGACTAAAAATACCGGAAAACCCCATATATCGTGTTAAAAATCCCCCGGAGCCCAGCATGTAGAAGTGCCGGGCGATGGGGGACGAAATACCCAAAGAAGTCCTTGAAAATAAAGAAAAATTTTCTCGAAAAAAGTGCGAATCGTACTTGCACAGAAGGGGAAAGTATGATAGATTTTTATAGCAAACCGCATTATGACTTTACTGACCTGGTAAAACTGGTGGAGGTGCTCCGGGCACCGGACGGCTGTCCCTGGGACAGTGTCCAGACCCACGAAAGCATCCGCCGGAATTTTATCGAGGAAGTCTACGAGGCATGTGAGGCCATCGACCAGAAGGATCCCGTTCATCTGCGGGAGGAGCTGGGCGACGTGCTGCTCCATGTGGTTTTTCATGCCGGAATTGAGACGGACGCAGGAAACTTTACCATAGACGACGTGTGCGACACTGTGGTGAAAAAGATGGTTTCCAGGCATCCGGCTCTTTTTGGCGGGGAAACCGGTCTGAGCTGGGATGAGATCAAGCGGCGGGAGCGGGGGCAGACGACCCTTGCTCAGGAGCTGGATTCCGTTGCCCGCAGTCTGCCTGCCCTCTGGCGGGCGGAGAAAATGCTGGGAAAAGCGGAGAAGGCCGGCTGTACGCCGGTAGATCCCGTGGCAGGACTGGAGCAGGCGGTGCTGGAACTGAAAAAGGGAGAAGATGAGGCCGCTGCCTTGGGGCAGTTGCTCTTTTTCGGGGTTGAGGCCGCCAGACGGCGGGAACTTGACCCGGAGCTTCTGCTGAACAGCCGTTGTGACGATTTTCTGGAGGAAGCCGGGAATAGTAAGGACACATAAAAAATAACAGGCCCCAAGAGGCAAAGATAAGGAGTATGAAATCATGAACAAGACAGAACTGATCGCCGCTGTTGCTGCAAAGACCGGCGCTACCCGTAAGGACACTGAGGCTATGGTAAACACCGTGCTGGACGTTATCACCGAAGAGCTGGTTGCAGGCGGCCGTGTACAGCTGGTTGGTTTCGGCGCTTTCGAGACCAAGCATCGTGAGCCCCGCATCGGCCGGAATCCCAAGACCCGTGAGGCCGTTGAGATCCCCGCTACCACCGTTCCCGTATTCAAGGCCGGCAAGGCTCTGAAAGACAAGGTAGACAACTGATCCTGAGATTCTCCGGGCGCGCTGCTTTGGCAGCGCGCCTTTTTTCTCATCTGCGGGGCAGGGGAGAGGACGAAAATGATGCAGGAATTGCAGGAAAAAACTGAATTACTTTGTTTGAATAGTACATTAACGCACTAAAACGGCACAAAAGTGAATTTTTTCTGCGATTTGCAGCACTTTCTTCTTGCACTGTGCAGATAAATTGCATATAATATAAGATACGAAACTTTTTTCAGGCAATACGTTATAGGAGTCGATTTTATGAAGTTCTCCGAAATGAAGTACCTGCGTCCCGACGTGGATGTGGTGGGGAATTCCCTGAAGGATCTGACATGCCGTTTTCAGGCAGCAGAGAGTTATGGGGAGGCCCGCGCGGTGTTTCTTGAAAAGGAGGCCCTGATGAAGTCCGTGAGAACCCAGGAGACCCTTGCCAGCATCCGTCACTCCATTGATACAAGAGATCCCTTCTACGACGGGGAGATGCAGTTCTGGAGCGAGGCTGGCCCCCGGTTGGAGGAATATCTTCAGGGGTGGACCCGGGCCATGGTGGAAAGTCCCTTCCGGAAAGAATTTTCCGGGGAATATGGGGACATCATGTTCGTCAATGGAGAGATCAGCCTGCGCTCCTTTGCGCCTGAGCTGATCGGCGATATGCAGCAGGAAAACCAGCTGTGTCAGGAGTATCAGAAGCTTCTGGCCTCCGCCCAGATCCCCTTTGACGGCAAGATCTGCACCCTGTCCCAGCTCTCACCCTACAAAACCTGTGCCGACGACCAGACCCGGTTGGCGGCGTGGAAGGCGGAAGGGCAGTGGTACCTGGACAATCAGCCGAAGCTGGACGAAATTTACGACCGGCTGGTGTATCTCCGGGATAAGATGGGCAAGGCTCTGGGGTATGAGAACTATATCCCCCTGGGCTACGACCGCATGGGAAGAAACTGCTACACCATGGAGGATGTAGAAAAGTTCCGGCAAGCAGTTCAGACTTATCTGGTGCCTGTGGCCGACAGTATCTACCGGGCTCAGGCAAAACGCCTTGGGAAGGAATATCCCATGAGCTTTGCGGACAATGCGCTGGAGTTCCGCTCCGGCAACCCCCGTCCTGTGGGGGATGCAGAGGCGATTCTGGCTCAGGGCAAGCGCTTTTATGAAGAGCTTTCCCCGGAGACCGGTGCGTTTTTCAACATGATGCTGGAAAACGAGCTGATGGATGTGTTGTCCAGAGAGGGCAAGGCCACCGGCGGATACTGTACCAGTCTGGACGACTATCAGGTTCCCTTTATCTTTGCCAACTTCAATGGCACCCAGCACGATGTTGAGGTGGTGACCCACGAGGCAGGCCATGCCTTTGCGGATTACATCAACCGGGAGCGGGTTCCTGCGGAGACGGTATGGCCGACCCTGGAGGGATGTGAGGTTCACTCCATGAGTATGGAGTTCTTTGCGTGGCCCTGGGCAGAGGGATTCTTTGGAGATGCCACCCGGAAGTTTTACTACAGCCACCTGTCCGGCGCGCTGACCTTTATTCCCTACGGTACTATGGTGGATCATTTCCAGCATGAGGTTTATCTTCATCCGGAACTGACCCCTTCGGAGCGTCATGGCCTGTGGAAGCGCCTTCTGGGGATCTATATGCCCTGGATGAAGCTGGACGGAGAGATCCCTGTTTACGGGGATGGCTGTGGCTGGCAGCGCCAGAACCACATTTACAACAGCCCCTTCTATTACATTGATTACTGTCTGGCACAGACCGTGTCCCTTCAGTTCTGGGCAATGATCCAGAAGGATCCGAAGGAGGCATGGGAGGTCTATATGGCCTATGCCCGTCAGGGTGGCAGCCGGGTGTTTACTGAGCTGCTCTCACACGCAGGGCTGGAGTCTCCCTTTGAGGAAAACTGTCTGAAGCATGTGGCGGAAGCTGCCAAACAGTGGCTGGAACAGTTTGATCTCACGGGAATTGAATGACACGTCCGGGAAAAAATCAACTTCTATCACTTCTGAGGCCCAACCGGTAAAGGACGTATTTGCACAAAAAACCGGTTCCGGCATCACATTTGGAGGATGGGAAAATGCGTCTCACAGGGTATTTCTGTGGCAGGACAAGGCTTTTTCCGGGATCTTCCGAAAATCGGTGGAAAATTTCCTCCGAAAAATGCAGGATTTTATTTGCTATTTGCAAATGTATGCTGTATAATGTATAAAGCGTGTTGTCTGCTAATTTGAATTTGACCGGTTCAAATCTTGCAGACATCAGGCAGCGGAACTGCCGGCAAGGGCAGTTTTGTTGCGCTAACCGTAAATTTATCAATTTAAAGAACCAAGGCGGGATGAGTGTGAATTCGAAAACTTTCTTCTATATCCTTAAGCGAATCGGCCTGGCGCTGCTGACGGTGTGGGTGGTTATTACGGTGACCTTCTTCGTCATGCGTGCCGTGCCCGGCGGCCCCTTCCTGGGAGAAAAGGCCATCACTCCTGCAGCACAGGCTGCACTGGAGGCCAAGTATGGTCTGG
This sequence comes from uncultured Oscillospiraceae bacterium, assembly GCA_964518645.1. Taxonomy (GTDB): domain Bacteria; phylum Bacillota; class Clostridia; order Oscillospirales; family Oscillospiraceae; genus HGM13006. Next base: position 1,308 of record CAZFGL010000064.1, on the reverse strand, counting down.
ACAAGCCGCTTATGGAACAGTATGTCACCTATCTGAAGGATGTGGTGACCAAGCTGGACTTCGGCCCCTCTCTGAAACAGCGTGGCCGTAACGTCATCGACATTATCGCTGACGGCATGAAGACCTCTGCAAAGCTGGGTCTGATTGCTGCCGGTCTGGCCCTTGTGGCAGGCGTTGTACTGGGTGCTGTGGCAGCCCTGCGCCGAAACAAGATCCTCGATAAGGTCATCATGGTGTTTACCACCGCATGTATCTCCATGCCCTCGTTTATTATGGGCTCGCTGCTACTGGTGCTCTTTGCGCTGGTGCTGGGGATTCTGCCGGCAAACGGCACCACCACGGCAGGTCTGATTCTGCCGATCTTTACCCTGAGTCTGTCGCCCATGGCGAACATTACCCGACTGACCCGTTCCTCCATGCTGGATGTTCTGGGACAGGACTACATCCGTACCGCAAAGGCCAAGGGTGTTTCCGGCACAAAGATCATCTTCGGTCATGCACTGAAGAACTCTCTGATTCCGGTTATCACCTACTTCGGCCCCATGCTGGCATACATCGTGACCGGTTCTCTGGTTGTGGAGCAGATCTTTGCCGTTCCCGGCATCGGCCGTGCATTCATCAACAGCATCACCGGCCGTGACTACCCCCTGATCATGGGTACCACCATTGTTCTGGCCAGCCTGATCGTTATCATGAACCTGATCAGCGACATTCTCTATAAGGTCGTCGATCCCCGTATTACGCTTGAGTAAAGGAGGCGCAGTAATGAATCATAAAAAGAATCCCTTCAGCCTCCATGTAAATCTGGATGATTTTATCCCTGCTACTGAAGCAGAGAAGGAATACATGGTACAGATGCGTCCCTCCTCCACCTTCTTTAAGGACGGCGTAAAGCGGCTGCTGAAAAACAAGGTTGCAACAGTATGTTTCTTCCTGATCGTATTTATTGCACTGGTGTCCATCTTCCTGCCCATGTTCTGGCCCTATTCCTATGACGCACAGCTGGGCCTGACCCCCGGTAAGCCTGTGGACCCCTCTTACAACAATCTGGCTCCCTTTGAATACGGCGCCACCGAGCAGGCTCAGATCGAGGCCGGTGAGACCGTGTTCCCCCATATCTTCGGTACTGACTCTGCCGGACGTGATTACTTCATCCGTGTGGTCTACGGCACCAGAATCTCTCTGGCAGTCGGCTTCTTCGCCAGCCTGATCGTGCTGGTGATCGGTATGACCGTTGGTGCGATCTCCGGTTACTGCGGCGGCAAGGTGGATATGGTCATCATGCGAATCGTTGACGTCATATACTCC
>CAZFGL010000063.1:0-12734 GCA_964518645.1 uncultured Oscillospiraceae bacterium | reverse complement strand
CCATGAGATTTTTGATCTCACGCTGGTCTTCCCAGCGTTCTACCAGAAACTCAAGCTGTTCCATGAGTATTCCTCCATTCTATCGAATTGTGGGGCCTTCCACCACCACTGGCTTATTTCTGTACAGCATCGCAACCAGAAGGGCCTGCGCCGCTGTGCTGATACACGCGGAGAGCAGATACCAGAGTTCCGTCAGGAACAGGGACGGATTAAGGCAGATAAACACAACCTCCATCCCCACCCAGATTCCCAGCAGGATCAGCAGAATCACCCCGGACCGGTAAAGCCGACGGTATCCTCCATACAGCACACGAAGCTCCCACTTTTCTTTTGCCATCAGGAAGTTTACAAGGCCGATAAGCAGATACATCATCGGCAGTAATGCGAAAAGCGAGGGGATCGCCAGATAACGAACCATTCCGCCCACAGCCGGATGCAGCTGCCCGTAAAAATACGCAGCCAGCATAACACAGGTCAGCACCGCCGACCGGAGCTTCAGCTTTTTCTGCTGCCCCGGGACTTCATACCCGTACCACTCCGCTGTATAGCGAAGTTCACGGCGCACCCTGCCCTGTTCATCCGTGGTGGAAACACGCTCGTATCCGTCAAAATAGCGATCTCCTCGTCTTCTCATTTGTCCACTTCCTTATTTTATTTACAGTTCGTTCAGTTCACGCACATGATGGCATGCACAGAAATGTCCCGGCAGAACCTCTTCCACCGCAGGCATCTCCTGGGTGCAGACCTCGGTTGCATAGGGGCAACGGGCTGCAAACCGGCAACCAGGCTTGGGATTGATGGGAGAGGTAACCTCACCGCTCATAACGATCCGCTTCCGGTCCATATGGATGGAGGGAACGGGAATTGCAGAGAGCAGGCCCTTGGTGTAGGGATGCAGGGGCCGGAGGAACAGTTCCTCAGCCTGGCACTTCTCCACCTCACAGCCAAGATACATAACCAGAATGTCGTGGGAGATATGCTTAACCACAGACAGGTTATGGGTAATAAACATGTAGGTGAGACCGTGCTCCTCCTGCAGATCCTGAAGCAGATTCAGAATCTGAGCCTGAATGGAAACGTCCAGTGCAGAAACGGGCTCATCACAGACGATAAACTTGGGGGACACAGCCAGTGCACGGGCGATGCCGATTCTCTGGCGGCGACCGCCATCCAGCTCATGGGGATAGGAGAATGCATACCGGCGGGCAAGGCCAACGGTGTCCATCAGCTCTGCCACCCGCTTCTCCGTCTCTTTTTTGCCCCGGGTGATCTTCATGACCTTCAGAGGCTCTGCGATCAGGTCGCTGACGCACTTTCTGGGGTCCAGAGAGGATGCAGGATCCTGGAAAATCATCTGAATGTTCTTGTGGATGGTCTTTTTCTGAGCCTTGTTGGGATGGGTCACATCCTCCCCATTGAAGAGAATCTTACCGCTGGTGGACTCGTGCAGATTCATCACGGTACGTCCCAGTGTAGACTTGCCACAGCCGGACTCACCAACCACGCCAAGGGTTGTTCCCTCGGGAATGGAGAAATTTACACTCTCCACTGCATGGAGCATGCCCTTGGGTGTTTTATAGTACTTGCAGAGATTCTGAACCTCGATCAGATTTTGATTACTCATGGATGGGAGCCTCCTTCTTCTGGAGATTGCCACAATGGTGGCAGCGGCAGAGATGTCCGGGTGCTACCTCAGTTGCACCGGGAGCTTCCTTCTGGCAGATCTCGTCTGCATAGGGGCAGCGGGGGTTGAAGGAGCAGCCGGTGGGCAGATTTGCAGGGTCGGGCATCAGGCCGTGAATGGGCTCCAGACGATGCACCTTCTTCTCAAGGGAAGGAATGGAATTAAACAGGCCCTGGGTGTAAGGATGAGCGGTATGGTCGAAAATATCTTCCAGACTGCCGTATTCCACGATCTGACCTGCATACATGATCGCAACGTTGTCACAGGACTCTGCCACAATGCCCAGATCGTGGGTGATCAGGATCATTGCGGTGTTGAATTCCTTCTTCAGCTCGTTGATCATCTCCATAACCTGCGCCTGAATGGTTACATCCAGTGCAGTGGTGGGCTCGTCTGCCAGCAGCAGCTTGGGGTTACAGGCCAGTGCAATAGCGATTACAACACGCTGCTTCATGCCGCCGGAGAACTGATGCGGATAATCATCGGCACGGTCAGGGCCAATGCCAACCTTGCCCAGAATTTCGATCATACGGGTCTGAGCCTCGGCCTTGGTGCAGTTCTGATGGCGCAGGATTACCTCAGCCACCTGGTCACCAACGGTCATAACCGGGTTCAGGGCGGTCATGGGATCCTGGAAAATCATAGAGATCTCGTTGCCACGGATGTCCTGAACTTCCTTGTTGGGCATGGTCATAATGTTCTTACCCTTGTAGCTGATCTCACCGGAGAGGATCTCACCGGGTTCGGGCACAAGACGCAGAATGCCAAGGGCAGTGGTGGTCTTACCGGCACCGGTCTCACCAACAAGGCCCAGTGTCTTACCCTCATCCACGCTGAGGCTGATGCCGTTTACAGCACGGACATCTCCTTCTTCCGTGGGGAAATGGATCGCCAGATCCTTAATTTCAAGCAAACTCATTTTTATCCTCCTTACTTACGCATACGGGGATCCATTGCATCTCTCAGTCCGTCACCCAGAAGGTTGAAGGCCAGCTCAGCAAGGACGATGACCAGCGCAGGGAACACGATTACATTCCAACGGGTGGAGAAATCATAGATGAAGTCAAGGCCGTTGTTCAGAATGTTGCCCCATTCAGGTGTAGGAGGCTGTACGCCCAGCCCCAGGAAGGACAGGCCTGCGATACCCATGATGGAACCACCCACATACAGAGAGGTCTGTACAATGATGGGTGCCAGCGTGTTGGGAATCACATGGGTCATGATAATGCGGAAGTTGCTTTCACCGAAGCTTTTTGCCGCCTCGATGTACTCCTGACCATTGATCAGCATGGTGGAGGAGCGGAGCTGACGGGCAATCATGGGAACCGTACCAACTGCCAGTGCCAGTGCCGTATTGAACACACCGGAGCCCAGCGCAACGGAAATACAGATTGCCAGCATCATGCCGGGAATGGACATGATCACGTCCATGATACGCATCAGGGTGGAGTCTACCCACTTGCCGAAGAAGCCGCAGAGTGCGCCGATGATCATACCGAGGACAATACCGATGGCCACGGAGAGGATTGCAATCAGCAGGGTGTAGCGGCCACCCACCAGCAGACGGGTGAGCAGATCACGGCCATAGTCGTCTGTGCCGAACCAGTGTTCCTTGGAGGGAAGCTGGAAACGGGCCATCAGATCCTGTGCAGTGTAGTCATAAGGGGTGATCCAGGTAGAGAAAATAATGCCCAGAATCAGAACCGTCAGGAATGCCAGGCAAACCATGCTCAGCTTGTTCTGCTTCAGTCTGTGCCAGACCTCGCCGAAGTTGCTGCGCTTTTTCAGGCGCACTTCCTCTTCGACCTTTTTCGTTTTCTTAGCCATGGATTACTGCGCCTCCTTCATCTGAGTCTTCTTGGATTTCTTTTTGTTGCCGCCGGTGTACTGAGCCATAATGCGGGGATCCACAAAGGCATATGCCAGGTCAGTGAGCAGGTTTGCCAGAGCAACCACCACTGCACAAACCACAACACAGCCCTGAACTGTGATAAAGTCCTTCTGCATAATGCTGCTGTTGATGAGCATGCCCATACCGGGAATATTAAAAATCATTTCTACCAGAATGGAGCCTGCCAGACATGTGCCCAGACCGGAACCAACCATGGTAAGAATCGGGATCAGAGAATTCTTGAGAACGTGCTTTGTAATAACCTTGCCCTCTGCAATACCTTTTGCACGGGCGGTACGGATGTAGTCCTGACGGATGATCTCCAGAACGGAGGATCGGGTCATTCGGGCATCCTGACAAATGGGGCCGATGCCTGCTGCAACGATGGGGAGAATAAAGCTCTGCCAGGAATCAGCACCGGAGGTGGGCAGCACCTTCAGCTTCAGACCGAAGATGATCATCAGCAGAACGCCCACAAGGAAACCGGGCATTGCATTCATAAAGACTGCAAATGCGGTGGTGGCATAGTCCAGAGCGGAGTTCTGGTGCAGGGCTGCAACCAGTCCCAGAGGGATGCCGATGCAGACGGAGATCACCATTGCGCCCAGACCGATCTTCAGAGTGTTGGGAATACGACTGCCGATCAGCTCCCAGACAGTCTTGGAATAAACATAGGAATCGCCGAAGTCACCGTGGAGCAGGTTCCACAGATACTCGCCCAGCTGTACGATATAGGGCCGGTTCAGACCCATGGTCTCACGCATAGCCTCCAGCTTTACGGGGTCAGATGCAGCAAGACCAAGCTTGACCATTGCAGGGTCAGTGGTTGAAAAATAGTTGATGGTAAACACGACAATGATCGCACCCAGCAGTACGGGAATGATCATCAGAAGACGCCGTGCAATATATTTTGCCATTTAATTGTCCCTCCCAGTATGGAAACTGCGGCGGCAGCACATTTGCCGCCGCCGCAGGGAAACGAAAAATTTGCGGAACTGCGGACGACGATTAGTCAGTCAGCAGCTTGGGATCGAGCCAGCAGGAAACAGGGTTCACAGCGTTTGCTGCGGAAGGATGGGTGTCCAGCACGCCATAGTTCTTGGTGCCCTGGCAAATGGGAACGAAGAGATACTCGTCATAGATGCCCTTGATGAACTCTTTGTAGAGCTTCTCACGCTCAGCCTGATCGGTGGAGGAAGCTGCAGTGGTGAACTTCTCAGCCAGCTCAGGATAGTCGGTAGCGCAGGTGCGGATCAGAACGTTGTCGGAGCTGGGGCTGAACTGCTGCATCAGGTTTGCGGGGTCCAGACCGGAGCCGTTGGAGCCCTGGCCCATGCTCATGTCCTGCTGACCGGAGAGCAGAATGGGCAGGATGGTAGCGAAGTCAGCAACACCGGACAGATCCAGGTTGATGCCGATCTCAGCGCAGTAGGACTGTGCTGCCTCAAACAGAGCAGCGTTCCATGCAGTACCCTCAGCGTAGACCTTAACGGTCAGGGGGTTCTCGGTGGAGTAGCCAGCCTCAGCCAGATACTTCTTTGCAGCCTCAACGTCATAGTCGTAGATGCCGTTCTCCTCATAGACCCAGCTGTTGGTGCCTACGATGTCGGAAGCGACGGAGTAAACGCCTTCGCCCAGAGCCTCAACCATGGACTTGATGTCCAGGCAGTGAGCAAATGCCTTACGAATGTTGATGTCGGAGAATACACCGGTGGAATCAGCATTCCATGCCATCTCGAAGCCGTAAACGGAGTTCTCGGTGGCAGTGATCAGGCTGGCGCCGGGAACGGCACCGTTGCCCAGGTTGTTGATGTAGGTAGCCTCAGTCAGATAAACTGCATCCAGCTTGCCGCTCTGGAAGTCGGCATAACGGGTGGATTCCTCAGAGTAGAAGTATACATCGAACTCGTCATAGTAGGGAGCCTCACCCCAGTAGTTCTCGTTACGGGTGATGATGTAGTTCTGAGACTCGTTCCACTCCTTCAGAACGTAGGGGCCGGTGCCTACGAGCCAGTCAAAGGCATAGCCTTCAACGCCGCAGACCTCGGAATCCAGCATCATGTTGTTGCTGTTGCCCAGCAGGTCGATGAGTGCAGCGTCATAGTAGTTCATGGGGATGGTGATCACGTTGCCCTCAACGGTAGCCTCAGCCAGGTTCATGCTGGCATACATGGAAGCAGTACGGGGCTGTGCAGCAGCGTGGTTCAGAGTGAAGAGTACGTCCTCAGCGTCAAAAGCATTGCCGTTGGAGAAGGTGATGCCTTCCTTCAGGGTAATGGTGAGGGTCTCCTCGGTGTAGTCCACATTGTCTGCCAGAACATAGTTGATGTTGCCTTCGGTGTCAACAGTCCACAGGGTCTCGCCTACGCAGGCAACCAGGAAAGAACCGGAGTTGGTCTGCAGATCGGAAGCGGGATCAAAGGTGGTGGAGTTGGCATCGGTACCGTAAACGAAGACATGAGGGCCCTCGTCCTCTACGGTTGCCTCACCAGCTTCAGCTGCGGAGCCTGCCACAGCAGGAGCCTCAGCAGTGCCGGCATTCTCTGCGGGTGCGGTGCTGTTGGTGTTGGTGTCGCCGCCGCAGGCAGCCAGACCAAGCACCATCGCAAGGCAAAGAAGCATTGCAATGATCTTTTTCATACTGTTTTTCCTCCTTGAGAAGATTTTAGTTTTTGCATGTGCCATTTTTTGGATATCACATACATTGTCAACATTTTTGATTGGGATTAACATTTTTTGCGCCGTGTCTGTATGCGCATGAAGCCGCAGTAAGTCAGAGGATCGTCAAAAACGCTAAAAAATCGGGAAAATGCAACACATACATTATACTTATATTTCCAACCAAGTCAATACTATTTCTAACGATTTTTGTACTCACTTTTTGAACTGTACACATTTTTTGTCACAAAACAGCCCTGTTTTCCATTGCATAAACGTGGGTTATCATGTAAAATAGTGTATAGTAACTCATCGAAAAGGAGAAAATCCCATGCCAAAAGCCACGCATCCCGCCTCCAATCACATTGGACGGCTGTTTTATTACGCCATACAAAACAAAGAATTGCACATGGCAGCCGACTATCTGACCGAGATGGTACGGCGGCAGGTGGAGATTTATCCGGACAATGACGAAGCCCTTCAGGTGTTCATCTCTGCCCATCTGGTATCCGCCTTTGACCTTGCCGGGTATCTCCGGATCGGACAGCTGGAACCTCTGGAAAGCATTCTTGAGTTGGAGATCCGGCGGTTCCGGGGCGAATACACCCAGTATAACGACCCGGTCTCTCTGATGGTTCACCACATTATTCACAAGGTCACCGCCCTGTGCGGTCTGGACGAACCCCATGCCAGTGGCCGTATGGATCAGGTAAAGGGTTATATCGACGTCTACTACGGGGATCCGGATCTGAATGTATCCGATCTCAGCGTCCGGTTCGATGTATCCCTCTCCTATCTGTCCCGGACTTTTAAAAAAGCAATCGGTCAGGGCATTAACGAATATATCCATCAGGTGCGGATTCTGAACGCCAAGGAACTGCTGGCCGACACAAATCTTCCCATCAGTCAGGTGGCTGCTAAGGTAGGCTACAGCAGCAGCAACGCCTTTATCCGGTCCTACCGGAATTCGGAGGGTGTTTCCCCCGGGGCCTACCGAAGCCATGTAAAGCAACTGAAAGATAATCTGGATTAAGGAGACATCTATGGAACTGAACCAGCTGCGCTATTTTCAGACTGTCGCAAAATATGAACAGATGACCCGGGCCGCCGAGGAACTGCACATATCCCAATCCTCCCTGAGCCGAACCATTGCCACCCTGGAACGGAGCATTGGTGTCCAGCTGTTTGACCGGATTGGAAACCGGATCGTTCTGAATTCCGTGGGACGTGCCTTTCTGAACCGGATCGACCGAATCCTGCTGGATCTGGAGGACGCCGTGCAGGAGGCCACCGCAGACGATCGGGGCAGCATTTTCTTTGCCGCCAACATTTCCGGCCTTTGCACAACTTATATCGAGTCCTTTCTCCACACCCACCCCAACGCCAATCTCACCCAGTCTCTCATGGATCCCGGGCAGATGGTGGAGGCACTGGAAAACGGCACATTGGACTGCGCTCTCTCCTTTGTGGACATTTCCACCGAGCTTGTACGGTGGAACCATCTGGTGGATGAGGAGATGCTGGTGCTGGTTTCTCTGCAGCACCCCCTGGCCCGTTTTGATCAGATTCCCTTTTCCGCCCTCCGGAATGAATACTTTCTGTGCAACAACTCCGGCTTTGGCGTAAAAGATCTGCTGCTGGAGCAGGGAAAAAACGCGGGTTTTCAGCCAAACATCCGTTTTGACGGAAACGAGACAGAGCTGACCTTCAAGCTGGTGGCACAGAATCTGGGGGTCATGGTCACGTCCTCCATTGTTTACGACTGGATCATGGGTATGGAGGAGGTTATTCCGCCCATGCGCTATATCAAGGCGCTTCAGATTCAGGATTCTCTGTCCAGCCGTCCTCTGGGAATTGCCACCCGGAAGGGGCATTACCTGTCCCCCACCGCCCGGGAATTCACAGAGGGACTGGCCACACACTTTGCCGCAGCCAGCCCTTCCCAATTCAGCCGAAAATAATTATTACTCAGCCTTCAGCACGATGGTGCCGGTGTAGGAGCCGGGAAGGATCTCGGTCTCTTTGCCGTCTACCAGCATGGTCAGCTTCTTGCTATCAGCAGCGGTCACCTTTGCGCCCTCTGCAACGGTCAGTGCGGTTATGTAGCTGGTGCCGGTAACGACCCATGCGCTGTTTGCGTCCAGATCAACGATCACACCGTTGTTTACAGTGGGAGCCGCAGTCTGGGTCACGTTTGCCATCTCCAGACGATTGCTCTCGTCGATGAGGGTCAGGCCGTCACGATACTTCTGGGTAGCGGAGCTGATCACACCGGTAATGGTGGTGTTCTTCAAGGTAAGGCCCATGTTCTTGGGGCACTCCAGATCCTTCATGCCCACGGGCATGCCGCCCTTCTTGTCGTCCTCGTCATCGTCGTGCTCCACAATTGCCGCATGCGCCATGGTGCCGATCACAGTATCATGGAACTTGCCAAAGCCGGCATGGTCGCTGCGCTTGCATGCGCGGATGTTGGTGGTGGAGTTCAGGAAGTCGCCGGTCAGGGCGCAGTCCGTCAGATTGATCCGAATATCGTCCTCTCCGGCAGTGGTCAGATCTCTGTCGGAGATTTTTTCGTCCACTTCGCCCACAGGAATCTTGAAGTTGCAGGCAGTCATACCGCCCTCGTCATTGTCCATGAGCTGCATGATCACATTGTTGCCTGCAACCATGGCAGTGTTCTTGATGTTGATCTCAGTGGCAGAGCCCTTGAATACCATGGAGGACTTTGCGGTGTTGAAATCGGAGTTTTCAATGGTCAGCACACTGTGGGTATCGCCCATAGCCAGCACACCGAAGCGGCGACCACGGATCTTGGAGTTCAGAATCTCCGCACGGCCCTTGTCCTCCATGCCACGGAGCATCAGAGGATAGCCGTTTACGTTTACATCACAGCCATCGAACTGCACATGGTTGCCGCCGATGCAGAATGCGCCGTAACCGTGAGCTCTGGGACCGGAAAGTTCCATCTTGCAGTTCCGAACGATCATTTCATTGTGCTTGTCAGTACCGTCAATGGACAAAATGCCCCAGCCGTTGGTTTTCATTTCGCAGTTCTCATAAACAACGCTGCCGTTATCTGTGAGCTGGCACAGACGGTTGGTGCCGGCAAAGCCACAGCCCCAGCTGAAATCACCCAGCCAGTCGGAGTCGGGGCTGGTGTTGCGGATACGGCAGTTCTTAACGGTCACATGGCTGTCGCCGCCTACATGAACTGCACAACGGGTCACACCGTTCACAGTCAGATCGCAGTTGTCAATGGTCAGGTCAGCGGTGTCAATGGCAGCCACAGCAGCACCCACGCCCATAAAGTCGTTGGCGCCGAAGCCGTCCAGCTCTACCCGGCTGTCCTTAACCGTATAGCTGCCATCGCCATGAACCAGCACGCCGTTAAAGCTCTCAGCAGAGGATGCAATGTACACGCCCTCAGTTTTTTCTCCGGTGACGGTTCCGCCCTGTACAATGGCAGGAACGCACTGAGCTTCTACCACCTCTGCCTTGGTGCTGTCAATGACAACGGCATCGTGGAAGTCCCGGGAAATGTTGTTGATCCGCATCAGAGCATGGGGGGCCATGTGATAGCAGTCTGCAACAGTCAGGAGAATATCTCCGTGATAACGGCCGGGCAGCAGGTCTGCACCAACCCCGTCCACAGTCATGCAGACGAACTTACCCTCGGGAGCGGTGATCTTTGCCCCTTCCTCAATGGTGAGGTCATAGAGGCGGGTGGACTCTTCTACCAGCCATTCGCCGGTAACGATCTTCTTGGTTTCCATTATATACATCTCCATTCAAATAATTTATACATCCATAGTGGCATGATAGCCATCATAAATCGCGCCGTTGGTTTTTCCTACTGTGTGGCAGTCACCGATGATCCGGATCACAGGTACATCCAGTCCCATCAGTTCCATGGTGGGCACTGCCCGCTGACCAAAGGCGTAGACCACAGAATCCGCAGGAATCACCACAGTGTTTCCGTCCTTGTCCTGGGTCTCGACCCCCTGATCGGTCACCGCCATGCAGCGCAGACCGGTACGGGTGTGAAGGTTTTTCTGCTCGGCAAATGCCTGCATCATGCCCATCCGGTGCATCCAGTTGGCATCCGGGGCAACTGCATCCTGCATCTCGATAATGGTCACGTCACGGCCGGTCTCAGCCAGGAACAGTGCTGTCTCGCAGCCCACCAGACCGCCACCCATAACAGCCACAGTCTGTCCCAGTCCGTCCAGATTGGTATATGCAGTGGTGGCATGCTGTGCCTTTTCAATTCCCGGCAGGGGGAAACAGATCGGCGTGGAACCGGAAGCGATCAGCAGCGCATCCGGCTTGATCTCCTCTACCAGTGCGGGCGTAACCTCCGTATTGAGGCGAACCTCCACACCGGACTTCTCCACCTGGCAAATCAGGAAATCCTTCAGCCGCTTCAGTTCAGCCTTCAGGGTGTCATAATCCGTAAATTTCAGCAGACCGCCCAGTGCGTCGGTTTTCTCTGCCAGAATGACCGTGTGTCCCCGCTGTGCCGCAGTGACCGCCGCCTGCATACCGCCGGGGCCGCCGCCCACTACCAGCACCTTCTTGCTGCCCTCAGCAGGCTTCTCCGACAGATTCAGCCGGAACTCCCGGCCTGCTCTGGGGTTTACCGCACAGGCCAGCTGGGTCTTGGTCTGAAGACCGGTCAGACAGTCCAGGCACCGGAGGCAGGGACGAATATCCTCGTCCTTCCCTGCTCTTGCCTTGTTGGGCAGATGGGGATCTGCAATCAGGGAGCGAACCATGGCAACTGCATCGGCCTTGCCGGATGCCAGCACCTGCTCGGCTTCCTCAGGGGTCGTAATGGAGCCTACCACGGCAACAGGACATTTTGTAACAGCCGCCTTCACCTTTCCGGCAGTCTCCACATTCACCATGTGGGGCAGGAAAATGGTGGGGTGGGTCTTGACAGCGAAGTTGGGATCTGTGTCAAGGCCGGCGGAGATCTGGATCATATCCACCTTATCCTCGATCATTTTACAGAAGGCAATCAGCTCATCCAGCTCCAGTCCCCCTTCAATCAGTTCCAGACCGACCCGGTACTCAATAGGGAATCTGGGGCCTACTGCCTGACGGACCGCATCAATCACCATCAGAGGCAGTCTCGCCCGGTTTTCAAGAGATCCGCCGAAGCGGTCCGTGCGCCGGTTAAACTTGGGAGACAGAAACTGATCCAGCAACCAGCCATGGGCGCCGTGGAGCAGCACCATGTCATATCCCGCAGTCTTTGCCAGAGCCGCAGTATCCGCAAAGGCCTTGACCAGCTGGCCGATCTCCTCCTCATCAGCACCCTTTACTGTGGTGCCGTTGGCCTTCACTTCGTCCATGGGACCAAGGGGGGTAAAGCCGGTGACCGCAGAATTGGAGATTCTGCCGCCGTGATTCAGCTCCAGAGAGGCAATGGCACCATGCTGGCGGATCGCCCGAACTACCTCAGACCACTTCTGAACCGTAGTCTTGTCCAGAATGGGATGACGGGGGGTGGTAAAGCCACGCTCCTCTACCGGGGTATCACCCACGGTAACGATGGCTGCGCCGCCCTTCGCCTTTTCTTCATAGTATCCCACCATGTAATCGGTGGGGCTTCCATCCGGGTTCAGTGCGCTCATCATATTCGGTGCGGAAATGATTCGGTTGCGCATGGTCAGTGTTCCCAGCTGCATGGGGCGAAACAGGTTTGGATATTTCATGATTTCGCATCCTTTCCGAGAATTCATATTTCTACTGATAACATTTTATTTCCGTTTCTTAATAATGTCAAATATATCTTGAAGCATAGAACTATGCATTTAAATGCATAGTTTATAGAAATCTCTCTTTTTCTGCGCCATTTCTGCGCATTAAGAGGACACGCTGCGCCATTTCTTTGTTTTTTCGGTACCACTGCTTGTCCAGAACAGAAGTTTTCTTTTCGCCTCCGGGAGTCATTGCATTCCCGGGGCTTTTCGTGTATAATATTGAATTTGAAGAAACCATAACTTTTATCTATAAAACAGAACTGAGGAAAATAATATGAATGAAATGTTCCTGCTGAAAATGGGCGAAATCGTCCTGAAGGGTCTGAACCGTGGCTCCTTCGAGGGCAAGCTCAATTCCAACCTGAGCCGCCGTCTGAAGGGCTTCGGCAAATTCAAAGTGCGTCTCCTCCAGTCCACCGTATATGTGGAGCCTCTGGATGAGGACTGTGATGTTGAAGGTGCATGGGAGGCCTGTGGCAAGGTATTCGGCATCACCTCCCGCTGCCGGAGCCGTGGCTGTGAAAAGGATCTGGACGCAATCTTCCAGGCCTGTGTGGATTACCTTGGGGACGACATTTCCTGTGCAAGCTCCTTTAAGGTTGAGTCCAAGCGTGCAGACAAGAAGTTCCCCCTGAACTCCATTCAGATCTCTCAGGAGATCGGCGGACGGCTGGCAGAGGCCTTCCCCCATGTTCCCGTGGATGTTCACAATCCTGATTACACCGTTTATGTG
>CAZFGL010000062.1:0-12771 GCA_964518645.1 uncultured Oscillospiraceae bacterium | reverse complement strand
CTGCGTATACCCCGTTAACGAGGGTATGGAGGTCTGGACCAACACCAAGAAAGTACGGGATGCCCGTAAAATGACTCTGGAGCTGATTCTCTCCAACCATCGCATGGAGTGTCTGACCTGTCGCAGAAACGGCACCTGTGAGCTTCAGGAACTGGCAAAGGACTTTGGCATTGAGCAGGTTCGCTTCCAGACTCCCAACATGCAGCCTCAGATTGAGGATTCCGCCGTTCATCTGGTGCGTGATAACTCCAAATGCGTTCTGTGCCGTCGCTGCGTCGCTGCCTGCCAGGAGCAGGGTGTGGGCGTAATCGGCTGCAACGAGCGTGGCTTTGAGACCGAGATCGGTTCTCCCTTCGGCCGTGGTCTGGTGGAAACCGCATGTATCTCCTGCGGCCAGTGTATCGTTAACTGTCCCACCGGCGCACTCACCGAGCGTGACGACACCGGCAAAGTATGGGATGCTCTGTCCGATCCTGAAAAGCATGTGGTAATTGCCACTGCTCCTTCTGTCCGTGCCGGTCTGGGCGAATGCTTTGGTATGCCCATTGGCACCAATGTAGAGGGCAAGATGGTCGCTGCCATGCGTCGTCTGGGCTTCGACGGTGTGTTTGACGTGGATACCGCTGCCGACTTCACCATCATCGAAGAGGGCAACGAGCTTCTGAACCGGATCAAGAACGGTGGCAAGCTTCCCCTCATCACCTCCTGCTCCCCCGGCTGGGTTCGTTACTGCGAGCAGTATCACCCTGATTTCCTGCCCAACCTTTCCTCCTGTAAGTCTCCTCAGGGCATGTTCGGCGGTCTGATGAAGACCTATTATGCCGAGAAGATGGGCATTGATCCCAAGAACATGTTCGTTGTCTCCGTTATGCCCTGTACTGCAAAGAAGTATGAGATCAAGCGTCCCGATATGGAAGCTGCTCCGGGCCTTAAGGACATCGACGTTTCCATCACCACCCGTGAGCTGGGTGAGATGATCAAGCGGGCCGGTCTGGACTTTGTGTCCCTGCCCGACGAGACCTTCGATCCTATCTTCGGCATTGCTTCCGGCGCCGGCGACATTTTCGGTGCTTCCGGTGGTGTTATGGAGGCTGCACTCCGTACTGTTTCCGCAATTCTGATGGGCAACGAGAATGCACCTCTGGAGTTCCATGAGGTTCGTGGTCTCGAGTCCGTGAAGGAAGCCACCTATGAGCTGCCCGGCAAGACCGTCCGTGTTGCTGTTGTTTCTGGCACCAAGAATGCAGGTGAGCTTCTCGACGCCATCCGCAAGGGTGAGAAGGACTACGACTTTGTGGAAGTTATGTGCTGCCCCGGTGGCTGCATCAACGGCGGTGGCCAGCCCTATGTCCCCGCCAGCGTCAAGAACTTTGTGGATTACCGCGCACTTCGTGCCAAGGCCCTGTATGACGAGGACGCAGGCAAGGAGCTCCGCAAGAGCCACGAGAACCCCATTGTTCAGGAAGTTTACGCAAACTATCTTGGTTCCTGGGGTGGTGAGAAGGCACATCACATTCTTCACACCAAGTATTACGCTCAGCCCAAATACCGCATCTGATCATTTTCGTCTCCGGAAGGCTTATCCTTCCGGAGACATTTTTATTTCCTGTCTCCCCGGCTTGACTTTCGCGCGTTAATGTGATAAAATCCCTATACTATAACAAATACAAATAAGGAATGAGCGCTATGAAAATTGCAGTTGTTGGTATGGGTCTCATTGGTGGCTCCCTGTGCCGCGCACTGAAGCAATATACCCCCCACACGGTACTGGGTACCACACGCAACAAGAAAACCGTGGAATTTGCCCTGTCCATGGGGGCAATTGACCGGGAGTTCACAGACTATCAGGAACCGGATGTGGTATTTGTAGCTCTCCCGCCCCAACCGACACTGGACTTTCTCAAGGCCCACGCCGGTGATTTTAAGCCCGGCACCATTGTTGCGGATATTTGCGGTGTGAAGGAGCCCATCGTCTCGGCGGTGGATCAGCTTTATCACAATCATGGGGTACACTACGTTGGAACCCATCCCATGGCAGGCAAGGAGATCGCCGGTTTTGCCAGCTCCGATGCGGACATGTATAAAAACGCCAGCTACATTATAACCCCCACCGCTCTGACCAGCGAGGACGCTGTAAAAACCCTCTCTGATCTGGCTCACGCCATCGGTTTTTCCAGAATTCAGATCACAGATCCCCACCGGCACGATGTGATCATCGCCTACACCTCCCAGCTGGCACACGTGGTGTCCTCCGCCTACATTAAAAGTCCCACCTCCGGAATGACGCTGGGCTTTACCGCCGGTTCTTTCCAGGACATGACCCGGGTGGCAAAGCTGGATCCTGATATGTGGACCGCCCTGTTCCAGATGAATCAGGGGCCTCTGGTGCAGGAAATGGATACGCTGATCCACAATCTGACCGTATTCCGTGAGGCCCTTGCCTCCGGTGACACAACGAAAATGCGCTATCTTCTGGATCAGGGTCGTATGCTCCGTGAGGAGGTTCTTCTCAGGCAGCTGCAAAGCAGCATTTCATAAGCAAAAAATGATACTCCCGTCATTTAACACAATTCGTTCACAAAAGTTTCACAAACCCGCAAATTCCTTGCAGTTGCAAGGTTTTGCGGGTTCATTTTGTACTCTTTTGCAGGTCATTTTGTGCTATATTGTTGACATGTGGAGTTTCATTTTGTATAGTTTATCAGGTTTCATGTTATCAAGTTGTTAAGACCTGGTAACATGTCATTCTGTTATAGAATAGATCTTCCCCGGATGCAAATCGCACGAAGGAGCAATCTGTTTTATACTGATATGGTTCATGTTTTTATAAGTTTAAGAAAGGAGACAAATCAAACATGAAAACATCCAAGATCCTTGCTTTGATCCTGGCTATGGCAATGGTGTTTGGTCTGTTGGCTGCCTGCGGTTCCACCGAGGCTTCCACCACTGCCACTGCACCTGCTGAAGAGTCCACCGTACAGGACGAAGCATCCACAGTTAACGCACCCGTTGATAACGTGGTTGCTGCTGACTCCACCATCGAGGGCAACGAGGGCGCTACTGTAGCAGTTACCGTTGCCGATCCCTTCGAGGCTATGGCTGAGGAATACATTTCCTATCCTCTCGAGGGCGACAACAGCATTTCCATCTACTACTACATCCCCGGCTATCAGGACTTCATGGACTCCAACTACAGCTTCAACGCTCTGGCCGCTGCTGAAGAGGCTACCGGCGTAAAGCTGGAGTTCACCGAGGTCAGTGCTTCCGCAATCTCTGAGCAGTTCAACATCATGATCGCTTCCGGCGACTACTGTGATCTGCTGCCCGTTATGGAGTACTATGGCTCCAAGGGCACCGCTGGTCTTGCAAAGGCTTACGAGGAAGAAGTTATTCAGGACATCACTCCTTACATTGATGAGTACATGCCCAACTATGCAGCTGTTCTCGATTGCCTGCCCGACGCTACCGTCAGTGGCACCAAGGTTGAGGACGCTACTCTAGCCTTCCACCAGATCAAGGACGGCTCCTACTCCGGCAACGGCTTCGTTACCCGTGCCGACTGGATGGAAGAGCTGAACTGGGAGTGGAGCGGCAACCTGATCTCCCTGGACGAGTTCACTGATTACTGCCGCACCATCCAGAGCACCTTCGACGTTCCCAACACCATCTACATGACCGACGGCACCGTCGGCGTGGAAGCTGCTTTCGACACCGAGATTCCTGCTCTGGTTTCCGACGGCTTCATGACCATGATCACCTCCGCTGTGTTCCGCTATGACGACGAGATCGTTTCCGGCTGGATCACCGACGGCTACCGTGAATATCTGGAGTGGGTACTCCAGATGATGGACGAAGGCATCATCTACCGTGACTACCTGTCCCTGGACACCGACCGTATGGTTCAGAACCAGGCTCAGGCAAACGGCACCATCGGCGTATGGCAGTCCAACGCTGACAAGATCGAAGAGATCGTTGACACCTACGGCGCTGACAACCCCTCTCTGGCTGTTGCCGGCATGCCCCGCGTAACCAAGGATCCCACCGCTCAGTATGTATGGAACGACGAAGTCGCTCTGGTTACCACCAACGCCGGCTTCTCCATGTCCTCCACCTGTGAGAACCCCGAGCTGGTTTGCCAGTGGGAGAACTTCTTCTGGACCGAGGCTGGCTACTATCTGGCTAACTACGGCACCGAGGGCGAGAGCTACCACATGGACGGCGACACCCCCGTATTTGACTGGGATCAGCCTCTGACCGTTACCGGCCGCAACGCTCCCAACGCTGAGATGGCTCAGCAGCTGTTCACCATGCTGCGTTTCGCCAGCTTCTACGTTGACAACGACATGCTGCTGGCTACCTTCCCCCAGTCCGGCCTGGATGCTGTTAAGCTCTGGACTGTAGAAGGCTCCACCGATGCCCGTAACTATCCCTCCGGCGCCAAGGGCTCCTTCACCACTGATGAGTCCCTGGAGATCGCAGAGTTTGAAAACGACATGCTGACCACCGCTCAGGAGAGCGCCATGAAGTTCCTGGATGGTTCCGTGGAACTCAATGACGAGAACTGGGACGCTTATGTTCAGACTGTCCGTGACATGGGCATGGATCGCCTGCTGGAGATCTACCAGAACGTTTACGACGAGTACATGGCTGGCGAAAGATAATCTCCTTCCTTCAAAATGTGAATCCGGGATGCTTCGGCATCCCGGATTTTTTCTATGTTTTCAGGATTCAAATTGACTTTTTTATTACTAACGGTGTCATTTTGTGTTCTCCAGTTGACAGATGAGTCAGCATTTTGTATATTGCAATCAGCAGAATGTTAATAAAGTGTTTCGTTCCACTGATTATGTTGAATCGGTTTCATGCAATCGGACCACGCGGAAACCATTCAAAATAAATGCAGCTCCGGCTGCCCACTGTTCGAAAGGAGAAAAACATGAAAACATCAAAGATTCTTGCACTGCTCCTGGCTTTGACCATGATTTTTGGTCTATTGGCCGGCTGTGGCGAGGCCGCTTCCGAAGAAGCACCTGCGTCCGTCCCCGGTTCTGAAGCCTCCGCACCTCAGGAGGAAGCGCCTGATGCTCCCGCTCCCGAGGCTTCCGTCGCCGAAGAAGGCTCTGTAGCTGAAGAAGTTGCAGAGGCTCCCGCTGATCCCAGAGCCGAGATGGATGTAGATTACATCACCTATCCTCTGGAAGGTGACAACACCATCACCATGTGGTACTATCAGCCTCCCTACTCCACCTTTGTGGACTCCAACATGAAATTCAACTGCATCGACGATGCTGCTGCCGCCACCGGCGTCACTCTGGACATTATGGAAGTTCCCTCTTCCACCGCATCCGAGCAGTTTAATATGATGATCGCCTCCGGTGATATGTGCGACCTGCTCCCCGTTTCCGAGTATTACACCGCCGGCCTGTCCAAGGCATACGAGGAAGAAGTTATCATCGACATTAACGAGTATGTAGATGAGTTCATGCCCAACTACGCTGCTGTCCGCGCCGCTCTCCCTGAGAGCGTACAGAGCGACACCCTGACCGACGGCATGATGCTGTCCTTCACCTCTATCGCTGACGGCTCCCTCACCCAGAACGGTCTGGTCTCCCGTGCCGACTGGCTGGATGAGCAGGGTATCTCCTTCGAGGGCGAGCAGATGAGCCTGGACGATTTCACCGGCCTGCTCCGCACCCTCCACGAGAAGTATGAGACTCCCTATACTTACTACATGACCGCAACCACCACCCTGCCTGTAGGCGCCGCATTTGACATCTCCGTTCCCACCCTGATGGGCGACGGCTTCATGAGTTCCGTAGGCATCTCCATCTTCCAGAGAGACGGCAAGATCGTTTCCTCCTGGACTGAGGATGGCTTCCGTGAATATCTGGAGTACGCCATCGGTCTGATGGAAGAGGGCGTTCTGTACAAGGACTTCATGTCCATGGACGAGGACCGTATGGTTCAGAACACTGCACAGGGCACCGGCGAATGCGCCGTATGGACTGCTGCTGCCGATAAGATCGAAGAGATCGCCGGCTACTCCGACGACCCCAACATTGCTTTCGTCGGCCTCCCCGTTGTCTCCGCTGATCCCAGCTCCACCTATCTCTGGGCTGAGAGCCCCTCTCTGGTCACCAACAGCTTCTCCATCTCCACCTGCTGTGAGGATCCCGGTCTGGTCTGCCAGTGGGCAAACTACTTCTGGACCACCGAAGGCGCCCTGATGGTCAACTACGGCACCGAGGGTGAAGCACTCACCTATGAGGGTGATGAGCCCCGCTTTGACTGGCAGACTCCTCTGACCGCTCAGGGCGTCAATGCTCCCAACTCTGATATGGCTCTGGAGCTGTTCACCATGAAGCGTTTTGCTTCCTCCTACATGGATCACGACCGTCTCCTGCCCACCTTCTCCGATGTCGCTCTTCAGGCTGTTGAGCTGTGGACCATGGAAGACGCTTCCTGCGAGCGTATCCTGCCCCAGAAGCTCACCAAGAAGACCGTTCTTACCACCGAGGAGAACGAGGCAATTCAGGAATATGAGGCTGACCTGCTGACCTATGCTTCCGAGAATGCCCTGAAGTTCCTGGAAGGCTCTCTGGAACTGAACGACGAGACCTGGAAGGAATATGTTGACACCATCGAATCCATGGGTCTTGGCAATATCCTTGAGGTTTATCAGACCGTATACGACGAGATGCTCGCCGGCGGCAGATAATCAGATAAATAACTTTCTCCCCACGGCATTTCGCCGTGGGGAGTTTTTTTGCAGGGCCGGATTTTAATAATTCTCCTTCCGGAGCTGGAAAAAGCTCTGGGGATGGAGACACGCCGGGCACACCTCCGGGGCTTTCAGCCCCACACATACATGACCACAGTTTCGGCATTCCCACACAGAAACGCTGCTCTTTTCAAACACCTGGCGGGTCTCCACATTTTTCAGCAGTGCACGGTACCGTTCCTCATGTTTCTGCTCCACCTCTGCAACCAGACGGAAGCGCTCCGCCAGTTCATGAAAACCCTCGGCTTCCGCTGTTTCTGCAAATCCGTGATACATATCCGTCCACTCGTAGTGCTCCCCCTCAGCTGCCGAAAGGAGATTCTCCTCCGTGTCTCCCAGCAGACCAAGCTCCTTAAACCAGAGCTTGGCATGCTCCTTTTCGTTGTCTGCCGTCTCCTGAAAGATGGCAGCGATCTGCTCATACCCCTCCCTTTTCGCTACACTGGCAAAATAGGTGTACTTATTTCTGGCTTCACTTTCACACATAAAGGCCGCCAGCAGATTACTTTCCGTTTTGGTTCCACTGTACTCCATTGGTACTCCTCCTCAGGTTTGTAAAATCACACCTCTATGTTCCCCGGAAAACAGGCAAATGATTCCCGGAAGTATTGCTTGACTTTTCTGAAATTGATGATATAATGGTTTCAAATAGTTACAAATCAGTATCAAAATATATAATTTTGATTTCAATCTCGGAGGTATCAGCATGAAAACCAAAGCACGGAAACATCGCAGGAAAGGGAAAATCGGCACAATCCTGCTCATCGCAGCCATGTGTGCCATGATCGGCTCTTATTTCACCCTGACTGCATCCGCAGAAACCGTGTATACCATTACAGACGGCCAGTCCTCTGTGGATGTTTCCAGTAAATCTACCGATGTCAACACTGTCCTCTCTCAGGCAGGCATCACTTTAAAAGATAACGACTTGGTCACCGTCACCGGTGGCAGTTCGAAGACCTATGTTATGATCCAGCGCAGTCAGGATATTACCATCCAGTACGGAGATGAGAACATCTCCGCTGCCACCTACGGCTCCACCGTGGGTGATCTGCTGGGTGAGCTTGACATTCCTCTGGATCCGGGCAGCACAGTCACCTCCAACGGCTGTCCTGTTTCTGTGGCCCAGAGCACCTATGACGGTATGGTACTGGAGATCGGCACCACTACTACAGAGACCCGTCCCGAACTGGTTTCCGTCCCCTTCAGCACTGTGACCTATCAGGACCCCACCCTGGAGGCTGGAACCACCAAACTCCAGACGCAGGGCGTGGACGGCACCAATCAGCTGATTTATGAGGAAGTATACAGCAATGGTGAGCTGGTAAGTTCCACCCTGACCGGCACCAAAGTTATGACCGAGCCTGTGGACGAAGTGATTCTGGTGGGCTGCATGGAGACCCCCGCCGAGGAAGAGATCCCTCTTGAGATCTACGAAGAGCCTGAACCGGAACCCGAACCGGAACCGGAGTATACATATACCTCTGAACCGGAATATGTCCCCGACTACAGCTACATCCCCGAGACGGAATATGTGCCTGAGCCGGAATATTCCGCTCCCTCCTATTACGGCAATACCATCACCACTTCCACCGGCGAAGTGATTACCTACTCCTATTCCATGTCTGTCACCGCCACTGCCTATACCGGCGGCGGCACCACAGCCACTGGCACCCCGGCTCGTTACGGTGCCATTGCAGTGGATCCCTCCGTGATCCCCTACGGCACAAGAATGTACATCGTTTCCGATGACGGCCAGTATATCTACGGCTACGCCACAGCTGAGGACTGCGGTGGGGCTGTCAAGGGAAATATTATCGACCTTTATTTTGACAGCTACAACACATGCATTCAGTTTGGCAGAAGAAGCTGCACTGTTTATTTTCTGGACTGATTATGAAAATCGGGACGTACCGCTTTCCAGCATGCGGTACGTCCTTTTTGCTTGTGTTTTCCAAGGAAAACAGGTATAATGGTCGCAAAGGTGGGATTCTTATGAATTTATGTGATATTAACGTAATCAAGCCCCTGCTTCAAAAGCACGGCTTTCGCTTTTCCAAATCCAAGGGACAGAACTTCCTGACCCAGAGCTGGGTTCCCCGGGAAATTGCCGAGGGTGCCGGTATCGACGGCAGCTGCGGTGTATTGGAGGTTGGTCCCGGCATTGGTCCTCTGACTCAGGCCCTGTGCGAAAATGCTGCAAAGGTGGTCTCCGTGGAGGTTGACACCACCCTGAAGCCTATTCTTGCAGAGACCATGGGGGATCAGGATAATTTCACACTGATTTTCGGAGATATTCTGAAAACCGACATTCCTGCTCTGGTTGAGGAGCATTTCCAGGGGCTTCGTCCCATGGCCTGTGCCAATCTGCCCTATTATATTACCTCTCCGGTACTCTCTGCACTTTTGGAGTCCCGTTGCTTTGAGGCCGTCACGGTCATGGTGCAGAAGGAGGTTGCACAGCGGATCTGCGCAGAGGCAGGAAGCAAGGATTACAGTGCATTCTCTCTGTTCTGTCAGTATTATGCCGATCCGGAAATTCTGTTTGACGTCCCCCCCTCCTGCTTCATCCCCCAGCCCAAGGTGACCTCTGCGGTGATTACCCTGCGCACCCGCGAAGCCCCTCCCTGCCCGGTTGCAGACGAAAAACTGTTTTTCCGTGTGGTAAAGGCCAGCTTTGCCCAGCGCCGCAAAACGTTGGTCAACGGGCTGTGCTCCGGCTTTGGTAGTCTCACCAAGGAGCAGGTCATCGGTGCAGTAACCGCCGCCGGTTTCCCGGAAAATGTCCGGGGTGAAACACTGGATATTCCCGGCTTTGCCCGGGTAGCAGAGGAGATTGGGAAGCTGCTGGAAGGCTGACATGCGTTTTTTACGCCATTATTTCTGTACATACGATCAAGGCGTTGTATGACGCTCTGCTTCGCTGTAAGGTCAAGCCGGAACTTCTGCGCTGGAACAGATGGGGGCGCTGTGCTGTACTGAGACAATATTCGCCGGGAGCACTATGGCCTCTCCCTTGATTCTCATCTCACGGGCACTGTAGCAGGCACTGACCAGACAGAGTACGACACGAAACCCGCTTTTGAGCCGGCAATTCTGTTTTAAGCTCCTTATACAAAAAAACACAGGGACGGAAGGCTGACCTTCTGTCCCTGTTCTTTTATTCATTCTGGATCCAGCATCACGGGAACCCAATCCCCGATCACCATGGAATCCTCTGTCACAAGGCAGTCCACTGCCATAACCTTCACGCCGGCAGCAGCTGCCTCCCGGAGCGCCCTGCCAAACTGGGGATCCGTTTCGTCATTGGGTCTGAGATACCTGACCGGCTTCATCTGGATCACAAAAAGCACCCCTGCATCATATCCTGCTGCTTTGGCTGCCACCAGTTCTCTTAGATGCTTCGCTCCCCGCTGGGTGGGGGCATCCGGGAACCGGCACACACCGTTCTCTTCCAGCGTGACCCCCTTGACCTCCAGAAACATCCCCTTTCCGTCCTGCTCCAGATAAAAGTCAAACCGGGATTCTCCGAACTTCTTTTCCGGCCGGATCAGATCCATTTTCCCAAGTCCTCCGGCCTCCAGCCATTCCCTCACAGCTGTATTGGGTGCCTGCGAATCCATGTTGATCAGATACTGTCCCTTTTGCACGGTGATCAGATCATATTTTGTCTTCCGGTTTGTTTGATCCGCCTCGGCACACCATACCTTTGCCCCCGGCGGAAGCAGTTCCCGACAGCGTCCTGTATTCTTAACATGCACCGTCTCTTCCCTGCCGTCAATCTCCACCCGGGCCACAAACCGATTTGGCCGACTGAGAAACCGCCCCGGCACCATTTCCCTGTATTTCATAGTTTCACTCCATTGATAAAAAAACCGGCGGGAGCCCCCGCCGGTTTGCCTGTTATTCTGCTGCGGATCCTACGGTAGTCTCTTCCTTGGGGGTGGTCTTCGGCTCCCCATAATTCTTGCCGTATGTCTCCACACGGATGGACTCGATCACAATGTCCTCACGGGGCTTGTCGCTGGAATTGACATCGCACTGAGAAAGCTTCTGAAGCACATTCAGTCCGGAGAACACCTTGCCGAATGCAGCATACTGTCCCTGCAGGCTTTCTTTATTCTCCATCAGGATAAAGAACTGGCTGCCAGCGGAATTGTAAGCCTCAGTGGTATTTTCACCGTTGCTGGAGAAACGGGCCATAGCGATCACACCAGCCTCCATCGCAACGTCATTCTTGCTGAATCCGTTATCTGTGAACTCACCGTCAATGGTATATCCGGGGCCGCCGGTACCGTCCGCATTGGGATCACCGCCCTGCATAATAAAGCCCTCTACCACACGATGGAAGGTCAGCCCATCATAGAAACCGGAATTGGCCAGGGAAATGAAATTCGCCACCGTATTGGGGGCTTTATCCGGATAGAGGTAGATCAAAATCTCATCGCCGCCCTCCAGAGTCAGGGTAGCCATGGGATTCTTCTTGTCACCGCAGCCGACAAAGCAGGAAAGAAGCATGCAAACTGCAAGCACAAGGGCAAGGGTTCTTCTGATTTGTTTCATTTCTCGTTCCTCCAGAGGGGTCTTATCAAGACCCAAGGGATTTTCATATAATATAGCAAAAATTCCTTCGCTTTGCAACCAACTCCCCGTTATTTTTCCGAAAACCTTCGCATAATCTTCCACGCAGAGCTGCATCCCGGTGGTTTTGGGGGATTTCCCGGGCTTTTTCCATTCCGCCCTTGCATTCTTTCAGATTTTAGTATATCATTAAAGATGCTATTCATCGTTTTGCTTTGTTAAAGAAACAGAGTCAAAGAAATGGAGGAACCATTATGGCACTTACTAATAACGTCAATGTCAATGCATGGCTGGATGAAGTCGTCGCCCTGGTCAAGCCTGACGCAGTAGAACTCATCACCGGCGACGAGTCACAGCTTCAGCGGCTCCGGGAGGAAGCTGTCTCCACCGGCGAATTTATCAAACTGAATCAGGAGAAGCTTCCCGGCTGTTATCTCCACCGTTCCGATCCCACCGACGTGGCCCGTGTTGAAGGCCGCACCTTTATCTGCTCCCGCCGTGAGGAGGACGCAGGCCCCACAAACAACTGGATGGATCCCCAGGAGATGTACGCAAAGCTGAACAAGCTTTACGACGGCTCCATGAAGGGCCGCACCATGTATGTGATCCCCTATTCCATGAGTGTGGTTGGATCTCCCTTTGCAAAATACGGCATTGAGGTAACCGACTCCATCTATGTGGTCATTTCCATGACCATCATGACCCGAGTTGGCATGGACGTTCTTGAGGCTCTTGGTACCGATGGTGACTTCATTAAGGGCCTCCACGCCAAGGCTGATCTTGATCCCGAGGAACGTTACATTGTTCAGTTCCCCGAGGACAACACCATTATGTCCATCAACTCCGGCTACGGCGGTAATGTACTGCTGGGCAAAAAGTGCTTTGCGCTGCGTATCGCCTCCTATCTGGGCCGTAAGGAAAACTGGATGGCTGAACATATGCTGATCCTGGGCATTCAGAACCCCAAGGGCGAGATCCGCTATGTGACTGCCGCCTTCCCCTCCGCCTGTGGCAAGACCAATCTGGCCATGCTGATCCCCCCTGAAGTCTATCAGAAGAAGGGCTATAAGGTCTGGTGCGTGGGCGACGACATTGCATGGCTCCGTGTGGGCGAGGACGGCCGTCTCTGGGCCGTTAACCCCGAGAACGGATTCTTTGGTGTCGCACCGGGAACCTCCCAGAAATCCAACCCCAACGCCCTTGCCTCCACCGCAAAGAACACTCTGTTCACCAACGTGGTGCTGAACAAAGATGACGATACCGTGTGGTGGGAGAGCATGAACAAAACTCCCCCCACCAATGCCGCGGACTGGCAGGGTCGTCCCTGGAACGGGGAAACCGCACAGGAGAAGGGCGCACACCCCAACTCACGAATCACCGCACCCTCAAAGAACTGCCCCTCCAGCTCC
>CAZFGL010000061.1:0-13263 GCA_964518645.1 uncultured Oscillospiraceae bacterium | reverse complement strand
CATCATAGGGAACTGCCAAAATGGTGGAGGCATCTCTGGTGACACACTGAAGCTTGCCGTCATCCCCCAGAATCTGCTCCACATAGCCTCCGAAACGGACGGGGATGGCATCCTCGGGACGCTTTACCTCCCAGGGATAGCCGTTTTCCAGCCAGCCATCAGGCTCTTCCACCTGATAGCCGTCCACGAACTTCTGACGGAACAGGCCGAAACGGTAACGGATGCCCATGCCAACACCGGGAACACCCAGATAGGCCATGGAATCCAGGAAGCAGGCGGCCAGACGGCCCAGACCGCCGTTGCCCAGACCGGGATCCTGCTCACAGGCGCACAGCTCGTCAAGGTCGATGCCCATGTCCTGAAGGCCTTCGGCCACAATGTCCTCCATTTCCAGATTGATCAGATAGTTTTTCAGCAGTCTGCCGATCAGAAACTCCATGGAGAAGTAGTGTACCTTTTTCTGTTGCAGCCGGACATGCCGCTGAGAGGTCTGGGTGCGAACCTTGCTGACGGTGCTGGATACCAGATAGACCAGAACCATATATTTTTCGTAAGTGGTGCATTCATCAATAGGCTTTGCCAGAGTTTCCAGCGCCTTTGCACCATAAGCAATTTTAAAATCTTCTTTTCCTGCGAACATGATAACGCTCCAATCATTTCGTTTTTCTGGGGATCCTCTGGATCATTATACCCCCCAGAGGGGGCACATCAACCGTGAGGGAGTATTTTTCTCCGTTCCAGGGCACAGGCTCCGTATGGAGTATGCCGGGGTTGTGTTTCCCGCTGCCGCCGAACTCCTCCATGTCAGAGGAAAAAATCTCACGGTAGCTGCCCGGGTAGGGGACACCGATGCGGTAATTCTGATAAACATCCGGCTGGAAGTTCAGCAGTACCGTAACGGCACCGGTCTTTTTCTTCCCGGTGCGGCGGTATACCAGAATGCTTTCATCCCGCCGGTCAGCGTCCAGCCAGTGGAACCCCTCCCAGCTGTGGTCATCCTGCCAGAGGGCCGGGGTGTCCCGGTACAGCCGGTTCAATGCGCCCACATAGTGCTGATGGCTCCGATGCGCCGGGAAATCCAGCAGGAACCACTCCAGCGATTCGTACTCCCGCCATTCGATAAAGGGGGCGAACTCTGTGGACATAAAGGTGAGCTTTCCGCCAGGGTGGGTCATCTGATACAGAGCCAGCAGTCTCATGCCGGCAAACTGCCGCCAGTAATCTCCGGGCATTCTGCCGATCAGACTGTTTTTACAGTGAACCACCTCGTCGTGGCTCAGGGGCAGAATAAAGTTTTCCGAAAAGCTGTACATCATGGAGAAGGTCAGCTTGTCGTGATGATACTTCCGGAAGGGGAAGTCTGTTTTACAGTAATCCAGGGTGTCATTCATCCAGCCCATGTCCCATTTGTAGTCAAAACCGAGACCGCCGGATTCGACAGTTCCGGTCACATGGGGCCATGCGGAGCTTTCCTCCGCAATGGTGATGGCGCCGGGAACGTGGGTGTGTACAGACTCGTTCAGCTGTTGCAGGAAGGAAACCGCATGGAGATCCTCCTCCCCGCCATGAATATTATATTCCTTTGTGGCCCAATCCGGGAGACCAAAGTTGAGGTACAGCATGCTGGATACGCCGTCCACCCGCAGACCGTCTGCGTGGAAGCAGTCGAGCCAGTACAGGGCGGAGCTGATCAGAAAGCTGCGTACCTCCGTTCGGGCAAAGTTGAATTTATAGGTGCCCCATTCCGGATGGTCTGCACCCTCGAAGAGCATGTCGCCGTTGAAACGCCCCAATCCATGGGCATCCCTGCAAAAATGTCCGGGAACCCAGTCCAAAAGGACACCGAGCCCGTGTTCATGGGCCTTGTCCACAAAGTACATCAGATCCTTCGGAGAACCGTATCGGCTGGTGGGGGCAAAGAAGCCGGTCACCTGATACCCCCAGGAGCCGTCAAAGGGATGCTCCATCACAGGCATCAGCTCCACATGGGTGTATCCCATGTCCTTCAGGTAGGGCAGCAGCTGATCCGCCAGCTGCCGGTAGGTGAGGAAGGGGAGGGCGGGATCGGCAGGGGACTCCTGCTGTTTCCATGACCCGGGATGAACTTCATAAATGTTCATGGGGCGGGGGGAACGGCGGGTGCGCTGTGCAGCCCGGTACCGGCCGTCGTGCCAGGTGTATCCGTCCAGGAATGCGATTTTGGAGGCGGTGCCGGGACGTACCTGTGCGGAGAAAGCATAGGGATCCGCCTTGTCAAAGACCTGGCCAGATGCGGTGGTGATCCGGTATTTGTAAAGATCACCCTCCTTTGCCTGGGACAGTACGCCGGAGAAAACGCCGGTAGAGCCCTGAGGCGAAAGAGACTGGGGCTGCCAGTTGTTAAAGTCACCGATGACGCTTACGTCCTGGGCACCGGGACACCACACTGTGAAACGCACGCCATCCTGTACCGGATGCGCACCGAAAATGCGGTAGCTGTGATAGTAGGTGCCGTTGTTGAACAGATAGAGCTTGTCCTCTGTCAGCAAAGTGTCAGTAATCTGCATGCAATATACCTCGTCTTTCCGGGGAAGAACCCCTGACCGTTGCAGACATACACAAATATCCAACCTATATTTTACTTTCCTTTCCTGTCTGTGTCAAGCAAGGAACACAAGCGGGACAGAAATTGAGGGGGAGAAAGTAGCCATAATACACAAGATGACTGGAACATTATGATGAATCGGGAGAAAAGACATGGAAAAATCCCGCTGCAATCGGGTGATGCAGCGGGATCGAAGGTTATTTCTTTCTGTTCCGGAACACCAGAAGCTTGCTTCCAACGTAGTTTAGAATAATGACAATGATATTGATCAGCAGCTTCATAAGCATGCCGCTCAGATCCATAATGTCCACAGTGATGTGCATAAACACAAGCTCCAGTACTCCGGTACCTGCCCGGCAGCTGACAAATCCGGCAGCCTCCGGCAGCAGTACCTTCAGGGACCAGTCGTGACTGTCGAACACGAAGGGCTTGTTGGTGAGGAAGGCCACCAGCACGGCAAGGATCCATGAGATGACAACGCTGGGGGTGTTGGGGATGGAAAATGTGTGGTAACACAAATAATAGGACAGGAGATTGACAAACGTGGTAATTGCCCCGTAAAAACCGTAGGCGATCACGTTGCGGTATTTTCGAAGCAGAGCAAGAAGCTTCTGCATGGAATCACTTCCTTAAGTTATTATTACCCACCATCAGCTTGCGACGCTTCCATGCACCGGTGAGGTAATAGAGATCACCGATGAGGGTGCTGACATAACCGGCAAGGGCATTGCCCCAGAAGTAGCCCCACACACCCATGTTCAGCGGGCCGGCCAGAATAATGCACAGGCCGATCCGGACGATAACGCCGTCCAGCAGGGCAGTAATCAGACTGAGGGAGCCGTTGCCGATGCCGTTAATCAGGGCGATACCGGCGGTCATGGTGGCAAAGCTGGAGAACATCACTACCAGTGTAATCATAAAGTGGGGCGCCTGTGTCAGCACCTCAGCATCCTGGGTGAAGAGCCGGAAGATCTGTTCCGGGAAGATCAGGCAGGCGGCAGCCACGGCGATAAAGAACACGATGCAGTAAAGATTGCCGTACCAGAAGATCTGCTTGACCCGGTGGTTTTTTCCTGCACCCAGATTCTGGCCGAACATGGTGGAAGATGCAGTGGAGATGGAGTTGGTGATGATAAACATCAGGGACTGAAGCTTGCCGCCGATGGCGTATACAGAGGCGAACAGCAGTCCGCCCAGCTGATTGATCCCGGCGGATACAAACAGCATGGAAATGTTGATTGCAGAGGACTGTACCGTCAGGGGAAGTCCCAGCATGGAAAGAGAACGGAAGGTGGGGCCGTCAATGGCGAAGCTTTTCAGCTTGAAGTCAAAGCCGAAGATCTCCTTATGGGTGTAGAGATACACAACGGAAACAACAAAGGCAACAGCCTGAGAAATGGTGGTGGCCAGTGCTGCACCGGCGGAGGCCAATCCCATGGGGCCTACAAAGATGATGTCCAGAATGACGTTCAGAATCGCAGCCACGGCGATGAAGATAAAGGGACGGGTGGAATCGCCCATACCCCGGAGAATCGCGGAGATGGTGTTATAACCATAGACAAAGAACATGCCTGCGCTGCAAATGATGACGTAATCACATGCCTGCTCCATGGACTCCTGGGGGGTATTGAGCAGGTTGAGCAGCGGCCGATGGAAGGCAATGCCCAGAATGGTGAAGATAATGGCAAAAATGCTGATGGTGGTGAAGGTGGTGCCGATGGTGCGGCGGATACCTTCGTGGTCCTTCGCTCCTACCAGCTGAGAGATGAAGATCTGTCCGCCGGAGGAATAGCCGATGGCAAGACAGCACAGCAGCCAGGTAATCTGGCCACCCATGGATACGGCAGTCAGACCGGCGGGGCCTACATACTGTCCCACGACTACCATGTCAACCAGATTGTAGACGGTCTGAAGGGCGTTGGAGAGCATAAAGGGGAAGGAAAACCGGAGAAGCTCCTTGCCGACGCTGCCCTGTGTAAGATCCTTGATCATAGTGTTGTTCATAAGAAATTCGTTGCTCCTTTGTATGCGCGGGGGAATTTACATTCATAACCAGCCAATTATAGCATAGTGATATTATTCCTGCAAGCCAAGGTTTTTTGCGAAAAAGCAGGGGGAATTGTGAAAAAAAGACAAGGACTGTCTTGAAATGATGAAGCTTCATTTCAAGACAGCCAAAGTGTCTGTATATGGCGGGTTTATTCCGTAATGACCGGCCTGTTCTGCCAGCGACCGGAGAGGTAATAGATCCCCATAATAATTGTGGTTACAAAACCGGCCAGTCCGCTGCCCAGCCAGAAGCCGGTAAGATCCATAAAATGTCCCAGCAGCATGCTCAGACCGATCCGGGCGATAACCCCGTCCAGAATGCCCACGATCAGGTTCAGCTTTGCATGTCCCACGCCCTGTACCAGTGCGTAGGGCGCATCCATGGAACACAGCGCCAGCAGCCAGATCACCGCCAGCTTCAGATAGGTGGGAGCCAGATCAAGTACCTGGGCGTCGTCGGTAAAGATGCCGAAAATCTGCTCCGGCAGGAACCAGTAGCAGGCAGCCAGCAGGAAGAACCATGTCATACAGATGATAAAGCAGGCACGGAAGGCCTTCTTCACCCGATCCATCTTTCTTGCGCCAAAGCTCTGGGCGATCATGGTGGCGGAGGCGGTGGAAATTGCACCGGTGACGATGTTTACAACGCTGTTGAGCTTGCCACCTACAGAGTCCACTGCGGAAGCGATCATATCCACGGCGTTGACCTGTGCATTGATAAAGGTGATGGAGCCGGTGATCATAAACTGCTGAACCACCGCCGGAATGCTCAGACGGCAGAGTGCTGCGAGCTGCTGCCGGTCAATGGTAAAGCTTTTCAGCCGGAAATCAAACTGGACGGCCTCCCGGTGCCGGTACAGATATACGGTGGCACAGGCGCAGGCGATGCCCTGAGAGAGTACCGTAGCGGTGGCGGCACCGCCGGCACCTAAGTTGAGGGGGCCAACAAAGAGCAGATCCAGCACCACGTTTACCACAGATGAGATGGCGACGAAAACCATGGGGAGCTTGCTCTCGCCCATGCCCCGGAGAATGGAACAGAGGGCGTTATAGCCGTAAATAAACACCATGCCGCAGCAGCAGATGATGTGATAGCGCACAGCCTCATCCCAGGCACCTTTCGAGGTGTTCATGGCGGAGAGAATGGGATTATAAAAAAGAATGCCGATGATCATACATACAATGGCCAGAATGATCTCAGTGGTCAACAGGGTGCCGATGGTACGGGAGATCCGCCGACTTTTCAGGCCTACCTGCTGGGAGATCACCACCTGACCGCCACTGGCAAAGCCCATGCCAACGGCGAGAAAAAGATTGGAGATCTGGCCACCAATGCCTACAGCGGACAGTCCGGCGGGGCCACAGAACCGGCCTACCACGATCATGTCCACCATGCTGTAGAAGGCCTGAAGCAGGTTGGCCAGCATGATGGGAATGGCAAACCGCAGCAGCCCCTGAAGCACCGGCCCCTCGGCCAGATTTGTAATCAGTGTTTTCTGTTTGCTCATAAAAATCCTCCGGGTTCGAATTATTTCCTATATTGAATCACAGAATCAGGGGGAAAGTCAACTTTTTTCTGTGAAGCCCCCGGCATATGGACATAAAAAGGCTCCGGCTTGCGTCAGCAAACCGGAGCCGGGATGTATCAGCCGTTCTTGCTGGGCAGTTTGATGGTAGCGCTGCCCTCTTCGTAGATCTCGTCGTCGTTCAGGGTGGTGATCCACCAGCCAAGCTCTACAAAATACTCGCCGTCCTTTTCGTACTTGTCATAGACCTGAGAATGGATCTTCATCACGTCGTACTGGAGGCCGTGGGTGTTGAGCTTCTTGCCCTGCATGCAGGGGACCTTCTCCAGCATCTCGCAGACAGCGGTGTTCTTGGGGAAGTCAAAGCCCTGCTCAACGGGGTGGGTCATAATGCCCCAGCGGATGTTCTGGATCCAGCCGTGGGTACCCATCCAGTTGTTGATGTGGCGGGTGGCAAAGTCACGGCCCATGAAGTTGATGAAAATGCTTCTCTTGGGATCGGGCTCAGGCATACCGCCGGGAGGGGGCCCTATTTTTGCTCTGGGATCATCATAGGGGGGAACCTCCGGGTTCCACTGGTGCATATCCTCGGGGACATAAACGCCGTAGCGGGGGTCACGGGTCATCTTTGCACGCTCTGCGGGATCAGCCAGCTCCTTCATGGTACGGCTGCCATGAACGGCCATGCCGTAGGGGGGCGTGGGCTGAGAGGAGGTGTGGATGGGGCCGTCCAGAGTGACGTTGGGCATGTCGCCCACGTTTACATCCTCCCAATAAAGGATTTCATCCCCTCTGGGGTTCTCATTGGCCCAGATATCGAAGATATTCTGCCAGTCCTCGTCGGTGTAATAATGCTCGGGACGGGTCCACCAGTCGGGGCTTTCCCAGCCACGGGTGCCGGGTGCCATGTCGGCGGGATCCTCGTAGGACTTCAGGTTCTCACGGGCGGAGAACATTACCTCCAGTACCTTCTCGCCCTTCTGGTTGTACACGGAGCCGGTGCACTTCAGAACCAGGTTCCGGTAGATG
Organism: uncultured Oscillospiraceae bacterium; assembly: GCA_964518645.1. GTDB lineage: Bacteria > Bacillota > Clostridia > Oscillospirales > Oscillospiraceae > HGM13006. Next base: position 6,075 of record CAZFGL010000061.1, on the reverse strand, counting down.
CTGCCCTCGGCGGGGGTCAGGTCGATCATCTCCAGCTTGTCCTTGACCATATACAGGGTGTCGCCTGCATAAACAGGCTTCAACTGCTCGATCTCATGATGCAGACCGGTGACAGCCAGGAAGTCACGACCCTTGCCGTTGAAGGCGGTCAGGAAGCTGTCGTCATGGGCACCGAAGGCGGGCATGGCGATCTTGCCCTCATAGCCGAGAGACTTGGCATATGCGTCGTCGGAGTAGAGCAGGAAGTCGGGATCGAACTTCTTTGCGTTGTAGTCCATCATATCTTCCTTGACTTCCAGAACGTTGGAGAAGCCCTGTGTGCCCTTGGGGATCTTACCGGAGATCAGTGCATCTACGTCAATGGGGCCGCGATCCTCCAGCTCCTTGATCTTTGCGTAATATTCCTCGGCATAGGGCTTTTCACGCTCAGTCCATACGCCGGGATAAACAGTTACAAATTTACCAGTTCCCATTCTGTGTTTCATCCTTTCATTACCTGTGTATTCGGAAAACCGAACCAGTAGACGGGTCTATTATAACGAAAGAAAAATAGTTCCGCAACGAAATAATGGAAATTGACTCGTCCACGCAGAAAAAGACACGCAGCAGAAAGTGCCACAATTTGCTCCCAGAGGGATAAAAAACGGACTGTTTCCCTGTGAAAATGGAACCCCGGAGGATTTGAACTGTATCGTTGGGAACGGGACGGGGGTCAGCGATTGCATTTTTTCTGAAAATGTGCTTTAATGGAGAAAACCAACCGAAAGGAATCACACCACATGGAACAGCTCAGAGAAGTGATGAAACGGGCGAAGCTTACGAAAACAAGCCGTGTCATTGGAGAATACATATTGGACAACGAAACGGATGCCTGCTTTATGACCTCCACGGAGATCGCGGAAAAACTGGAGGTCAGTGAAGCCAGTGTGATTCGGTTTGCCCGGGCGCTGGGGTACACCGGGTTCATGGATTTTCAGAAGAACCTGCGGAAATCCCATTCAGAGCGTCTGGGGCGTATCTCCTCGGCTGTGGCGGTACCCTATGAACGGCTTCAGGCCAGTATGGCCCACACGGACGAGAACTATATTCAGGAGTTCCTGATGAATACCCAGGCGAATATCACCTCTGTGGTCAGAAATAACACCAAGGAGACCTTTGACGGGGCGGTGGAACTGCTGATCCAGGCCCGCCGGAAGTATATTGTGGCATCCCGTGCCAACACCGGTGTTGCCTCCTATTTCAATCTGCTGCTGCGGCATCAGGTGACGGATGTGATCCCTACCTGGGAAAGCTCGGTCAATGTGATCGACCATATGTGTGACATCGGGAAAGAGGACTGTGTGATCGTGTTCAGCTTTCCCCGGTATTCGGAGATGGACCGGCAGGCCCTGAGAATGGCGGAAGATGCGGGGGCATCCATCATTGTGATCACGGATCGCCCCAGTGCGCCCATGGCTCAGTTTGCCACGGTGCTTCTGACGGTGGATGTGGATACCAATACCTTCTTTAACTCCTATGTAGGGGTACAGCTGGTGATGGAGATCCTCTCGGCGGGACTGTCCCGGCGGATGGGAGATGCCAATGCAGAAAAACTGCAACTGATCGACAAATATATCGGAGCCCTCGGGGTGTATTGAAGAGAAGAGCCTGCTGAAACAGCAGGCTCTTTTGGCATGCGGGAGGCAAACAGGCAAAATAATCCCCCAGTGGCGGAAACAGGACACAAAATTGAAACAGAAACAGCAGAATTTTATACTTTTATCCCCATATTGTTGTGCTATAATAATTAAGAATTTGAAACAATAAATATGAAAGAAGGGTTATGTATGAACACCATTGGTGCAAAAGTCCCGGCTTACGGAATGCCTGTTCTGGAAGGTCCGGTCAACAAGCCTGAGAAGGTCAGTATGATGCCACCTATGGGTGGTGGACCGGAGGGGCCCGGTGGCCCTGAGGGGATGCCTGAAGTGGACGGTTTTGGCCAGCCCGTTGTAAAGGAACTCAAGCCCTGCCTGCCTACCTGCCGTCCCTCTGAGCATCCTGCCTCTGTTCCCGGCAGTGATCTGGAACCGGGTAAGCCCGGCCCCGGATTCCCCGGCGGTGGCCCTCCCAAGGCGCCTCCCTTCCCCAGAATGGATTCCATGGATGTGCTGGATGGAAAGCTGTATATGGCAGAGCATCCCTATGCGGAGATCACCGGCGAGATCACGGACACAGCCATGACCGGCGCGTCCTACAAGACCGATGAGGTTTGCCTGAACGGTATCTACATTGGGGGAAATTCCGAATATACCATCCGTGATTCCAAGTTTGATCTGGTGGGATATGGTATTGATGATTTTGCAGGAAACGGTTCTGCAATCATGATCAATGACGATGCAAAGCTGACCATGGAAAACGTGGATGTGGTGACCCATGGTGTCATTCGTCCCTGCACCACTGCCACCGGAGAAACCACTCTGATCGTGCGCAATTGCTATCTGGATTCCCGGGGTGGCGAGATCCCTGAGACCTATGTTCCCAGAATTGCCTCCGGCATGATGGAGCCTCCTCCCGGGCTGAAGCTGGGGGGCAACTGCCGTACCCATCTGTCCATGGGTAACTCCAAGGCATATTTCTACGATTCCAAGATCGTGGCGCATTCCTGGGCGGCTCTTTCCACCGACGGCTCCCACGGAGATCTGTATCTGGAAGCCAATAACTGCGACGTGATCTGTGAGACGGTGGGTTATGCCACCTATGCAGATAACGGCTGCCATAATGTGCTCAATGACTGCCGGATCTCTGTGGATACCCATGTTGCCATTATTGCAGGTGATTCCTGGGTGAAGCTCAACGGCTGTGATGTTAAGTCCAATCAGTATGGCTGCATGCTCCACGGTGTTCGGGGACATTATACCGAGGTCACCGAGGGACATATTACCGGGGGACACTGGGATGTGGGCGAGGCCCTGTTCTTTGTGAAGTCCGAAAATGTATATCTGAAGCTGGATGGGGCAGAGGTGAAAACCGGAAAGTACCTGATCCACTCTGTGGTGAATGAGGACGATGCTGCGACCAAGGTACCTGAGGAAATGAAGTGCAGGGTCTACGGTGTCAATGCAGTGGTGGCAAACGGAGCCTATCAGGGCGATATTATTCATGAGGACACTGACCGCACCATGAATGTTTCCCTGCTCCATGCCTCCCTGAGGGGTGTGATCGCAGATGCGTACATCACTCTGGAGGATTCCAGCTGGTTTGCAACCGATGATTCCACCGTGGCACTGATGGGTGCAGTGGAGGTATCCCAGATCGATGCCCCCGCTGGGGTGACTGTTTCCGCAATGACCGGTGAGGGTTGTGCGCTGGCAGGAGAATATGTGCTGGCTTCCGGCGGTAAGCTGGTTGTGGCATAACTGAATAAACAGGAGAGGCTGCGCCGGGCGCAGCCTCTTTTTATATGGTGTATGATGTATGATACCGGTGTCACCGGTGTGCGTGTTCCTGAAATACTTCGCAGTTCATCCGTTTTTCTGAAAAGGCCACAACAGCGGTGCATACAATGTCACCTGCGCCATTGGTGACAGTGCGGTACATACTCATAAGCTGGTCGATGCCCAGCAACAGACCGATGGATTCCACCGGAAGCCCCAGCTGCATCACCAGAACGGACAGACAGATAAAGCCGGAACCGGGCATGGGGGGAGCGCCTACGGACAAAAGCAGGGTGGTAAGTCCCAACTGTAAAATCAGCGCGGGGGTGAGCGTGATCCCGTACATCTGTGCCAGAAAAACGGCGCATACTGTCAGGTAAACACAGGCACCGTCCATGTTGATGGTGGAACCAAGAGGCAGAGAGAAGGTGCAGATCTCCGGATCAATCCCCAAACGGTCCACGCAGGTGCGTATGGTCTGGGGCAAAACGGCACTGGTGCTGCAAAGCAGGGCAAAGGAGGTAAGACTGGGAAGCGCCTTCTTCAGCAACAGCAGGGGACTGAGTCCGGTGACAAGATAAAAGAGCAGACCGTACAGACACAGCATGATACAGGCCCCCAGAAGTACCGTTCCGATGAGAGCGGCCAGCCCGAACAGGGTTTGAAGGTCAATATCAAGGGCCAGCAGCGCCACGGCACAGAAGGTGCCCAGAGGGATCATACGGAGAATAAAACCGGAAACGGTACGGAAAAGCTGATCCAGCACAGCAATTCCCCGTCGAATGCAGGAAATACCGCTTTTTTGCTCCATCAGACCGGCGGCATAGCCCAAAAGAAGGGCCAGAAAGATGATCTGTGTCATATTGCCCTGAGAAAACGGACTTATGGGATCGGAAGGAATCAGATTTATAATGGTATCGGTGACGGACAGGGAGACTGGCTCCGGTGTATAATCCACTGCTGAAGATACAAGGGGCACTCCCGTTCCCGGGGACAGCAGGAAAGCAAGTCCCAGCCCCACCAGTATGGCGACTGCAGAGGTGAACATATACAGAAGGACGACCTTTGCACCCACACGGCCGTAGGCTTTGTAATCGGAAATACCGGCGATGCTGGCAGCGATGGAGAAAAAAACCACCGGTGTTACCACCAGTTTCAGTGCATTCAGGTACATGGTTTTTGCGGGGGTGAGGACATAATCTGCGACGATATGTCCGGCAGCGGGAAATACCCGGAGAAGCATGCCCAGAATCAGTCCGGAGATCAGTGCTGTAGCGGTGTAAAAAAGCAGGGAATGTTTTTTGCGAAGGAAAGACGGGTGCATGGGAAAGCCTCCTGAGATGGGAAAAATTATCATAAACCTTGGGATAATACCAAGGTTTATGATAATACAATCTACGGCCCGTGTCAATAGGGGGAGCAGAGGCGAAAATCAGGGGCAGGGCGGGACGAAAAGCACCGGTTTTGGCATTGTGCATAAAGATTTGCCTGAAATCCAGTAATTATTTTTAAAAAAACGGATTTGATGCTTGAAAAACCAGATAGCCTGTGCTAAACTTTAGCTGTTGGATGGCACGAAACAAACCTTGGCAAAAAACTATTGACTTGGAGGGTTCCGTATGTTAGACCTGAATAACCTGCGGAAGGAAAAGCACGAGGGCATTTGTAAGATCTTTGACCTTGCTCTTGTTGTTCTTCTTGCAGTGTTCTTCATCCTTTCTCTGTTCCCCTACTATTCTGTCGCTGAGGGCGAAATGGTTGTGTCCAGAGGCTTTGAAGCCGAGGCTCCGGAAGATGATTCCTGGTCTCTGCTCGGCTACGTTGGCTTCCCTTACAACCACACCTCCGTTGAGGAATGGCAGGAGACACAGTATAAGGAAAACAAGAAAACCATCAAGGAAAACGAAAATAACGGTTATGACGGCTTGTGGAAGGAACTGGCTGGTAAGATGGGCATCACGCTCACCAACGAGGACGGCGAGCAGAATCCTTACGAGGATCTGGCTGTTCCCGGTATCACCACCAAGACTGTTTCCATTAAGCAGGTAGGTGCAATCCTCTTCCTGGACGTTATGGCTATCGTTGCGATCGTGATCCTGCTCCTGAAAAAGGGTGTCGTTCGTGCTGGTTTCTGTCTTGCTTGGGGCATCATCGGTGTTCTGGCATTCATGTACAACTATCTGTTGAACATGGCTACCACCTTTGTACGTCCTGCAATGCTGGCAGTTACCGTTGCAATTCTGGTTATCGCACTGGTTGATACTGTTCTGTACATTATCGACGGTCGTTCCAGAGCTGCTTACCTGAGATCCGTCAGCGCTGCCTACGCTTGATTTCTCAGAAAACAAGAAATAAAGTCCTGTGTCTTGCCTGGCACAGGGCTTTTTTCTGTCCATTTTTCATCTGAAAGGCAAAAAAGTGGTGCTGCATTGCAGCACCACTTTTGAAAGCTAAGGGATAAATTACTTCTTGGAGCCCATGCCGGTAGCAGCGAAGTAGGGGCCACCGAACTCGTCCTTAACAGCCTGCTTAGCAGCCTCGAGATCAGCAACGTTAACTGCGTCCAGAGCAGCACAGACAGCCTCATGATCCAGGGGCTTCAGACCCAGCATCTCACGAGCCTCAGCGGAGGTAGCAACCTCGTTGCCGAATGCCTCGA
>CAZFGL010000060.1:0-13264 GCA_964518645.1 uncultured Oscillospiraceae bacterium | reverse complement strand
GAGTTATAAAAACATGATTAAAATACTTTTTATTTGCCACGGCAACATCTGCCGCAGTCCCATGGCAGAGTCGGTCATGACCCATTTGGTGCAGGAAGCGGAGCTGGAGGATCAGTTTAAAATTGCTTCTGCGGCCACAAGCAGGGAAGAGATCGGTATGCCGGTACATGAGGGAACGGTGCGAAAGCTGCGGCTGGAGGGAATCCGGCTGGTTCCCCACCGGGCGGCACAGGTGACCGGGACGGTCTATGCCAAATATGACCTGTTTATCGGCATGGATCAGTGGAACCTGAAAAACATGCGCCGGATACTGGGAAATGACCCTGAGGGTAAAATACACCTGCTGCTGGATTTTACCTCCCGGCCGGGGGACATTGCTGACCCGTGGTATTCGGGGAATTTTGATGCAACCTTCCGGGATGTACTGGAGGGGTGTCAGGGACTTCTGGATTGGTGCCGGGACAGGGGGATGTGCCACTGAAAAGAGGGGGCGTTCTCTGATTCTTTTCAGAACGTGTAGGTTTCTCAAACATATTGTACAGTGAACTCAACAGGCGAAAGCTATCGGAGGGGTCTCATAGGTAGATTGTTGGATCGACGGTTATGGACAGCGAGTTGTTTTGCAAAGTCATCCAGCGAATAGAAAGCATGACATGAATAAAATCGTTTTTGATCCTCCCTGTGACTTCGTTCGACCTTACCGTTATGTCGTGGCGTATACGGACGGATCAGCTTGTGCCGAATGCCTAGCTCAGCGGCAGTTTTCTCAAACAATGTAGACAAATCACGTTTGCTGGTTGAGAATCGGTTGGTAAATTCGAACCCGTTATCTGTCTGGACACACTCCACTTGTATGCCTCTGCGGGCGTACCACGCCCGCAGCTTCCGCAGAAAATCTGTTGAGGAATAGGTGGACTGTTCTGGATAGGCTGCAAGAAAGCGAAGTCTGGTGAACTCATCAATGGCAGTATACTGGAACAGGCGAAGCTCCGGATCCGCAATGCAACGTCTTGGAACGAACTTCACATCAACCTGCACACGCTCACCAGGATGTGTCATCTGCTCATAAGGTTTCGGTTTATACTTCTTTTTCGGCTTTTTGGACGGAAACAGCCCCATTTTACGCATGACACGAAACAGGCTTTCCGGACAACGGGTGTAACCACGCTTGCGCAGACGGTGCCAGAGTTCCAGCATCCCCAGATTTGGATTTCGGCGGCGCATATCACGTATGAGTTTCAGCTCATCTTCGGTGTGCTGATTTGGGTGGCTGTGAGGACGTCTGGACTGGCAGGCAAGGGAGGCGACACTTCCGTCCCAGCGTTGCCTCCAGAAGTAAATATACGATCGACTCTTGTTGTATTTACGACTGGCACGACTGACACCGTATTTTTCTGCGTATTTCATTAGGGATTGCCTGTAGCGCATATCTTGTGTTATACTGTTAGCCATGAGGAATATGGTCTCCTTTCAGAAAGTTTTGTGTCGTAACTCAACTTTAACACATGAGACCCTATTCCTCATATCTTTTTATTCACTTGTCCAATATGTATTGTAGCCCTACATTCGAAAAAAATGATTTTTCTTTCAAGACTTGTAATGCACACAGGAAAATGCTAAACTGTGGGGATGAAAGGACGTGATCCCTGTGATACAGGACACTGATATATTATCCGGCGTTTTGGACGCATTTTACGGTCTGTGCGCCATTCCCCACCCCTCCGGCCACGAAGAAAAAATCGGCCGGTATCTCATGAGGCTTTTAAGCGAAAGAAACCTTTCCCCGATTATGGACAGCTGGGGAAACATTCTCTGTGACATTCCCGGTACCCCGGGACTGGAAGCCCGCCCCCGGCTGATTTTACAGGCGCACATGGACATGGTCTGTGTAGGTGCCGATGACTATGTGCCGGAGCAGGATCCTGTCCGTACCCAGATCCGGGACGGCTGGCTCTGCACCGACGGCAGAAGCTCTCTGGGTGCAGACTGTGGCATCGGTCTGGCAGCAGCCCTGTATCTGACTGCCGGAGATTTCCCCCATGTTCCCCTCCGGCTGATTTTCACAGTGGACGAGGAGCGGGGGCTTCAGGGGGCAGAAAAGCTGACCGAAGATTGGGTGAACGGATGCAGCGGTGTTATTAATCTGGACAGCTTTCACTTTGGCGAAGTGCTGATCTCCAGCGCCGGCGGTCTCCGCCAGACCTTCCGGAAGGATACCCAGTGCTTCTTCCCCATGCTGGAGCAGGCCGTCAGGATCTCCCTCAACGGACTTCTGGGGGGACACTCTGGGGACGACATTGGTCTGAACCGGGCCAACAGTGGCAGGCTGCTGGTATGGCTGCTGCAAAGTCTGGACTTCCCCTATGAACTTGCTGCCTGCGCTGCCGGAAACACCCACAACGCCATCCCCACCCACGGCGAGGCCGTGATCGTGGTGGATCGCCGGGATCTTTCCGCCCTGCAGGAACAGATCGACCTGTTCGCCCAGGGCATCCGGGAGCTTTACCCCGCCGAAACGAATCTTTCCGTCACCTGCCGGGAAGAAGATATGCCCGCCTGGGTCATGACCGTGGATGCTCGGGACGATTTTCTGGCCCTTGGGGGACTGGTACTCTGTGGCAGCACGGAAATGCACCCCCTGTGCCCGGATGTGGTGGGAACCTCCAACTCCATGGGCATGCTTTATGCAGATGAGTCCCACATGGAAATCCGCTCCTTCCCCAGAAGCTATTCTCAGGAAGCCATGGATGCACTGGGTGCCTTCCACACCGCCTCGGCAGAAGCCCTTGGCTTCACCTGTGAAAATCAGGGCTACCCCACCTGGCCGGGCGTGGCTCAGGACCCCCTCTCTGAGCTGTTTTTAAATACTGCGCAGGAACTGCTGGGGATGACCTTCCGCAAAACGGCGGTACATGTGGGGCTGGAGACCGCCTATTTTCACAAGCTGGCCCCAAAAATGCCCATGGTCACCGTCGGCATGGACATCCAGGATCCCCACGCCCCATCGGAGCGGGTTGACCTGTCCACCATCCCCCCATTCACCCGTCTTTTGGGGGCATGTCTGGCCTCCTGGGATCCAGAAAAACACAAAATGTAAGGGTCAATTTATGCCCTCAGGCACAATATATTGTGTTTGAGGGTGTATTTGTCCACAAAATTTTGAATTTCGGAAGAAAAGGCAGTTTTTGCCCTTGACAAGTCCAATCCGTTGTGACAAAATATAGTGGCGCTGGGGCCGGAGGCCACAAGATATTGTGTAGACTTTGGCACAGACACAACAACCGCTTAAACGAGGGAGTAATATGATTCAGAGCATTATCAAACGAGACGGACGTGTTGTCCTTTATGACCAGAATAAGATTGCGGCCGCCGTTTTAAAGGCACTGGAGGCTGCCGGAGAGGGCAACGCTGCCGACGCAGCAAGAGTTGCCAACGCCGTACAGAGCGCTCTGGCTGCGCGCTACGGCGAGACATCCCCCAATATTGAAGCAATTCAGGACATGGTGGAAAAGCAGCTGATGGACCACGGCTTCAATGCCGCCGCCAAAGCCTATATTCTCTACCGGGCCACCCGTACCCGTGCCCGGGAAGCCAACACCAGCCTGATGAAAACCATCGACGAGATCACTAATATTGACGCCCGGGTCAGTGACATGAAGCGTGACAACGCCAACATTGACGGCAACACCGCCATGGGCAGCATGCTTCAGATCGGCGCAGCCGGTGCAAAGGCATACAACGAGATCTACCTGCTCCGCCCTGAGCACGCCCAGGCATACCGGGACGGCGATATTCACATCCACGACTTTGACTTCTATTCTCTGACCACCACCTGCTGCCAGATCGACATTCTGAAGCTTTTCCACGGTGGCTTCTCCACCGGCCACGGGTATCTCCGTGAGCCTCAGAGCATCGCCAGCTATGCTGCCCTTGCAGCCATCGCCATTCAGTCCAACCAGAACGATCAGCACGGTGGCCAGTCTATTCCCAACTTTGACTACGCCATGGCTGAGGGCGTTGCGAAGAGCTACCGGAAGGCCTATGTCCGGATGCTGGTCGAGGGCGTAGAGGATCGGCTTGACCGGGAGGACGTGGAAGATGACGTAAAGGCAGCTGTGGCCGGTGCAGAAGAGGTAACCGGCGAGCATGCCCGTCTTGAAAACAGCGAGGCCTTCGACAAGGCTGTGGTTGCAGGACTCTGTGGCGTTCTGGCTGTCAGTCCCAAGGATGCAGCCCACCTGATCACCCGTGCCAGAAAACGTGCCTACAACAACACCAACCGTGACACCTATCAGGCCATGGAGGGCTTTGTACACAACCTGAACACCATGCACTCCCGTGCAGGCGCTCAGACCCCCTTCTCCTCCATCAACTACGGTACCGACACCAGTCCTGAAGGCCGGATGGTCATCCGGAATATTCTCCTTGCACTGGATGCAGGTCTGGGTCACGGCGAAACCTGTATTTTCCCCATTCACATTGTGAAGGTCAAGGAAGGTGTCAACTACAATCCCGAAGACCCCAACTATGACCTGTTCAAGCTCAGCTGCAAGGTCAGCGCAAAGCGGCTGTATCCCAACTATGTATTCCTGGATGCCCCCTTCAACCTCCAGTATTACATTCCCGGCCGTCCCGAGACCGAGGTTGCAACCATGGGCTGCCGTACCCGTGTCATGGGCAATGTATATGACCCCACCCGTCAGATCGCCTATTCCAGAGGCAACCTCTCCTTCACCTCCATCAATCTGCCCCGTCTGGCCATTGAGAGTGAGGGGAATGAGAAGGTATTCTACGAAAAGCTCCAGACCATGCTGGAACTGGTGGCACAGCAGCTGCTGGATCGGTTCGAGATTCAGGCCAGCAAGCATGTTTACAACTACCCCTTCCTGATGGGGCAGAACGTGTGGCTGGACTCCGATAAGCTTACCGTACAGGATAACCTCCGGGAGGTACTCAAGCACGGCACCCTGTCCATCGGCTTTATCGGTCTTGCAGAGACGCTGACTGCCCTTTACGGCCGTCACCACGGACAGGATCCCGAGATGCAGAAGAAGGGACTGGAGATCATCGGCTATATGCGTGATTTCTGCGATCGCCGCTCTCAGGAGATGAAAATGAACTTCACCCTGCTCGGCACCCCCGCCGAAGGTCTCTCCGGCCGTTTCATCCGTATGGATCAGAAGCGGTACGGCAAGATCCCCGGGGTCACCGACCGGGAGTATTACACCAACAGCTTCCACATTCCTGTATACTATCCCATTGGCGCATTCCAGAAGATCAATCTGGAGGCTCCCTACCACGCACTGTGCAACGCCGGCCATATCAGCTATGTGGAGCTGGACGGCGATACCGCCAAAAACGTGGAGGCATTCGAGGCTGTGGTTCGCTGCATGCACGACGCAGGCGTTGGCTACGGCAGTATCAACCACCCTGTGGATCGCGACCCCATCTGTGGCTATGTGGGCGTGATCGGGGACGTGTGCCCCCGTTGTGGCCGTCGTGAAGGAGAGATGATCTCCCCGGAGCGGGTGGCTGAACTGAAAAAAATGTACCCCGAAATGCCTGCATTTCAGGGAATCGAATAACCCCACCTTCATCAACTAAAGGAGGAACTTATATGAAACAGGAAAGCACCAACGAAAAGCTGGGTCAGGGCATTGGCTTCGAGCGGATCCGCCGCATCACCGGCTATCTGGTGGGCACCATGGACAAGTGGAATGATGCCAAGCGTGCAGAAGAGCGTGACCGGGTGAAGCACGGTCTGGGCTGATGCTGTATCTTGCGGGTATCGCCGGTGACAGCATTGTAGACGGCCCCGGGATCCGAACCACCTTCTTCTCTCAAGGCTGTCCCCACCACTGTCCCGGCTGTCACAATCCGGAGACCTGGGATTTTTCAGGTGGCACCCCCATGGAGGAAGAATGTCTTGTGGAGATCGTCAAGAGTAACCCTCTCTGCCGGGGCGTGACCTTCTCCGGTGGCGAGCCTTTCTCTCAGGCTGAAGGCTTTACACGCCTTGCACAGCTTCTGAAGGCACAGGGGTACGAGGTTGCCTCCTACACCGGATACACCTTCGAGCAGCTGCTTCAGGGTACGCAGGCGCAGAAGGAGCTTCTGGCACAGCTGGACATTCTCATTGACGGCCCTTTCCTCCAGGAGCAGCGCAGTCTGGAACTCAATTTCCGTGGCAGTCGCAACCAGAGAATTCTCAATGTCCCCGCCAGCCTCTACAGTGGCACAGCCGTTCCTGAGACCAGCGACAGATGGCTGGGACAGTATTGATCCAAACAACACATGTTTCCCCCTCCCCGGGCATAGACTGTCCGGGGAGGGATTTTTATGCACAATTCAACCATTACACTGGCACTGGAACGGGCCGGTTTTTCTTCACTGGACAGTTTTTTGACCGCAAAGGGGCTGCCGCCTGCCGCTGCAGAACCGGCGCTGCTCCCTTATCTTGTGGGCTATGAACTCCACAGGGTCCGCCCGGGAGACACCTGCACCGCCATTGCTGCCCAATACGGTTCATCTCCCACTTCCATTGCCGTCGCCAATCCAAACCGTCAACCGGAGCGTTTAATTCCCGGGGAGATTCTGATCGTCCCTCTGAATTTCTCTCTGGTTCCCGAAAACACACCCCTCACCTCAGAGCTTCTCCATTATGTGATCCGGGGGCTGGAGGCCCGTTACCCCCTGCTCACCGGCATGGAACTGGGACACAGCGAATATGGCCGGAGTATTCCCCTGCTTCGGGCGGGGCACGGCCCCCGGATCGTTTATTACAACGCATCCCACCACGCAAACGAATACATTACAACGTCCCTTGTCATGACCCTTTTAGAGTCATATCTCTCCGCCGTGGCATTTGCGTCCCCTCTGCTGGGGACAGATCTAACCCACGCCCCGGAGGAGGTCACACTGCTCCTTGCCCCCATGGTAAATCCGGACGGCGTAGATCTGGTGTTGGGTGCTGTCACTGCCAGGGAATATGGTATTGCCCGCCAGATCAGCAGCAACTATCCTCAGATTCCCTTCCCGGAGGGATGGAAGGCCAATCTGCGGGGTGTTGACCTGAATCTGAACTATCCCGCCCGCTGGGACGAGGCCCGCAAAATCAAATTTGAACAGGGCTTCGAGACCCCTGCCCCCAGAGATTATGTAGGAACTGCCCCCCTGAGCGAACGGGAGAGCCGGGCCATGTTTGATTCCACAGAGGAAATCTCTCCGGACCTGACCATCTCCTGGCACACCCAGGGAAGGGAGATCTATTGGAAGTTTCTCGACCTCGCCCCCACCGGAGCACAGGAGCTGGGAGAACAGATGGCTGCCCTTTCCGGCTACCGGCTCAGTGAGATCCCCTATGCCTCCTCCTTCGCCGGATACAAGGACTGGTTCATTCAGGACTTTAACCGCCCCGGCTACACCATCGAGGCAGGACTTGGGGAAAACCCGCTGTCCCTGTCTCAACTGCCTCAAATGGTCCAGGATAATCTGCCCATATTTCTTCTGGGTCTGGCAGGTTTTGTTCCGTCAGTGGCCGTGCAGACCTCACAGAGCACCCCGACAGCTTCCTTACCTGACCGGAAGCCCGGTCAACTGTCCCGAAACGGCCAGTCCGGCCGGTAGGGATAACAATAAGAGCGTGCCGCAAATTAAAATGCAGCACGCTCTTTCTATCTGTTTTGGGAACGCTCATTCTCCGCCCTTTTCTGCCAGTTCTCTGAGCCAGTTTTTCATCTCTCCGATTCCTTCGTCGCTCATGGGAAAGGTCCTTTCACCGTCCATCTGACTCAGCTCATAGCACAGAGGGCCGAACCAATATTCCGCATGAATGATCTCCTCCCCCACATTGGGTGACAGTTTAAACCGAAGTCCCTGATAGCTGCCCAGAAAAATGTTGTCGTTGTGAAAAGACATATAATTCGGCACATGAATATCCGGCATTGCAAACTCCCCCTACAGTACAATATTCAGCCCCAGAAGTCGGGCAAATTCAATGGCCTGAGCCGTGGTCACAGTCACATTTTTCAGTCCGTCCAGTGACCACACCGCTCCTTCAATATTGGAATCGGAGAAATCCATTCCCCCGATTTCCGATCCGGAAAAATCACACCGGGAAAAATTGCAGCTCTCCACCGTGGTTTTCTGACACTTGCACCGGGCAAGGGCCCCACCGGACAGATTGCACTGACGTATGGCAATCCCTTTCAGGGTTCCGGCAGTCATATTCATATAACGGGCGACACAGCCAGTCAGTTCCCCCATATTCATGACACAGCCGGAAAACACCGTCCCCAGCATCCGGCAGTCCCGGAAATATACCTTCTTCATACCGCAGTCCAAAAAACTGCTTCCGGACAGATCGCAGCTGTCAAACACCACATTTTCAAATCCGGTGGCCTGAAAACGGCAGTCTGTGAAGCCGCAGTGGAAAAAGGTGCAGTTTTTCAAATCGATCCCGCCGACGTTGGTCTCCGGGGCATCCTCTCCGGACAGATTCAGCCCCCGCAGGTCATACTCATCCTCCGAGGCAGTCCTCAGGATCTCACTGAGTTTTTCCATCCTGATACGCCTCCGAAACCATCTGGTCAAACGCCACCGTGAACACCTCATTCTGCTCCTGGGTACGCTTCTGGGGGCCTTTTAACCGGCCGCCGCCCCGGCGGATCCGGGTGGCCTCAGCCCGGGCTTCCAGCAGCGAATCAATATTCTCCGCCGTATAGCGCATGCCATTCTGGTCAATGACCTTTGCGCCCTTTGTCAGGCACATGGCCGCCAGACCATAATCCTGTGTCACCACAAGGTCACCCTTTTGCAGCCGGCTGACCAGAGCAAAATCCGCACTGTCTGCTCCCTGATCCACCACAATGGTCTCCGCCCCGTGGCGCTTCAGCTGATGGGCTGTATCACAGATCAGATAGCTCTCCACATGTCTCCGGCCGGAGATACGGAGGGCCTGATTGATCACCGGGCATCCGTCCGCATCAATATAGAGCTTGAAGGGGGCCGTTCTGGGCTTCCGGGGCTTATTGGCCTTCTCCACTGCCTTGGCGTACTGCGCCTTATGGGCATCATCCATGGGGAAGGTCACTTTGCTTGCCCGCATGGAATCGTCCCGGTTTCTCTTAAAATTGACCCGAATCAGGAACTCTCCATGCTCGGGGCATTTTGCGATCCACACCATTCTTCCGCTCTCCGGATAAATGGGCTCTGTTCCTGTGGTCTCTGCACCGCAGTGAGGACAGCAGGTATCCTTGATACGGGTATCTGCAATCATGTTCTCAAAGCTTTCAAACCGGGTATAGTTTGCATAGCGGAGGCAGTCCAGGAACGCCTGATCCCCATCGCCATCGAAATGCTTCAGATAGTCCGGGTATTCGTCCATGCCCTTTTCAATATCAATATACTTCGCCACCGCAGCGGTATACGCCGCATCATTGAGACCGTCATGGTAGCTCTCCTCCACCTCCAGATGGAAGAAATCCACCGCAAAGCTCAGGCCACGCACCACGCTGCCCGGGTCAAACTGCTGATTAAACATGATCTGCAAATTATAATACCGGTCGGTAAAGCTGGTGTCCAGCCCGTAAAAGCTGAGATTCTGCCGCAGAATGGGAATATCATTAAAGCCCCAGGTCAGCAGCACAGGATTCTCCCCGCAAAAGGCGCGGAACCGTTCCATGGCATTCTGGAAGGTCTCTCCGTTCTTAACATCCTGCTTGGTGATCCCCGTTAGCTTGGAAATACGGGGAGAAAGAATTTTATACTGCTGTAAACAACAGGTCGCCTTAAACTGCTCCCCGGTTTCCAGCTTCACTGCACCGATCTGAATGATCTCAAAGGGCAGTCTGGTGCATAGTTTTATGGCCAGGGGGGAATCTGCTGACAGAGGCTGATTCCACTCCATGTCCAATACGATCATTGACAACTGGTTTCACTCATTTCTTATGGATTAGCGCTTCTTTTTCGCGCCCTTGTTTTTGTGTTCAGGGTTCCGCCCTGTCTGCTTTCTGGGACGGATCAGACATTCCGGCCCATATCCAATCAGATCCATCCGGCCCGCCTTTTGCAGCGCCTCATGGACAAGGTCGTAATTCTTCGGATTTCTGTACTGGATCAATGCCCGCTGCATGGCCTTCTCATGGGGATTCTTCGCCACATATACCGGCTCCATGGTTCTGGGATCCACCCCGGTATAATACATCACCGTGGAGATCGTGGAGGGAGTGGGATAGAAGTCCGATACCTGTTCTGGGTTGAGATGGTGTCGATGCAGATACTCTGCCAGTTCCACCGCTTCCTTCATGGTGGAACCGGGATGTGATGACATGAGATAGGGTACCACGAACTGATTCTTCCCCAGCTGCCGATTCAGAGCAGCGTATTTTTCCGTAAACCGCTCATATACTGTGTTTCTGGGTTTTCCCATCAGCTTCAGTACCGGGTCGGAAATATGCTCCGGGGCAACCTTCAGCTGACCGGATACATGATGCTCCACCAGTTCCCGGAAGAAGGTATCATCCTTGTCCGCAAGAAGATAGTCAAACCGGATACCACTCCGGATAAACACCTTTTTCACCCCGGGCAGCTTTCTGAGCTTCCGCAGCAGTTCCAGATAATCACTGTGATCTGCGATCATATTTTTACAGGGATTGGGGAACAGGCACTGACGGGTGGGACATGCCCCCTTCGTCAACTGTTTTTCGCAGGCAGGCTGCCGGAAATTTGCGGTGGGGCCGCCCACATCGTGGATATACCCCTTAAACTCCGGATCCTGTGTAAGCAGCTGTGCCTCTTTTACCAGAGACTCATGGCTTCGTGCCTGAATGATTCTTCCCTGATGGAAAGTCAGGGCGCAGAAGCTACAGCCACCGAAACATCCCCGGCAGCTTTGCAGACTGAACTTGATTTCCCGGATGGCATCAATTCCCCCATCCTTTTCATACATAGGATGATAAGTACGCATATAGGGCAGCTCGTACACGTCATCCATTTCCTGCTGGGTCAGCGGCTCCTGAGGGGGATTCTGTACCACAAAGGTACGCTCATCATAAGGCTCCACCAGAGTTTTCCCGGAGAATGGATCTGTATTGCAATACTGGGTATAAAAGCTCTCTGCATATTTTATCTTATCCGCCACCAGTTCGGGATAGGCAGGCAGCAGGGTGTAATCATACACATCCTCCAGCGAGGTGGCCTTGTACACCGTTCCACGGATAAAGGTAATATCCTTTGCGGAAAGACCACTGTCCAGAGCGTCTGCCACTTCAACAATGCTCCGCTCTCCCATACCGTAGAGAAGAATATCCGCCTGTGAATCCAGCAGAATCGACCGTTTCAGCTTATCCGACCAGTAATCATAGTGTCCCAGTCTCCGAAGGGAGGCCTCGATACCGCCGATCAGAATCGGGATCTTTTTATAGCTTCGGCGGATCAGATTGCAGTAAACCACCGTGGCATAATCCGGGCGCTTGCCCCCTTTACCCCCGGGGGTAAAGGCATCATAGCCCCGGCGACGCTTGGCCACCGTGTAGTGATTCACCATGGGGTCCATATTGCCGCCCATTACAAGGAAGCCCAGCCGGGGTTCCCCCAGCACCTTAATGCTGTCCGGATCCTTCCAGTCAGGCTGAGGAATGATTCCCACCTTATAGCCATGGGCCTCCAGCACACGGCTGATGATGGCATGGCCGAACGTGGGATGATCCACATAGGCATCTCCAATCACATATACAAAATCACACTGTTCCCAGCCCCGTGCTTCCATATCCGCCCGAGACACCGGCAGAAAATCACCCATGGGATCCGCTCCTTTCCTGTCTTTAACCAATTTACTATACCAGATAACCCGGCGCTTGTCCAGAAAAAGCCGCCGGAAGAGAAAAAAAGCAGGTTTCCCTGTGTACACATTGGGAAACCTGCTCCATATTTTAAGATTTCAGTCTGCCGTCCATGTCATCGGCATATTCCGGCTTCAGAGGGAACTTCACCGGCTTATGATCCCGCTGGGAACGGTAAATGGCCGTGATCAGTTCAACAGTCCGGCGGCCATCCTCCAGTGTGATCAGAGGCTGACGGTTATTCTGAATTGCATCCAGGAAGTCCTCCAGCTGCTGCGTATGATAATAAACCATATCCACACCCAGAAAGAATTCACTGTCGCCCTTCTTGTATTCCTCCAGCTTATCCGCCTCACCGGGAACCGTCCAGAGATCATTCACAGGAGGCTCCGTGATTCCGGAGACACCGGCGATAAACATGGCACCGCCGTCGGTCTGCACGCCCACACTGGCACCGTTGGAGCCATGCACTCTCACGTTGCCGAACAGAGCCGGATTCTGAGAGTTGCTCACAACAATATTGCCCATGGCACCGCTCTTGAACCGGATCACTGCGGCAGCAGTGTCATCCACCTCAAGGTCGGGATGATTCAAGGTATCCCACATACCGTATACCTCGTCGATCTCGCCCATATACCAGAGAAGCAGATCCAGCTGATGGGGTGCCTGATTGATCAGCACACCGCCGCCTTCCCCTGCCCAGGTGCCACGCCAGGGATCGGAGTTATAATAGGCCATATCACGCCAGCCCAGCATATTTACGGTGCCCAGAATGGGCTTTCCGATCTTGCCGGTTTCGATGGCTTCCTTTACCCGCATTGCAGGGCGATAGAACCGGCGCTGGCAGATGGTTGCGCCCACCACATGGTTCTTCTCTGCTGCTGCCATAATTGCGTCGCAGTCCTCCAGAGTGGAAGCCAGGGGCTTTTCAATGGCAATGTGCAGCCCCAGCTCGCAGCACTTTACTGCAAGCTCTGCATGGTTGGGATGGGGGGTACAGATGGCAACCGCCTGCACACCGGTCTCACGAACCATTTCTTCCAGATCCGTAAAGGGACGGATACCATACTGTTCCGCAAAGGCCCGGGTCTTTTCCATGTTACGGCCATAGCATGCAACCAGTTCACTGGCCTCCAAACGCTGAAACGCCTGTGCGTGGAAATGGCCAACCTTACCGCAGCCAATTACCGCAGTTTTAATCTTTTCCATATCCGTATCTCCTCAGTCCTGATCGCCGCACTTGAACACGAGCTTGGTCAGCCCATCTTCCCGGTTGAAGATCTTATTCATCCACTTGTCTCCGTCAGCAAGAGGAACGATCTTGGAGATCATGCTGTCAACCTCCACCTGACCGGAAGCAATCAGATCCAGGCACTGGGGATACTCACCGGCGCTGGCGCAGGAACCGAACAGGCTGATCTGCC
>CAZFGL010000059.1:0-13297 GCA_964518645.1 uncultured Oscillospiraceae bacterium | reverse complement strand
CTTTATTACTTTTAGGAGATGACATTATGAACGTATTAGTTATCAACGCCGGCAGTTCCTCCCTCAAGTATCAGCTGATGGATCCCGCTACCGGTAATGTTCTGGCAAAGGGTCTTTGCGAGCGTATCGGCATCGACGGTCTGTTCACCTACAAGCCCCAGCTGGAAGGCAAGACCAAGCTGGACGCTGTTTCCGTTCCCATGCCCACCCATGCTGAAGCTATCGCTGCTGTTCTGGACGCTCTGGTTGACGCTGAGAACGGCGTTGTTGCTTCCATGAGCGAGATCGACGCTGTTGGCCATCGTGTTGTCCATGGCGGTGAGAAGTTCGCTTCCTCCGTTGTGATCACCGACGAGGTCATGGCTGCAATCGAAGAGTGCAACGCTCTGGCTCCTCTCCACAACCCCGCCAACATCATCGGCATCAAGGCATGCCAGGAAAAGATGCCCGGCGTTCCCATGGTTGCTGTGTTTGACACCGCTTTCCATCAGACCATGCCCGCCAAGGCTTATACCTATGCTATCCCCTATGAGTATTATGAGACCGATAAGATGCGTCGCTACGGCTTCCACGGCACCTCTCATCGTTATGTTTCCGCTCGCTGCGCTGCCATCCTGGGCAAGCCCATCGAGGAACTGAAGATTGTTTCCTGCCACATGGGCAACGGCTCCTCCATCACCGCTGTCGATGGTGGCAAGAGCGTTGACACCTCCATGGGTCTGACTCCTCTGGCTGGTATCCCCATGGGCACCCGTGCCGGCGACATGGACGCAGGCATCATGGAGTACCTCATGAAGAAGTACGACCTGTCCATCACTGAAATGATGAACATCCTGAACAAGAAGTCCGGCGTGCTGGGTATTTCCGGCGTTTCCTCCGACTTCCGTGATCTGGACGCTGCCGCTTCTCAGGGCAACGAGCGTGCTGCTCTGGCTCTGGAGGTATTTGCTTACACTGGCCGTAAGATGATCGCTGAGTACGCTGCTGCTATGGGCGGCGTTGACGCTGTGGTATTCACCGCAGGCGTTGGCGAGAACTCCCCCTCCACCCGCGCTGACATTGTCAAGGGTCTGGAGTTCATGGGCATCGAGATCGACCCCGCCAAGAACAACTTCCGTGGCGAGGAGCGCATTGTCTCCCCCGACGGCGCTAAGGTCAAGGTTCTGGTCATCCCCACCAACGAAGAGCTGATGATCGCTCAGGATACTGCTGAGCTGGTTGGCTAATCCCCTGATTATAATCAAAAAGAGCTGCCTCCGGGCAGCTCTTTTTTGCGTTTTAACGTCTCCGGGTCAGATCAGTGCGATGCCGAGAGATACCAGTGGCAGGGTGATAAGGCTTGCCAGCGTGGTCAGCATCACCGCACAGATGGCGTAATCTCCGTCAGATCCGTTCTGCCGGGCCAGCATCGCCACCGTGGAAATGGCAGGCAGTCCGGTGAGGAAGGTGACCGTCCCCGCCATATCCTCCGGGATCCCCACAAGTCTCATAACAAAGTAATACAGCAGGGGCAGCACCAGCATCTTCAGCAGAATCTCTCCGTAAAGCTCATAGCATTTGAGCACTTTCCGGATGTCCGTCATGGACAGCATACCACCCACATAGATCAGGGACAGGGGCATGCTGGCTGCTCCCAGTTTGTTGAGAGAGGATGTCAGAACGCCGGGCAGATGTACCCCCAGCATTACCAGAACCGTTCCCAGCAGGATCGCCACCAGTGCGGGACTGAGCAGGTTTTTCAGTCCCTTCAGAGACAGTTTCTCCCGTTCCTCCCGGGCCGGTCGTGTCTGGCTTACTCCGTAAGTCCAGAACAGGCACTGATCCAGAATGGTAAACAGGGAGATGTAGATCAGGGCTGTATCCGGATACAGCTCCACCACCAGAGGGATCCCCATAAAGCCCACGTTGCCGAAGGTAATAATGGCAGAAAACAGCCGTTTCCGATCCCCGCTCAGATGAAACACCCGGGCGAGCAGCTTGCCCAGCAGAAAAACAAACAGGTAAAGGAGCGCGGTCAGCGGGATCATCATCAGGCTGTCCAGCAATCCCTGACGGGTCGCTCCCTCCACAGTATTGATGAAAATAAAAGCGGGCAGTGCCACACGCATGACCAGCTTCGACACGTTGCCAAGAGCCCGTTCATCCAATATTCCGCACTTCACCGTAATAATTCCCACAAAGATCAAAATCAGAAAGATCCCGATCTGGGTAAGTACCGTATAAAATTGTTCCATAGTGCCTCCAAAAGAATCGCATTTGCGCAACAGGGCGCAAATGCGAATTTGTATACTGATATGATACCTGCGTTTTTTCAGAATGTCAACGGAAGGTTATTCCTTCCGGGTGACAGGACAATCCACAAGCATTTTAACCCGGTTATAAAAGCTGACCTGAGAACCGCTGGAATCCACATCCACAGCTATAATCTTTCCCTCCGGCAGTTTCCGGTTCAGCGCAGGATAACAGCCCTTGCCGCATACATGCCCTGGAAGGCACCCAAAGGGATGGATGGCCAGGACCTTCCGGCACCGGTGCTTCACCAGACTGACCGCCTCCGCCCCAAGGAGCCATCCGTCCCCAACGGCTACCCGAAGGCTGACGTACCGGGCAGCCTCCTGCTTCATGGCCGCAAAATCCGAAACACAGTGGAACCCACCGTCCCCAAGTGCCCGGAGCATGGATTTTTGAAGATGCAGTACAAGCCTGCCCACCAGATCAAAAACCGCACCGGTCAGAGGCTTCCCCTCCGGTTTGTGGGAGTCGATATAATACAGCACATACCAAGAAAGACCGCCCACGCTGCTCTCACAGCCCTCTTCCTCCAGAAAGCGCACCACGTTCCAGTTTCCCAGATGACAGTATTTCGTATAAATGTCTCCCAGAATGCCCACACACTGCTTCTTTTCCCCTGTGGTTTCGATCCGGGAAAAATCCAGCGCAATCTCCCGAAAAACCTTCTGCATATGTCCCAGTGTCAGTCTCTTTCCCTGCACCAGTTCCCGGGAAAGCCGTGAAAACCACTTTGTCCGGCATTTTTCCACAGCCCCCGGCTCTTTTTCGTAGGGACGGAGCTGATTTGCAAGGAGCATCAGCATATCTCCGTAAAACATGGCAAACAGCCCCCGCCAGACCATATACAGATGAATGGGAACACAGCTGCCCTTCTCCAGCCCCCGCACATTCATGGACAGCACCTGAACCTGCGAAAAGCCCGCAGCCACAACCGCCTTCCGCAGGGTGCTGATATAATTGGAGCCACGACAGGAATCCCCCACCGTGGGCATCAGCAGACAGGTGCGCTCCAGAGGATACTTTCCGGAGGCCAGTGCCGAAAGCATCTGCCCCACATTCAGGATACATGGATAGCACATATCGTTATTGACATATTTCAGTCCCTGTTCCACAATTCCCGCCTCATTATCCAGGATCACCGGGTAATACTTCCGGGAGTGCAGGGCATATTTCAGCAGTGGAAAATGGTCATCCAGCATGGCAGGCACCAGCAGGATACGCTGATCCGGCTCTGGTTTTTCCGGAATCCGATACATGTTCTTCCCTCCCCGATGGGTATTACACTGCTATCATACCTGCACATACCCCCGCTGTCAACTACGCTTGTACTTTACTTTCCTCCGGCTTCTGTGCTAAAATGGAGGCATCTGTGCGAAAGGGGTCGCAGTATGAATTTATTTGACATTCTCGGCCCGGTGATGGTGGGGCCATCCAGTTCCCACACGGCCGGAGCCGTAAAAATCGGATATGTGGCACGAAAGCTTCTGGGCGAACCGGTCAAAAAGGCGGAGATCCTGCTCTACGGTTCCTTCCTGGCCACAGGCCGGGGACACGGCACCCAGCTTGCTCTGGTGGCCGGACTTCTGGGCATGCAGCCTGATGACCGCCGGATCCCGAACAGTTATCAGACTGCCAGAGAACAGGGTATGGAGTTCCATCTGGGGGAAGCAGAGCTGAAGGATGCCCACCCCAACTCTGTACTGCTGAAGCTGACGGGTACCCGGGGCAAATATATGGAGGTGGTGGGGGAATCCGTCGGCGGCAGCCGGATCAACATTGCCTCCATCGACGGATTTTCTGCCGGATTCTCCGGAGAGAGACCCACGCTGATGGTACACAATCAGGATCGGCCCGGATATGTGGCCGAGGTCAGCCGTGTGCTGTCCCAGAAACGCGTCAATATTGCCACCATGCATCTGGGGCGCATGTCCCGTGGCGGGAAGGCTCTGATGGTCATTGAGTGTGACGATGAAGTCCCCCAGTCGGTGCTTGCCTGGCTCCGGGAAATGGACGGCATTGACAATATCACCTATTACAGCACCCGGGAGGTAGAGGCATGAGTTTTTCTGCACTGGACGAAATATGCAGCCTTGCGCTGGAAGAGAACAAGCCCTTCTGGGTCATTGTACAGGCCGATGACTGTCGGGAACGGAATGTGACCCCGGAGACATCTTTTGAGACCATGCGGGGCATGTACCGCGCCATGGTGGAGGCTGACCGGGAATATGCCCCCGCCCTCCGCTCCCCCAGTGGCATGGCCGGAGGCGACGGAGAAAAGCTCAGTTCCTTTGGGGGCAGCAACGGCCTCCTGGGTTCCTATTTGTCCACGGTCATGGAAAAGGCCATTAAAATGGCAGAATCCAACGCCTGTATGCGCCGGATCGTGGCCGCCCCAACTGCCGGCTCCTGTGGAGTAATCCCCGCTGTGCTTCTCAGCTACGACCGGGTACGCGCTGTAACCGAGGATCAGCTGGTGGAAGCCCTGTTCGTGGCAGCAGGAATCGGCTCTGTGATTGCCGCCTCCGCCAGCATTTCCGGTGCTGAAGGTGGCTGTCAGGCAGAGATCGGCACTGCATCCGCCATGGCCGCCGGTGCGCTGGTCTATCTGGAAGGCGGAAGCCTTGAAGCCATCACCCATGCTGCTGCACTGGCCATTAAAAGTCTCCTGGGTCTTACCTGCGATCCCGTGGCCGGTCTGGTGGAGGTCCCCTGTATCAAGCGGAACGCCTCCGGCGCAGTAAACGCTGTAGTCGCCGCTCAGATGGCACTGGCCGGAATCCGCAGTGCGGTACCCCCGGATCAGGTGATCGACTCCATGCGCCGGATCGGAAAACTGCTTCCCGCCTGTCTCCGGGAAACCAGTCAGGAGGGACTGGCCACCACCCCCTTTGCCCAGAAGATCGTAAATAAGCTCAGACAAGCCTGAGTCCATTGTGCATCCGTATCGAAAGGTACGGATGCTTTTTACATTCCGGCTTTTTCCTGCTCCCCCGGCATTTTCAATCCATGGCTGCGAAAAGTTGAAAAGTGATACCGGAATTTTGTTTTTGAAGATTGCTTATAGACCGCCGTCGGCATATCCTTGTACTATGGGATAAAACGCAAAGGAGGAAACGAAATGAAAAAGAATATGCTATCCCTTCTCCTGATCGCAGCAATGGTTCTTGCGCTGTTTGCAGGATGTGGCGGCGACACCGCTTCCACCCCCGCCACAGAGACTTCCGCTGCCGAAGCATCTGCCCCTGCTGCTGAGACTCCCGCTGAGGTTCCCGCAGAGGCTGGAAGTACCGCTGAAGAAGCCAGTGCCGCCGAGGAAGTAATCAGCGACCGTCCCGAGGTCACCTATCCTCTGGTGGATGAGCCTACCACGCTGACCTACTGGCAGGCATGGCCTCCCTTCCTCAACGAGATCTCCGCACCTTCCGACGCTGCCATGTTTGCAAAGCTGGAAGAGGCTACCGGCATCAAGCTGGAGATCACCGCAGTCTCCACCGAGACCTCCGCTGATGACTTCATGCTCCGCTGTGCCTCCATGGATCTGACCGACATGATCCAGAAGGGTGCCCAGAACTACACCGGTGGCGGTGCCAAGGCCATCGAGGACGAAGTCCTGCTGGATCTGCTCCCCCTGCTGGATGAGTATTCCGTCAACTACTGGAACATCATGAACTCTGACCCCAACATCTACAAGAATGTACTCAACGACGAGGGTCAGGTTCCCGCACTGATCGGCATGTATGTAGAGCCCTATTACACCGACCAGGGCTTCTGGATCCGTCAGGACATTTTGGACGCAGTGGGCAAGGAAGCTCCCACCACCGTTTCCGAGCTGGACGACGTACTGAAGGCATTTAAGGATCACGGTCTGACCGATGGTCTGGTCGTTCTTTCCGAGGGCAATTTCGAGCTGCTCTCCCGCGCTTACGGCGCCATTGACAAGATGGACGGAGACACTCTGGTTCCCACAGCCCGGAGCGACGAATACAAAGAATATCTGAAGAAGATGAACGAGTATTACAACCTGGGCTATATCAACGTTGACTTCGTTACCTACAACGAATCCGACACAAAGCCTCCTCAGGACGTTATTTTCTCCGACATGGGTGGCATCTTCAACGAGGACGTTGCATCCATCGCCGGTTACTATCTCTCCACCACCAACCCCGATTTCGAGGTTGCACCTCTGGCTCAGATCCGTCTGAATAAGGACGACGTGCTGGACTTCGGCTACATCGGCGTTGTATCCTCTGACAAGTATTCTCTCTCCCTGTCCACCACCTGCTCCGATCCTCAGCTGTGCATTCAGTACATGGACTATCTGTTCTCTGACGAGGGCTTCGAGCTGGCCAACTACGGAATCGAGGGCGAGACCTATACCAAGAACGGTGACGAGTATCAGTTCACCGATCTGATTCTGAACAATCCTCAGGGCTTTGACTGGCAGCTTTGCCAGAGCCTGTACATCAACCCCGGCTTCCCCTGCCTGACCGACCTGTCCATTCAGGAGATGACCTATAACGAGGCTCAGAAGGCCGCCGTTCCCACCTGGGTTGGTGCTTATGACTCCGCTGACGCAACGACCCCCAACACAAACTGGCTCTCCTACACCACCGAAGAATCTGAGGAGCGTTATCTGGTTCAGACCGACATCGAGACCTATCAGGAAGAGATGCGTCTGAAGTTCATCACCGGTCAGCTTGACATTGACGAGAACTGGGATGAATATGTAAAGAACCTTGGGGACATGGGCATTGACGTGCTGGAAGAGACCATGCAGGCCGCCATTACCCGTTATAACGAAAAGTAATTTTATCCGGTGTGGCTCCTCAGGGGCCGCACCTTTTTCATTTTCTGAATGTACTCAGGCATATTTTTCTTCCTCATGAAAATACTAATGCCGAAAGGCAGGAGAAAAATATGATCACCGATACGGAATTGTTAAGCTACATTCGTCAAACCAGTCTGATGGGTCACGACGGCATCGACACCGTCCTGCGGCATGCATCCTGTAAGCCCCTGCGTCAGGCATTGCAGCAGCAGAAGGCAGAATACGGCCAGCTGTGTCAGGCTGCCACCACCCTGCTGAAACAGCGGGGGAGCATTCCGGAACCGCTGCCCATGGGCAGCAAAATGGCGCTGGCCATGAGTCGGGCCATGCAGACCGTTTCACCTCCCTCCACCTCCAAAATCGCCCAGCAGATGATCCGCGGAAATACCACCGGTGTCATTAAATCCATCCGGCACGACCGGCAGTATCTGGGCAGGGACAAAGAAGTCACCACCCTCAGTCAGAAGCTTCTGGAGACGGAGCAGAATAACATTGAGCAGATGAAGCGTTTTCTGTAACCGGGGACCGCTATTCTGTCATTTTCCGCAAAAAGAGCGTGCCGCAACATGCAGCACGCTCTTAACAATCACTGACAGGTCACTGGGCAGCCTTCTCCATGTCAGCGACCCGGGCCTTGATCTTCCGAACGGCTCCGTCCACTGCCGAGATCACACTGTCATCCGTCACATTCTCCCGGAAATAACGAAGCAGGGTGATACACCTGTCGTTTCCGATGTTTCCCAATGCGGTGATGGTCTCCAGCTGGAGGGTCTGGTCTTTCTCCGGGTCATTGAGCAGCACACTGAGAATATCAATACATGCACTGCCACCTGCCATCCCGCAGGCTTTGGCAATCTTCAGCTTGGTTTCTCCGTCTGCTTCACTAAGTCCATGCAGCAGCTTATCCCACTGCCGCTTTGCGATCAGTTTATCTGCCTTTTTATTGATATTGCCCATAAGTACCCTTCTTTCCGCCAGTGGCGAGATTTTTAAAGTCATTTCTCCTTCAGTTTCAGTATACGAGCCTTTCATTTTCTTGTCAATATATACAACTCAGTTTTTGTTGCACAATTCTCTTTTGTATGTTTTGTATATTATCACCGAAACCGGCTCTATTCATCGCCCCCGTCCCGGGGATTTTTCTTTCCCCACCACTTGACTTTTTCACATTGACGTGCTACTATTCTACCGTGTAAAAAGCAACGATGGGGAAAAAGACAGGTTTTTTCGTGTCAGAGAGCTGACGGTTGGTGCAAGTCGGTGACGAGGTTCCTGTGTATAACTCGCCCCGGAGCTTTCTGTGCGAAGCAGTAGCACAGAACGGTCGGCCCCGTTACAGGTCTAAGCCTTATCTGAGGCTGAGGGTCGGTGAACACCGACTAAACCGGGTGGTACCGCGTAAATGACTTTACGCCCCGGAACGCATTTCGTGCGTTCCGGGGTTTTTTTGTTTCCCTGCCCCCGCAAGCCGTAAATTCGGGTCTTTGACAGACTCAGCCATATATTTCGCAAGGAGGAACCATTTATGAAACCAAGCTATCAGAAATACATTCCCTATCAGCCCATCGCCCTGCCCGACCGAACATGGCCCAATAAAGAGATCAAAAAGGCCCCCGTCTGGTGCAGCGTTGACTTGCGGGACGGCAACCAGGCGCTGATCAATCCCATGAATCTCCAGCAGAAGCTGGAAATGTTCCATACGCTGGTGGACATTGGTGTTAAGGAGATTGAAATCGGCTTCCCCTCCGCCTCCGAAACGGAATTTGAAATCTGCCGTGAGCTGATCGAAGGCGGCCACATTCCTGACGATGTGACCATTCAGGTACTGGTTCAGGCCCGTCCCCATCTGATTCAGAGAACCTTCGAGGCTATTCAGGGTGCAAAGAATGTAATTCTTCATTTCTACAACTCCACCTCCACCCTCCAGCGGAAGGTCGTATTTAAAATGGACATGGACGGCATCACCAAAATTGCCACCGATGCCGCTGACCTGATTTACGAGCTGTCCCAGCCGGTAATCGCCTCCGGCATGAACCTGCGGTATGAGTATTCTCCCGAAAGCTTTATGGGTACAGAGATGGACTTCGCTGTGGACATTTGTCAGGCAGTTCTGGAGCATCTCCATGCCACCCCGGAAAACCGGGTAATTCTGAATCTGCCCTCCACGGTGGAAAACATGATGCCCAACTATTTTGCTGACTGCATCGAGTATTTTATCCGTAAGCTTCCCTCCCGTGACAGCGCAATCATCTCCCTCCATCCCCACAATGACCGTGGTGAAGGTGTCGCCACTGCTGAGCTTGGTCTCCTGGCCGGCGCTGAACGTATGGAGGCTACCCTCTTCGGAAACGGCGAGCGTACCGGTAACGTGGACATGGTCACTCTGGCCATGAATATGTACACCCAGGGCGTGGATCCTGAGCTGGACTTCCACGACATCAACAAGATCAAGGACATGTACGAGCGCTGCACCCGGATGAAGATCGATCCCAGACAGCCCTATGTGGGTCAGTTGGTATTCACCGCCTTCTCCGGCAGCCATCAGGATGCCATCAACAAGGGCGTTCAGTACATGAAGGAGTCCGGCACTGAAATGTGGGAGGTTCCCTACCTGCCCATTGATCCCGCAGACGTGGGTCGCCAGTATGAGCCCATTATCCGGATCAATTCCCAGTCCGGCAAGGGCGGTGCTGCCTTTGTAATGGAGACTAACTTCGGCTACAGTCTGCCCAAGGCCATGCATCCCGAGTTTGGTGCCATTGTCCAGAAGGAGACCGACCGTCTCGGTACTGAGCTGCTGCCCAGCCAGATCTTCGATCTGTTTGACAAGCACTATCTGGATGTGGACAAAACCTACGGTCTTCTCCGTCACACCTTTACCGAATCCGGCGATCACGGCACAGATCCCGAGGTCACCTTCTCCGGTGCTCTCTCCTACAAAGGACGCGAGCTTGAGATCCACGGCACCGGCAACGGCCCCATTGATGCCTTCTTCAACGCCATCTCCGAATACGAGATCGGCCAGTTCCACTTTGTGGACTACTCCGAACATGCCATCACCTCCGGCTCCGATTCTCAGGCGGTGTGCTACATTCACCTGACCACCCCCGATGGTAAGGACGCCTTCGGTGTAGGCAAGAGCCACAACATCAACCGTGCCTCCCTCCGTGCTATTCTCTGCGCCATCAACCGTGCTATCATCGAAAAGGACGGAAAAGCAGACAAATAAACGAATGATTTCCTTCACAATACGGAAAACTACCCACAGGATGCTCTGCGTCCTGTGGGTAGTTTTGCTAAAGTTGTAATTTTTGGTTACTGAAATGAATATTTTTCTTCATTCGTGTCCACTTCTGGTTACGTAAATTCATTTTACTTTTTACCCGTCAGGATGTTGTCTTTGACTACATTTTGTGCTATACTGAACCTTAGTTACGCTTTTTAACCATTGAAAAAAGCAACTAATTCTCACTCCAAAGGCGGTGATACCATGTCTCTAAATGCAATGAAGCAGGTCGCAGATGCTGAAAGTTCCGCAAAGCGTTCTCTTCAGGATGCCAACGTCTCCGCAAAGCAGATCATTTCGGATGCCGAGACATCCGGCCGGTCTATGTTTGACGCAAAACTTGCACAGGCCGAAGCTGACGTCAGGGCAATGATGCAGGACGCAGAGGCACAGGCTGAGAAAAATGCGGCAGACATTCTGCACCATGCGGAAAATCAGTGCGCCGTACTTCGGGCGCATGCGGAAAGCAAGCTCAACGAAGCCGCTGACCGTATCGTAGAAAGGATCGTGATGAGCTAAATGGCAATCGTTAAAATGAAACGGCTGCACATGCTGGCTCTGGAATCTGACCGAAACGTCCTGTTTAACAGACTACAGTCTCTGGGCTGTGTGGAGATCTCCGACCCTGCCGCTGTTCTGGCAGATCCGGAATGGTCCGCACTGGTTCACCGGGATGACAGTCTGCTGGATCAGCAGCAGGAGCAGCTGGCCCTTGCTGCCGGAGCGCTTTCCATCCTGGATAAGTATGCCCCCTATAAAGCAGGTCTGCTTTCCGCACGTCCTCAGGCCAAGGCATCGCAGCTCTTCGACGATGCTGCACAAAAAGAAACGAAAAAAACAGTTCAATCCATTACCGAAAAGGCTGATCAGCTGGACACGGTCAATGATGAGATTCAAAAGCTCCAGCTCTCCATGAAGTCCCTGACCCCCTGGCTGGGACTGGAGGTACCTCTGGAAACCCAGCCCTCCGGTGTTCTGTACACCGCATTCGGTACGGTTCCCGCTTCCGAGGAATTGCCGCTGATTCAGGACGAGCTTGCTCAGGCTGCCGATGAATCTCAGCTCTATGAGGTTTCCCGGGACACCGATGCCCACTATCTGTTCTTCCTGTGCCACACCAGCCAGAAGGAACAGGCGCTGGATATTCTGAAGGCAAACAGCTTCAGCAACGTGTCCTTTAAGGGACTCACCGGCACGGCACAGGAAAACTACGACCTTCAGGCGCAGGCCCTCGCCCGGAACAAAAACCGGAAAGAAGCTCTTCTCCAGGAGCTTGCCACCTGTGGGGAGCATCGTTTGGCTGTGCAGCTGCTCTATGACCGGCTCTCTCAGGAGACCCAGAAGGAAGCCTGCAAGCAGTGGCTTCTCGCCACAGATCAGACCTTCTATCTCTCCGGCTGGGTCACTCTCTCTGAGGTTCCCGCACTGGAAAAGCTGCTGGGGCAGTTTGATTGTGCTTACGATCTGGCAGATCCCACTGAGGAAGAGATTCCCGATGTACCGGTCAAGCTGAAAAACGGCCTTCTCAGCCGGTGCATGAATACGGTCACGGAGATGTATTCTCTCCCGGCCTATGACGGTGTGGATCCCAACCCCCTGATGGCTCCCTTCTTCATTTTCTTCTTCGGCATGATGATGGCAGACATGGCTTATGGTCTGATTATGATCGTGGGCTGTCTGCTGGTTCTGAAGCTGAAGCGGCCCAGAGAGAGTCAGCGAAACTTCTTTGAACTGTTTATGTGGTGCGGCGTCAGTACCTTTGTGTTCGGCGCACTTACCGGAGGCTTCTTCGGAGATTTTATCCCCCAGCTTCTGAAAATCATAAATCCGGACAGCACCTTCACCCTGCCCGCTCTGTTCACCCCCCTGAATGACACCGTAGCCATTCTGATCGGTTCTCTGATTCTGGGTGTGATTCAGATCCTCACGGGCATGGTAGTCTCCGTTGTGAAGAAATTCAAGGACGGAAACTGGGCAGATGCCATCTGGGAGGAATTCACCTGGTGGATCATTCTGGGTGGTGCCGCAATGGCAATTCTCGGGGTAGGCAACGTAAGCGGTGCCCCCGTGGTCCTTGTGATCGGCGGACTGATGCTGATCTACGGCTCCGGCAGAAACGCCAGGGGCTTCGGCAAGGTCACAGCTCTGGTAGGCGCAGTTTATAACGGTGTCACCGGATATTTCAGCGATACCCTGTCCTATCTTCGTCTGATGGCGCTGATGCTCTCCGGCAGTGTTATCGCACAGGTATTCAACACTTTGGGCTCTGTATTCGGAAATGTCTTTATTTTCATTATCATTTCCATGATCGGCAACGCGCTGAATATGGCGCTGAACCTTTTGGGCTGCTACGTCCACGATCTCCGGCTCCAGTGTCTTGAATACTTCAACCGTTTCTACAAGGACGGCGGTCGTCCCTACGCTCCCCTGTCCATTCAAACCAAATACATTGATATTATCAAGGAGGAACAATAACATGGCAGCTTTTTTTGAATTATTCGGCGGACTTGGTCTGGCATTTCTCGGTGCAGCTCTGGCAGTAGGCCTGTGCTGCGTAGGCTCCGCAAAGGGTACCGGCATGGTTGGTGAAGCCGCCACCGGCGTCATCTCTTCCGCTCCCGAAAACTTCTCCAAGTGCCTGATTCTTCAGGTTCTCCCCGGCACCCAGGGCCTTTACGGCATGGTCGCATGGTTCTTCGTACTTTACACCCTCGGCATTTTCGGCAGTGGCGTGGTTGATCTGACCATCGCACAGGGCCTCACCATTTTCGTTTCCTGCCTCCCCATCGCTCTGGGTGGCTGGCTGTCCGCAATTTATCAGGGTCGTGTTGCAGCCGCTTCCATCAACATTGTGGCAAAGCGTCCTGCCGAGGCCACCAAGGGCATCATCC
>CAZFGL010000058.1:0-13459 GCA_964518645.1 uncultured Oscillospiraceae bacterium | reverse complement strand
CTCCACCTTGGCAAGGTGGCGCTCTACCAGATGAGCTACACCCGCAACTCGCATGGCTTATTATACACTCTTTTTAGAAAAAGTCAAGCACATTTTTAAAAAAACTCAAAAAAACTTTTTCTTCGTCAAAAGCTCCCTGTTTACCACCCTTGTAATTTCAGAATCAGTACGGTATAATAAATACACAAATTGTGAACGAAGGAGGATATTCATTGTGTCACCACAGGGTTACTTACACAACGAACTGGACGTTAAAATTTTGATCCTCTTCATTTTGGCCCGTATTAATACACCTTTGGATGTGGATCAGGTTTATGAAGTGGCTTTTCAGGACGATAGCCTCAATTATTTTATGCTGGCTGAAAGCCTCCATGAGCTGGTGGATACCGGCCATCTGACCATCGATGCGCAAAACCGCTACACCATCACGGAAAAGGGCCGTAAGCAGGGCTCCTTTGTGGAGGACTCTCTGGCGGTTCCGGTGGTGGAAAAGGTCTCTGCTGCAATTCAGGTAAAGCTGGATCAGCTCCGCCGGGAGAGCCTGCTCTCCACCGAGGTCTCTCAGGACGACAAGGGAAACTGGGTCGCTACCCTTCGTTACAACGATAACGATCTGCCACTGATGACCATTTCCCTCTTTGCCCCTAACGAGGCCCACGGCAAGGCCATGGCCGAAAATATGAAAAAGCATATCACGGACATTTATAAAGCCGCCCTGGACGCTGCAACCGACGAAAAGAAGAACCGCAGCAAACGAAATTATGACAGTTGAAAGACCCGGACAAATTATCCGGATGGAAATGGTGCGCTGGGGATATACAACCGATTCCCTCAGCGAGGCCTGTGACATTTCAAAACCTGTGCTCCAGGGACTGCTCACAAACAGAGCTGTCACCATCAGCACAAGGAACGTCTATGCACTCGCCCGTGCATTTGGATACCCGGTCAGTGACTTTATTGACCTGCTCCACGGCACGCCTGTAAGTCCCTCCCGGGATCCCGGGGATTAAAAACATACTGCTAAGGCCACCCCGATATATCGGGGTGGCCTTTTGATCATTTTTCATTGAGGATCTTTGTAAGCTCTGCCATAAAGCTGTTAATATCCTTAAACTGGCGGTACACAGATGCAAAACGCACATAACTGACTTCGTCCATAGGCTTCAGCCGTTCCATGACCAGTTCACCGATGTAGTCGCTCTTGACCTCCCGTTCCAGAGAGTTCTGAACGATCTGCTCAATCTCAGCCACAGCACCCTCGATTTTCGCAATGGGTACGGGACGCTTCTCACAGGCACGAACCATGCCGTTTAGAACCTTATTCCGGTCAAAGGTCTGTCGGCGACCATCCTTCTTGACAACCACAATGGGCAGGCTCTCAACCGTCTCATAGGTGGTAAAACGTTTATTGCAGCTCAGGCACTCTCTTCTCCGACGTATGGACAGACCATCCTCAGAATGTCTGGAATCTACAACCTTACTGTCTTCACTGGTACAAAATGGGCATTTCATTGTCTAACGCCTCCTTGTTTACTTGTTTAAAGTGTAACAGACCTTTTGGAAAATGTCCACAGTTTTCTTTCGTTTTTCTACAAAAACTTCCTGATTCCCGGGATTTTTTTCAGAATCCAGGTAATCCCCAGACCGCAGATCACCACAGACAGCACCCAGAGCATACAGGCAGGCAATACATGAACAACCGGCTCAAGGTTTTCATATACGGGATACAGTTCGTACCGTAGAAAGCCTTCCAGCAGGTACCCGCCGAAGGTACAGCCCCCCAGGACACGAATCAGCTTCGCAGGTCGTCCCTTAATTTCCTCTCCCAGACGATGCGCCAGCATATATACAGTGAACACAGGAACGCACAGAAGGCCACCGGTATAAAGCCGCAGAGAATCCTGCAACTGAAACTGCCGCCAGGACACCGTCGCCAGCAACGCAATCACCGCAACAGATGCAATACTCATCAGGAAAAGCACCTTGCTTGTGACCCGTTCCCAGGAAAAACGATGGGCGAAATAATACCCCATCAGGAAATAAAACAACATCTGCTCACAGAATGGCAGAAATACATTCATCAGAGTCTGCGCACCGGGAACTGTCACCATCCCGAAGGGTTCTCCAAGACCAAGAAGTACCGCTACGGGCTCCAGAATCCCCTGAAACAGTACATAAAGTCCTCCAAGATACAGGAACAGCTGATCGGACATGCCCCTGACCAGACATCTGAGCAAAGGCAGCATCAGCATAAGCCCCAGATAACAGTAAAGATACCAGTACGGAATGGAAATTCCCTGCCCCCAGAGTCTTTTCGCAAAATCCCTCAAACCGGGAGATGAAACATATCCCCACCGGATCCAGCAGCCATACAGTAGTCCGGAGCAGACCACCAGCACGACCACAATACGCACCACCCGTTTCCAAAGCACCGTAGTCACAGGCTCCTCCCGGTGCAGCAGCAGTCCCCCGGAGACCAGCAAAAACAGGGGTACCGCAATTTTGCAGAACACCGCCAGAATGAGACTTCCTGTGGCATTGATCCCGGACACCCCGGGAACCTGATAAAGTTCAAAACCACACTTCTGCGTGTGATTAAACACCACAAGGATCAGCGCAAACAGGCGAAGCAGTTCAAAATCAACTCTTTTTTCTTTCATGGTCATACACCCGGAAACAGGGTAACTTCCCCGAAGGGAATGATCTCTTCCCCATCCCCCAGAAGGCCCCCCTGATTGGTCATTGCATAAACAGGCTTTCCCCGTTCCCGCAGATACCGTTCGATGCTCTCATGCTGAACGGGGGTATTTGCAAAATGTACCTCTGGTTCAAAGCCGTCCAGAAACCCAAGTCCCGGATAATACCCATAATGGTCGTAGTCCTCGTCAGGGGTAATGTGATACTCCTGCATCTGTACCATGGCACCGGCACTGCATCCCATAAACACACCGTCAAAGTTTTTTACGGTATCCAGCAGTCCCATTGCCACAAGGCGCTCATAAAACAGATCCGGCAGCCCTCCGGTGACAAAAAGTACATCCGCATTCCGGATCTTTTCTCCGGCAGAAGCTGCGGTATCATGAAACAGACTGACATATTCAGGGGTATCGATCCCATAAGAAGCGAACACACTCCCCAGAAGCTCAAACACTTTCCCGCCGGGGGTATACCATTGATTCCAAACCTCCCCGTTGGGGATCTCGTCCCCGTGGGTCATGGTCAAAACCGTTGCCTTCATTCCCGGTTTCAGAACAGTTTTCAGTGTATCAACGGCCCACGGCGCGTCAAATTCATATACATTCAGAAGGACATTCTTCACGTCATTTCCTCCCATAAAGATTCTTCTGATATTATAGTCCGGAGGTGAAAGCATGTCAACGAAAAGCGTTTTTGACATCATGAAAAAACAATGCTATAATGCAGAAAAACAGAAAAATGGAGGTTGTTTTATGGAGTATAAGCAGCTCTGCGGTGAGAAACTCTCCCGGCTGGGTATGGGCAACATGCGTCTGCCTACCAAAGACGGAAAAATTGATACCCAGATGGCGCAGGAGATGATTGACCACCTGATCGCACAGGGTATCAACTATTTTGACACCGCCTACATGTATCACGGGGGTGAATCTGAGAAATTCATCGGAAAAGCTCTTTCCAAATATCCGCGAGACAGCTACTATCTGGCCACGAAGATGCCCTCTTACAAGCTCTCTGAGGGCTGCACTCCCCAGGAGATTTTTGAAGAGCAGCTGGCAAAATGCGGCGTGGACCATTTTGATTTTTATCTGCTTCATAATCTGAATGAAAACTCCTTTGATATTTTCACGGATCAGGAGCGTGGTGTCATTCCCTATCTGCTGGAGCAGAAGCGGTTGGGACGGATCCGTCATCTGGGCGTTTCCAGTCATGCAAAGCCCGAGACGCTGAGACGTTTTCTGGATCAGGTGGACTGTATGGAATTTGTACAGATCCAGCTGAACTATCTGGACTGGGAAATGCAGGACGCAAAACAGCAGTATGAGATCATTGCCTCCCACGGTCTTCCGGTCTGGGTCATGGAGCCCTGTCGTGGCGGCAGACTTGCTTCCCTGTGCCCCGCTGCGGATAAGCTTCTTCTTGGTGCTGCACCGGAACGTTCCATTGCCTCCTGGGCCTTTCGCTATGTCATGGGCCTTGGTCAGGTGGGGGTTGTGCTCAGTGGCATGAGCGACATGGCGCAGGTAAACGACAATATTTCCACCTTCTCTGAGAACAAACCCCTGACCACGGAGGAGCAGGCGGTGCTTCAGCAGGCCCTCTCCCTGTTCCGCGCAGAGGTCAACGTTCCCTGTACCGCATGTCACTACTGTGACGGATGTCCCGGCGGACTGGACATCCCCGCTGTGCTGGCTATTTACAATGAATATCAGCTGGAGAAAAGCCCCTTTGTCCACAAAGAACTGGAATCCCAAAAGGCCGGCCCCTCTGACTGCATCAGCTGTGGTACCTGTGTAACGAAATGTCCCCAGAATATTGCCATTCCTCAGGTCATGGAGGAATTTGCAAACATTCTGAAAACCGTTCCGAAACCAAAGGATTAAAAAAAGCCCCGGTCTCTCTCTTTAAAAGCAGACCGGGGTATAAATATGAAACCGCAAATAAAAAGGGGCGCATGATGCGCCCCTTTCAATTATCTCTTGATTTCAGAAGGAATCTTGTACTCGTTCTGATACAGGCCAAGAACCTCAACATTGGAATAATAGCCGTCGGAAATTTTGTAATGCTCACGACCGCCAACCATGATGATGTCTGCAATGTTTACGTTGGTACGAACCTTGTCATTGCTGGCATTTGCACCGGGACGCTCCCAGAAAATCGCTGCGATCTTCTCGCGGGGCAGCTCAATGGTCTTATATGCCTGCTTGATTACGATGGCGTTTTCATAGCAGATGACCTTG
This sequence comes from uncultured Oscillospiraceae bacterium, assembly GCA_964518645.1. GTDB lineage: Bacteria > Bacillota > Clostridia > Oscillospirales > Oscillospiraceae > HGM13006. The sequence goes on along the minus strand of CAZFGL010000058.1, from coordinate 8,525 downwards.
CCCATGATGGTCTTAACACAATGAGCAAACAGGAGAATTCCAACCAGAAGCAGAGGAATGCTCACAACGTTGAAGGCACCCTTGCTGAGGCTGTAGCCCAGTACTGCAACACCTGCAACAATGAAAACACATGCAACCATCAAAAGGCCGCTGACTGCGAGAGGAAGGGTCTTCGCCTCGCCAAATTTCTTACCATATTTTTCTTCCACTGTTATTGCCTCCCTGACCTTAAAAGGTCAAAAATTGTAGGGTTAATATATCACAGGTTATAAAAATTGTCAGCAACTTTTTCATTTTGTAACCAAAATTCAGGATTATGGCCGGGGCTTATCCTGTTTTTTTATGCAACATGCCAAGTACAAAAGATGAACATTTTCATCCAAATGTGTACTTAATTTATAACGCCAGAGAATCAATTTCAGTGGAGTGCCGTGAGATTTCCCTCTTTTCATTTGATGCACTTTATGGTATACTGAATGCACCAAAAATAAGGGGGCCTGCTTCTATGGCAGTCGTTCGTTTTGATTTCGGCGGTCTTGTCTTTGGCGTGACCCGGGACTTTGCCCGGCTGGAACGGAATTTTTGTAAAATCGCTGGTCTGTATCAGGGACAACCCAGAATTCTGACCATTTTAAAACAGAATGAAGGGGTCACGCTCAGTGAACTCTCTCCGCTGTGTAGCATCGGTCTGCCCAGCCTTTCTGTTTCTCTCAGAAATCTCCAGAAATCCGGACTGATCCGGAAGGAAGGCACCGGGAAAAACCAGAAAATCTATCTGACCGATACCGGCCGGGAACGTGCTCTTCTGTTCCATCAGCAGATTGATGCATTTTATGAAGAGTTCTTAGACCATCTCGGCCCCCAGGCCTCCCAGCAGCTCAACGACAATCTCTTGCAGTTTGATGAATATCTGCAAGCCTTCAATGAAAAGTTTGAGCAGCGGAATGGCTGGAAGAAATCATGACAGGAGGCAGCTCTTTGGAGGCTCTTATCACAAACACCATGACCATCCGAGAAGTGAACGCAGTCTCTTCCCTGGGGCTTGCCCATGTGGGGGACGCAGTTTATGAGATACTGGTACGTTCCATGCTGATTCTGGACGGTAATACCACCAGCGCCCATCTCCACAGGGAAACCATTAATCTGGTCTGCGCCCCTGCCCAGTCCCGGGCTGCTGAGGTAATCATGCCCAGCCTTTCCGATGAGGAACAGGGCTTTTACCGACGGGGTCGAAACGCCACCGTTCACAACATCCCAAAAAACGCAACACATAGCCAGTATTCAAGAGCCACAGGTCTTGAAGCGCTGTTTGGAGCCCTGTATCTTCTGGGACGCACGGATCGGATCAAAGAACTGTTTCACCTGATTCAGGAGGATTACTATGCCACTTGATGCCGTCTATCTCTCTGCGGTGACGGAGGAGCTCCGTCAGAATCTGCTGGGAGCAAAAATCGACAAAATATATCAGCCTTCCCGAGACGAAGTGGTTTTCTCTCTTCGCTCCCGGGAGGGTTCTTTCCGGCTGCTGTTGTCTGCCAACCCCAGCCATCCCCGGGTACATCTTACCACCGTTCCGGTGGAGAATCCGGCTTCCCCGCCCATGTTCTGTATGCTGATGCGGAAGCATCTTGTGGGTGGACGAATTCAGGAGATCATTCAGCCCCCTATGGAACGGGTGGTGGATTTCTCCCTGCAATGCACCGATGAATTTGGGGATGAGGTGACAAAGCATGTGATCATTGAGATCATGGGCCGGAACTCCAATCTGATTTTGTGTGGCGAGGACGGCCGAATTATCGACTGCGTGCGCAGAGTAGACTATGAAATGAGCGAGCAGCGCCAGGTGCTTCCGGGGCTGTATTATCATCTGCCGCCTCAGCAGGACAAGCTGAATCCCCTGACCGCCTCTTTGGAGGAGATTGCCGCACTGGTGCAGAGTGTCTCCTTCCCGGTTCGTCCGGACAGCTTTATTATGGATCATTTCTCCGGCATGCCCCCTCTGATCTGCCGTGAGCTGGTACAGCTCTATGACAGTGGTCTGGAAGATCTGAACCTGCTGCCCCTGTCCTCCCGGTATGCTTTTGCCTCATGGCTCAAAGCAGAATTTGACCGGATTGCAGCGGGCTGTCAGAGGCCATATCTACTGATGAAAAACGGTGCTCCCTGGGATTTTACCTATATGCCCATTACCCAGTACGGCAGGCAGGTGGAGTCCGTTCCTGCGGAAAGTTATTCGTCACTTCTGGACACCTTTTATGCAAAAAAAGATGCTGCTGCCCGGATGAAATCCAAATCCCAGGCCATTGTGAAAACCGTCACCAATCTGCGGAACCGGGCCGCCAGAAAGCTGGAAAACCAGCGCAGAGAACTGGCTGCCACAGAGAATCGGGATGCCCTTCGCATCAAGGGTGAGCTGATCACCGCAAATCTGTACCGTATGGAGAAGGGACAGACCAAACTGGTAGCCGAAAATTATTACGATCCGGATTTGAAGCCCATTGAGATCCCTCTGAGTCCCCTGCTCTCCCCCCAGCAGAACGCCGCCAAGTATTTCAAGGATTATAACAAGGCAAAAAATGCGGTCATATATCTGACGGAACAGATTGAAAAAGGACAGGTGGAACTGGAGTATCTGGGCAGTATTCTGGACGAACTGAACCGTGCCGAAACAGAAAAGGATCTGACCGATATCCGTGCCGAGCTTACAGGGGGCGGATATCTGAAGAACACGGATAAAAAGAAGAAGATGAAAACGCCCCCCTCCAAGCCCATGGAGTTTGTCTCTTCCACCGGTATGCGGATCCGTGTGGGGCGCAACAACACCCAAAACGACCTTCTGACCCTGAAATCATCCTTCAAAAGCGACCTGTGGCTTCACACCCAGAAAATACACGGCAGCCATGTGATCATTTCCTGTGAGGGTCAGCCCCCGGACGATGATACACTTGTGGAAGCCGCAAAGCTGGCCGCCTATTACTCTCAGGCCCGGGACAGTCAGAACGTCCCTGTAGATTACACCATTGTGAAAAACGTTAAAAAGCCCGCAGGCGCAAAGCCGGGCATGGTGATCTACGACCATTACAACACCCTGTATGTCACTCCGGATCCCAATCCCATGAAAAAGAACAACGCATAAAAAGCTTATGGCCTGTCTCCCCAGGAGACAGGCCATTTTGCGTCATATGGATCAAATATCCTCGGCGGCGTAGTTGCCGGCCATAAACCCGGAGGCCATAGCCCAGGGCATTTCACCGAACTTTCCATGGTCATTATACTTCAGGAACAGACCACGGCAGGTATCACCGACTGCGTAAAGACCGGGGATCATTTCATCGTTGTTTTTCAAAACGTGGAGATAAGTATCCGTTACAATGCCGCCGGATGCAGATTCGCTGAACCGGCCGTTGGCAATGGCGTAGAACGGTGCCTTTTCGATCTTCTCCTTTTTGGGAGGCGGTCCGAAGGGACCGGGCATGGGCCGCATCTCCGGCTGAGGTGCCGCATTTTCTTCCTCGACCCGTTTGTTATAGGCTGCAACCTCTTCCACGAACTTTGTCGGGTTCAAATGAAGCTTTTCAGCCAGTCCCTCCAATGTATATGCCTTCTTTGCACCGTAACCCATGGAGGCCTCCCGGTTCAGCTCCCGGAGATAATTCTCTTTGGCGTTCTGTGCCGCAGGATCTGTATTCCGGGCGGCCAGATCCTTTCCGTTCTTCTCCACCATGGCCATATCCAGAATGGCGAACACCTCGCCACCCTCCATATGATCCAGTTCGGACTGGGTTCCGCCACCGCCACCCATGCCAAATTCATGGAACTTGCCGTCGTAGCCAACCTGAGGCGCACCAAAGCCCACAAGATTCATAACCGTGTAATCATAGGGATGATGCACAGGGCCACCTGCGGGCACTCTCAGACGTTCATAGTCCAGTTTACCATCCAGCTGCTTCACCATCTCAATGGCATCACCAGTGGTTGAGGCCACGCTCAGCCGTTTTACAGGCCGCCCGCGGAAGAAGCTGGGGTTGCACATTTCCATCATGGCGTCGTTATGTGCAAAGCCACCGGTTGCAATAATGCACTTGGGGGCATGAACCGTAAGAATTCCACCGGGATTTTCCGCAACAACCCCGGAAAAGGCTCCCGTTTCATCGGTCAGAAGGTTTACAGCCCGGTGGCGGGTATATACCTCCACCCCAAGCTTTTTGCCTTCTTCCATCATTTTACGCACCACATAGGTACCCATCCAGCCGGGGCCCATGGAGGTGTCAGAGCTTTTCACATTATCCATACGGTTGGGGAAATCAATCATTGCAAACGGAATTCCAGGAGGTACACCGGGATCACCGGGCTTTCTCAGTAGGAAGTAATCCTCCGCCCCGCCGAACTCGCAGAGCCAGTCAAACATATCACTCAGGGCGTAGGTTGCATTTTCCAGCATGGTGTAATCCAGCACCTTGCCGGTATTTTCATAAAGCTCATCAATAAACTCCCGTCTGGTGTCTTTCAGACCGGCCTTTTCATGCCAGCCGGTATAACGCATCAGGAAGCCGTGTCCCAGATTTGTATTGCCGCCTACCTTGCTGGACTTTTCCAGCACGATAACCTTTTTGCCGGTTTTCTGTGCAAACCGCACCGCAGACACAAGGCCGGAACCACCGGCACCCAGTACCACAAGATCTGCCTCCATGGTTTGAGGCTCATGAGGAGCTGGGGTTTCGGGCTGTTCCGGATCGTAAATAATACCGGCAGGACATACCTCTGCACATTTCCCGCAGCCAATGCACTTGAATTCGTCAATGGAATAGCTGTCTCCCACAAAGCGGATCGCCCCAACAGGACATTCATTGAAGCAGTAATGACACGCCGAACAGCGGGGTCCAATATAATAGGCCATAGATTTCAATCCTTTCAATCAGATGCCTTTATTGTACCACTCAAACGGTTACTGTGGCGCTCTCAAAAATTGAGATTGCTTATCAATTCCTGTCCTGTGGCCTCTTGTAAGAAGAAGTCGGCGTGTGTTATAATCAAATTACAAGGAGGATGATTGGTATGCGCCTATCCGAAGTAAAAGAACAGCTGAAAAAACAGGGGGCATTGGACAGCCGGGAGCTTGTCAGCTACGCTACGCTCTCCGGAACCGTGCTCGGCAGCCCCTTTCAGAATCTGGTGGCCACAGTATTCGGAGAAACTGCGCTCACCCTGTACCATGCAAATATTGACGGCAGCATCGGTGAGCTTCTGGTTCAGATTCCATACGGAACCATATCCGGATTTACGCAAAAGCACCGTTTTCTCTATTCCTATACTGCTTTTACAGCTGATTCCGGAGATTACCGCTTTTTAAGCTATGACAAAAAGGTATTCCTTACTGGATTTACCCATGCAGGACTGACAGGTAAAGCCCTATGACCACCAGACATTTGAAAATATTCACTCAGGTTTATCTCACCGGCAGCATGACCGCCGCAGCCAAAAATCTCTATATGACCCAACCATCAGTCTCTCAGGCCATCCGGGAGCTTGAGACCCACTATGACACCCGGCTCTTTGAACGGCTCTACCGTCGGCTGTACCCTACCCCCGCCGGGCAGCAGCTTTTTCAATACGCAGGAAAGGTGCTGGACATGTTCGATGAGATGGAAAACAGCCTCCGGGGGAATACCCAGCCCCAGACGCTGGAGCTTGGACTGTTTTTCACTGCCGGAATGCTGGCCCAGCCCTGGCTTGCAGAATTCCGCAAGCTTCATCCTGCCACGGAGATTCATGTGCAGGTCTGGAAGGGCAGTGAACTGAAACGGCTGCTCCGCTGTGCCAAGCTGGATCTGGCGGTGATGGAGGAAAGCCCCGGGGACGAGGATCTTGTACAGGAAATATTTGCAGAGGATCGTCTGGTGGCGGTTACAGCCTCAGACGACCCCCTGCTGAAGGAAGAATCTATTGATGTATCTCTGCTGGCCCGGCAGCCTCTGCTGCTCCGGGAGCAGGGCGCAGGGGTTCGGGACCAGTTTGAAGCGCAGATGCGTGCCCTGGGGCATGCACTTCATCCCCATTGGGAATCTGCAAGCTCTCTGGTGCTGTTGGATGCAGCGAAAAACCGGGAGGGTATCGCAATCCTGCCCTACGAACTGGCCAGAACCGCACTGAGCCGGGGCGAAGTAGCGGAACTTCATGTGACCGGGATCGACTTCCGTCGGCGCATGGCCCTGACCTGGCACCGGGACAAGTATATTACATCTGCCATGGCGGATTTTATGGATATTATCCGTTCTCTTTCCGTCCCCAGGACATAAGGCGACAGGCGTTTAAGATTGCCAGCATTGCAACGCCCACATCTGCAAAAACTGCAAGATACATGTTTGCAATACCCAGCGCCCCCAGAAGCATCACAAGAAGCTTGACTCCGAGGGCAAAAACAATATTCTCTCTGGCGATCCTCATGGTCTTCCGGGCGATCTCCACTGCCTTCGGCAGTTTCCGGAGGTCATCCTCCATCAGCACCACATCGGCAGCTTCCATGGCTGCATCGGTGCCAAAGGCACCCATGGCGATTCCAATATCCGCCCGGCGGAGCACCGGGGCATCGTTCACCCCGTCCCCTACATAGCAGACGTAACCGGTGTGGTTCTCCTGCAAGAGCTGTTCCATACGATCCAGCTTATCCCCGGGAAGAAGATTGGAATAAACCCGACCCAGCCCCAGCTGCGCTCCTACAGGCAGCGCCGCATTCCGGTCATCTCCGGTCAGCATGACGGTGTTCTTTACCCCCAGCTTTTTCAGCATGCCCAGTGCCTCCGCTGTCTCCGGCTTCACAGTGTCCTGACAGAGGATCTTTCCCTGATATACGCCGTCCTCTGAAACAAATACGGTCGTACCACCGGTGGCCTCAGGGACACCGGAAACGCCCTTTTCCCGGAGGAAGCGCCCACTGCCTGCCAGAATCGTTTTTCCATTCAGAATCACAGAAACACCGTGTCCTGCCTGCTCCTGCCGGCAGGACATCTGACTTTCGTCAACGGTTTTTCCATAGGCCTCCACAATGCTTCGTGCAATGGGGTGGGCACTGGCCGCCTCAGCACTGGCCGCTTTTTCAAGAAGCTCTGCCTCCGGAATTCCCACTGGCTCGATTCCTACAACAGCAAAACGGCCACTGGTAAGGGTTCCGGTTTTATCAAACACCCCGGTGGAGATTTCAGCGAGCTTTTCAATATCTCCCCCGGATTTCACCAGAATTCCCTGCCGGGAGGCCATGCCGATACCGCCGAAAAAGGTCAGAGGCACGGAAATCACCAGCGCACAGGGACAGGAAATAACAAGGAATGTCATGGCACGATAGATCCACGTCTGCCACTGTCCTGTAATCAGGGATGGGATTATGGCCAGCAGTGCCGCAGCAATGCAGACCGTCGGGGTATATACCCGGGCGAAGCGGGTAATAAACTTTTCGGTTTTTGCCTTTTTCTCCGTAGCGGACTCCATCATTTCGATGATTTTTGCAGTGCTGGACTCCTCCGCCTCTCTGGTGACCTCGACCTGGATCACACCGGACAGATTCACGCATCCGCTGTAAACCGCCTCACCGGGCTGGAGCGGTCTGGGAAGGGACTCCCCTGTTAAGGGAGAAGTGTCCAGTGTACTGGTTCCGGAGCAGACGATCCCGTCCAGAGGCACCTTCTCCCCCGGCCACACCTCGGTAATCATGCCTATGGAAACCTCGTCAGGGTCTGACAGAACCCATCCGTCATCCTGAAGCACCCTTGCTTCGTCGGGGCAGAGTTCCATCAGAGCGGAGATGGAATCCCGGCTTCTGCCTACAGCCACGCTCTGGAACAGCTCCCCCAGCTGGTAAAGCACCATGACCATGACCCCCTCCGGGTACTCTCCACACCCAAAGGCACCGATGGTTGCAATACACATCAGGAAATTCTCGTCAAAAACCCGCCCCTTTAAGATATTCCGGAAAGCATCAAAGAGTACGTCATACCCGCACACCAGATACGGAACCAGATAAAGAAGCCCCCACAGCCCTGCGGGATGGATCAGCGCCAGAACGCCCCAGAGAAGCGCAGACAGGACGATACGCCCCAGCCGCTTTTTCTGGGAACGGTTCAGCCCCTTCATCTCAGTAAAGAATGCTGCAATCACGCTCGAAGGTCTTGCAGCATGCGTCAGCCTGTTTCAGGATCTCCGGGAGATCTTCCTTTTCTGCCTCAATTGTGATCTTCTGAAGCAGGAAATTGACAGAAACATGATTTACGCCCGGGAGCTTACTGATTGCAACCTCCATCTTTGCGGCGCAGTTGGCACAGTCCAGATTTTCCATTTTATAAGACTTTTTCATATTAGTCGCCCCTTTTCTTTATATGAACACTTGTTCATTTGTTGAGTTCATTATACTCCTGCGTGAATAAAAGTCAATAGTTTTCTTTAAAAATCAAGGCTTTTTTACTTTTAAAAAAATTTTTCAACTTTTTTTAAAAAAAGGCTTGATTTTTTCCGAATCATGTAGTATTATATTGGAG
>CAZFGL010000057.1:0-13504 GCA_964518645.1 uncultured Oscillospiraceae bacterium | reverse complement strand
CCCCTGTGCCTTCTCCTTGGTCAGGAACAGACCGGTGGACTCAACCACATAGTCAGCGCCGACCTCTGCCCAGGGCAGGTTTGCGGGATCCCGCTCTGCAAACACGGGGATCTCCTTGCCGTTCACCACGATGCCCTTTTCCGTATGGGAAACGGTGCCCTGAAAATGACCATGCATGGTGTCATACTTGAGCATATATGCCAGATAGTCGGGCGTACACAGGTCGTTGATACCCACGATCTCGATCTCAGGGAAATTGACGCTTGCACGGAAAACCATGCGGCCGATACGTCCAAAACCATTAATACCTACTTTGATTGCCATAACACTTACCTCCATTATTCTTCGCAAACGGAAACTTTCCAAATTACAGTCTATGCATAATTGCCCCATCCATACGGAGAAACAGGTTGTCTTAAAACATACCACTTGTTCCATACGTTTGTTGCGTCTTTAATATAACATGAAGGTGTGTGGTTGTCAATCATTCTTCCGGGATATTAATCAATATTTTTCACTTTTTCTCCACATTTTTTCGAAAAATCACGGTTTTTCCGGTACGAACACCCTCGCTTTCTGTAAGGTTATCACCAGCACCGGGATCAGCACCAGCTGCACCAGGATTCCGGGAATGGCGGTGGTCACTGCACCGGCCAGAAATACGGAGAAGGGGAATTCTCCGGCAGTCAGCCCCGCCAGTATAAACCGGACAGCCCCCCAGACCAGTCTGCCCCCCACCATGGCCGCCACCAGCGCAGCGTACACAGACCATGGCCGCCGGGGAAGCTTCCGGTACACCAGCCCGGAGATCAGTCCGTAAGCCCCCAGTTCAAAGGCCATGCTGACCCCTGTTGGAAACATGGGGGGCATACCGAAAATCACGGAACGAAGCAGAGGGGCCACAAAGCCCACCGCCATACCCCAGGGCCAGGAGCAGATAAAACCGCACAGCAGCACCGGCAGATGCATGGGACACAGTGCATTTCCGATCTCCGGGATCTGTCCCGTCAGCAGCGGCAGTACCAGACACAGGGCCAGACACAGGGCCGAGGCCACCATTTTTCTCACATTTGTCATCGAATCATTCCTTCCTCACAGACAAAAAAGGCGCCGTTAACCCCTGCTGGGGTAACGACACCTTCCTGGTATCTCATTTCAAAACCGGATAAAAATCAGATGGAACTTCTGTTCCAGGAGCGGCTTCCTGCCAGCTCCACATTATTATACCGCAGCTGGGGAAAAAGTCAATCTGCTTTTGAAAGCGCCTCCAGCTGTTTCAGGGCTCCGTCGATCAGCTCTCCGGTGGAGCAGTCCTCCACACCTGCGATCCGGGTGCCGCATCGGGACATGGGGATCAGGATCCGAACCCCTTCGCTCTGCCCCACGGCCACTGCCATTTTAGGGGTAACCTCCCCCAGAAGTGCATCTGCGATCACGATTCCCACCGGCCCCAGGATCACATCCGCCCGGCGACAGGCAACCACCACCGCATTTTCCCCGGTGGCAGCCTTATGGGGATTGCTCTTGAGCATATTGGCTGTAGCCAGCGCATTGGTTCCCACGGCGATTACCTCATGCTCCGGAAACCGTTCCCGGGTCGCCCGGATCAGCTGCCGTCCAAGATTTCCGCCCTGGCCGTCAATGATCAAAACCGTCACAGATACCACCTCGTCATTTTTGGTGAGATTATAGCACACCCCGGGGATTTTTACAAGAAACCCGAAGGAATACTTCGGGGGCTGTCCCGGGAGATAAAATCCCCTGAGGCAGCCCCATCGGTCAGTTATTTTCCAGTTCGTCCAGGAAACTGCGAAGCTCCCGGATCTCGTCCTTGTCCACAGCACGACCGCCCACCAGCGCACTCATGAGAGAGCGGACGGAGTTGCCGTAGATCTTCTCCAGCAGCACCTTTCCCTCGGCCTCCTGATACTCCTGCCGGGAGATCACCGGGGTATAGGCATTGCTGCGGCCCTTTCGTTCCATGGACAAAAAGCCCTTGTCCACCAGCCGGGAAAGCACCGTCAAAATGGTGGGGAGCTGCCAGTCCCGCTTCCCCTTCAGACCCTGCGCAATGAATTGGGAGTTCACCGGGCCATCTGCGGACCAGATGACCTGCATAATGTCCAGCTCGGCGTCTCCCAGACGTTTGATCTTTGCCATAGCTGCCTCCATATCCTGTTTATTTTTTACTGCTGTATATCATTATACGCAAGTATAAAATTTTGTCAAGTAGGCTGGAGAATTTTTAACGCTTTTGTCCGCAAATCACACATCTTGCAGCCTTTTTTTCGTTCTCCCCGCTGCAATAGGCACATGTCCAGATATTGTCCCGGGTCTGATCCAGCTCCAGAAACACATCCAGTTCCTGCCCCTTGGGGACACTGGCTTTCTTCTTTTCGGGAGCTTTTCCGCCGCTATCCTTAGGTGTCCCTGCGGAGGTGATTCCGGTTTTGATCCGGGATGCAGGGGGCTCGGTCGGTTTTTTCGGCTCAACGGTTTTCTTTTCCGCAGGCTTTTCCCCATGCACCACAGTGCCACCCCCAATGGGGCCTTTATCAGCTTTCTTCTTTTTGTTGCTGCTGATTGCGGCACAGCAAATGGCCACACCTGTAATCACCAGAACCACAAGGATCCACAAGATCTGCTCCGTGTTCATTTTCTTTTTCCTCTTTTCTTACGATTGTCGCCCGGAGGGCGACCCCTTTTTTCTTTTCTTCATATATAATCATCATATAATAAACCGCGGGGCAATGCAATTACATTTTATCGACATTTTGGTTTTCTGCCCGAAAAAGGTGAATTTTGGTTGACAGTGATTCTCTGCAAGGCGTATAATAGATTTCATAAATCCCTTTTCAGCGCGTCCATCAAAGGGAAAGGAGGGGCATTTTTTCTGTGGTTTATCTGATTCTGATTCTGGCTGTTCTCGGTATTCTTGCACTGGTGCTGACCGTGGCGGCCATCCGACTGATCTGTACCAAGGAGTCTGATCCGGCCAGTTCCGTGACTCCACCTCCTGTCACGATTTCACCGCCGGCTCCCCCCCAAAAAAAGCCTGTGGTGCCGGTTTACACACCGGTCTCCGCCTCCCCATCTGTCCCCCGCCCTGTCCGGAACCATCCAGACGGCGAAATGGATTTTTTTGATGTTCGTTGTGAGAAAAACGAAGGAATTTGGGTCTGCCCCTGCTGCGGTATGGAAAACACCTCTGTTTCCACCTGTCAGCTCTGCGGTTACGCCCGTTCATAAGAAGGAGAATTACTATGTTTTGTAAGCAATGTGGCAAGCGACTGGAAGATCACACCCGTAAGTGTCCCTATTGCGGAAACATCCCGGAGGCCCTCAGTGGCGGCAGCGGCTTCTGGAATATGACCACTCCCCCGACGACTGCCCCCACCGGGGCCACTCCCGTAAACAATCCGGTGGCCAATCCCGTAGTCAACCCCGTTCTCACGCAGGAACCTGCTTCCGGCCGTCCCATGGCTGACACCGCCGTTTATCAGGAGTCCGCTCCCACCCGTTCTGTGGGTACGATCCTCAGTATTGTCTCCGCTGCACTGACTCTGATACTGCTCATTGTGGTGATTTTCCTGAGTGTCCGTGTGCGGAATCTCTCCCAGCAGGTAGAGGACATGAACAGCTACATGTTTACCCAGGAGCAGATCGTGGACATGATCCAGCAGCACACCGCCGCCCCCCCCGCACCTCAGGAAGAGGTACTCCCCGCCGACGACCCCGCTCCCGAACCGGAATTGCATTCTGATGAAGCGGATTCCGTTGAAGAGCCCCCCGAGGCTTCTCCTGTCCCTGAGGCAGGATCTTCCGAGGAGGAAGAGACTTCCACACAGGAAAAAGAATCTTCGGAGGAATCCGTCCAGGGGGACGATGCCCTGAGTCCCTCAGTGGAAACCGAGGACACTCCTTCCTACACTGCTCCTCCCGTGGCAGCGAAAACCTCCTGAACCCTGGACGCAGTCACAGACATAAACGCAGCGCTCTTACTGGGAGATGAACAAAAAATGACCGGAAACCATGTTTTAACGTACAACGTTGACATCGTGTTCTGCATTGATGCCACCATGAGCATGGATAAGCTTCTGGACAAGATCAAGGTACAGGCTGTGAACTTCTGCACCGACGTGAGAAACGCCATGAATGCCAGAGCCAAGCATGTAGATACCCTCCGTGCCCGTGTGATCGCCTTCCGTGACTATGCGTACGACAGGGACAAGGCCATGATGCTGACCGATTTCTTTGACCTTCCCGCCCAGAACGCTGAATTTGCCTCCTGCATCGAGTCCATCTCTGCGGAAGGCGGAGGCGATGATCCCGAGAACGCACTGGAAGCGCTGGCATATGCCATTCGCTCCGACTGGGCACCCGTCACCCCCAATATCAAGCAGCGCCACATCATTGTCATGTGGACTGATGCCCCGCCTCACCCTCTGGGTCACAGCAAATCTTCCCCCGGCTATCCCGGCGATATGCCCGCTGATATGCAGGAGCTTTCCGCCTGGTGGGGGGACAGAGCAAACCCGGGCTACATGGATAATAACGCAAAACGGCTCCTGCTGTTTGCCCCCGACGACCCCGGCTGGAACGCCATCACTGCTTGCTGGAACAATATCATCCACTTCCCCTCTAAGGCAGGGGAGGGTCTGGATGAGTTTGACTACCAGCAGATCATCGGCATGATCCCCGCAGCCTTATAAGGCACGCAGGCGGATAGATGCATCAAATCCCGGCAGACATTTGACCCCCTGTGGTCATAATTATGTATATGTAAAAGAGTAATTTATAAAAAGGAGAAGAATAAAAATGGCTGGAAACTATGTTTTAAAGTACAACGTTGACATCGTGTTCTGTATCGATGCCACCATGAGCATGTACAAGATCCTGAACAAGGTCAAGGCAAGCGCTGTGAACTTCTACAGCGACCTGAGAAACGCCATGGAAGCCAAGGGCAAGCATGTGGACGCCCTCCGTGCCCGTGTGGTCGCCTTCCGTGACTATGTGTACGACAAGGACGACGCCATGATGGTGACCAATTTCTTTGACCTTCCCGCCCAGAGCACTGCATTCGCCTCCTGCATCGAGTCCATCTCCCCCAAGGGTGGTGGCGACGACCCCGAGGATTCTCTGGAAGCACTGGCATACGCCATCCGTTCTGACTGGACACCCAGCAGCACCACCGCCAAGCAGCGCCAGGTGGTTGTCATGTGGACTGACGCAGCCCCCCATCCTCTGGGTTTTGGCAAGTCTGCTGCCAACTATCCCAGCGGCATGCCCGGCACCCTGTCTGAGCTTTCCGCCTGGTGGGGCAGCAAGGAGATCCCCGGCTATATGGACAACAAGTCCAAGCGGCTTCTTCTGTATGCTCCCGACGATCCCACCTGGAACGCCATCACTAACGGCTGGAACAACACCATTTACTTCCCCTCTGAGGCAGGCGAAGGTCTGGAGGAGTTCGAGTATCAGCAGATCATTGACACCATCGCCAACTCCATCTGATGCTTATCCCTTCGGGACAGGCGAAGTTCACACCTCCCTGTCCCGATCATAATTGTCTTATGAAAAGAGAGATTCCCATGTCATTATTTCGCTATCTGGACACCCACGGCGGGTTCTGCACAGAAAAGATTCCCTCCCGCGGGGAGGACAGCTGGTGCTACAGCTTTAACGAACAGGCCGGACTGATGGGCGTGTTTGACGGCTGTGGCGGTCTTGGTGCCACGGTATATCCCAAATTGCAGGGCAAAACCGGGGCCTATCTGGCCTCCCGCACTGCCGCCGGTGCCGCCATGGACTGGTTTTCGCAGGATCCCGGCAGCCCCTTTGACACCTCCCGGCTGAAGCAGCAGCTGATCAGTCATTTCCGCGTCTGCGTCGGTCAGGCGGATGCTGCGGAGAGCAAGTTCCGTGGCTCCATGGTCCGGCTGATACCCACGACCGCAGCCCTGTGGCTGGTGGAAGTGGAGCAGGGAATTCTGAAGGCCACCTCCATCTCTGCCGGAGACTCCCGCAATTACATTCTCAGCGATATTGGCCTGCTTCAGGTCAGTGTGGACGATCTTTCCGGCGAGGATGCCATGAGCAATCTGTATAACGACGGTGCAATGACCAACGTGCTCTCTGCCGACGGTCAGTTCACCCTCAAGGATCCCGCTTTCTCCCTGGATGTCAACCAGCGCCCCTGTATTCTGATCTCCGCCACCGACGGCTGCTTTGGCTATCTCCAAAGCCCCATGGATTTTGAGCATCTGCTGCTGGACACCCTGATGCGGGCCGGTTCCTTCGACCAGTGGGAGCGTTCTCTGCGGGACGCGATCACCGAGGTTGCCGGAGACGACGCTTCCATGGCCATCGCTGCCTTTGGCTACGGCTCCTTTGCGGCCATGCGCAAGCAGCTGGAACCACGTTACCGGACAGTTTGCAACATGCTGCTCCCCCTGGGGGACAACAGCGAGGCCCGCTGGCAGCTCTGGGATATTTACAAACAGAACTACTACAAGCTGGCGGAAGGAGGTGTTCCGAGCCGTGTCTGAGATCATCAATGGATATGTACTCTCCGGCCCCCTGACCAACGCAAATGCCGGCTACGGCCGCTGGGGTTTTGCTGACAAGGACGGAACGGAATACTTCATCAAGGAATTTCTGAACCCCATCTACCCCACAAAGGATTCCCCCTATCCCGAGGATATGCACGAACGGATCAAGAATGGCTGCAAGGAATACCAGAAGCAGAAGCAGCGGCTTTACCGGGCCATCAACGAGACCTCCGACGGCAATCTGGTGCGGATCGAGGAATTCTTCCGCTGGGGCAGTAAATACTATATCACCACCCGGCGTATCCCCGCCACCATGAAACCGGAGGAACTCTGCCAGGAACCCTGGCAGGAACGGCTCCGGGTCTGCTGTACCCTGTGCCATTCCCTGATGCAGATGCACGAGAAGCATATCGTACATGCCGACATCAAGGCGGACAATATTATTCTCACGAAAAGCATTCAGGGCGGCATCACCGCCAAGCTGATCGACGTGGATTGCAGCTTCTTCGAGGACACCCCCCCGGAGGACGGGGACGATCTGGGCGGTGACCAGATCTATTTCTCCCCGGAGGGCTTCCTGTTTAAGTATCTCGGCCCTGAAGAGGTGACCCTCACCTGTCAGATGGATGTGTACGCCATGGGCATTCTTATGCACCAGCTGCTCACCGGTGAGATTCCCACCTTCGACCCGGAATACAACTACGCCTTTGAATCCAGTCTGGATGACAAGCCCATCGTTCTTTCCGCCGCTCTGCCTGTTGCAATCCGGAACATGCTGGGTCAGATGCTTCAGAAGGAACCTGAGCAGCGACTGACCATGAAGCAGGTATTCTACCGGATGCGGCATATTCTGGCCCCGGACGTGGTCTGGGACTCCACCACCTCCGGCTCTGCGATTTCCACACCTGCCCCCGCCCCCACACCTGCACCCGCAGCCACCCCTGCCCGTTCCGGCAGCAGCGCTGGTGGCGGACGGATCAGATTCGGCAGCTTTGACCGGGCCATTGCCATGGTTCGCGAAAGCAGCGCTACGCCCACCCTGGCCCCCGAGCCTGTCCCGACCCCGGAAACAGCGAAGCGGGTCGTCCCCGCTAAAACGGACGGCTTCTTCAGCGCCGGTGGCGATCTGTAATTTATCTTTTAGGAGGAACTGTTATGGCTAATTCCTGCGTATATTGCGGTGCCGTACTGGACAATGACATGCGTTTTTGCACCGTCTGCGGCAACCCCGTTTTAAATACCCCCGACACGCCTGCCCCCGACGGCGCAACC
The DNA here is from genome assembly GCA_964518645.1 of uncultured Oscillospiraceae bacterium. Classification (GTDB taxonomy): domain Bacteria; phylum Bacillota; class Clostridia; order Oscillospirales; family Oscillospiraceae; genus HGM13006. The sequence goes on along the minus strand of CAZFGL010000057.1, from coordinate 5,684 downwards.
TGTCCGGTCTGCGGTGCGGTGACTGATCCGGACTGCAGTTTTTGCACCTCCTGTGGCACCCGGCTCTCCGGGGCACCCACCGGGTATTCTGACGCTCCCACGGTAGCGATTACGGATGCTGCCACAGAGTTCATCCCTTTTTCCGGTGCCCCCGCCTCCGGCTGTCCTGTCTGTGGTGCAGCACTGGAACCGGGCTGCAGCTTCTGTACCACCTGTGGCACCCGGCTGGGGGATACCGGGTACTCTTCTGTTTCCACCGGCCCTGTGATAGAGCCTGTGTCTCCCACCACCGTAGTTTCCGCCTCCGTTTGCCCGGTCTGCGGTGCGGTATTGGAGCCTGATTGTTGCTTCTGCACCACCTGTGGTACCCGGCTGGAGGATACCGGATACGCCTCTGTTCCCACCGCCCCTATGGTAGAGCCTGTGTCTCCCACCACCGTAGTTTCCGCCTCCGTTTGCCCGGTCTGCGGTGCGGTATTGGAGCCTGATTGTTGCTTCTGCACCACCTGTGGTACCCGGCTGGAGGATACCGGATACGCCTCTGTTCCCACCGCCCCTATGGTAGAGCCTGTGTCTCCCACCACCGTGGTTTCCGCCTCCGTTTGCCCGGTCTGCGGTTCTGCACTGGAGCCCGATTGCAGCTTCTGCACCTTCTGTGGCACCTCTCTGAGCAGCAGCTCTGCACCGGAGGTTAACCCCTATGACAGTGTTGCCGTTTCCCCGGCACCTGTCGCCCTGTGCCCGGTCTGCTCTGCACCGCTGGAAGCAGATGCAGCCTTCTGCACCGCCTGCGGTCATCGTCTGCCCGGCGCAGTGGCTACCCCCGTTCCCGATGTTCCCTGCTGCCCCAATTGTCACGAGCCTGTAGACGCCGACAGTATATTCTGTATCCGCTGTGGCGCCCGGATCACCCCGGCACCTGAAAGCACCCCCGCTGTGGATACCAGCGGAACCACGCCCTGCTCCCACTGCGGACAGCCCTGCGCCCCCGGAACCGTGTCCTGCCCCAACTGTGGCCATCGTGTAGATGGCAAGCAGGACGCTGAGAATCAGTTCTTCTTCCGTCCGGGCAATCTCTGATTCATCCTGTACACGAAAATCGCCAAGCCGGAAAACCGACTTGGCGATTTCTTTATGCTTTCAGATCCTCCGGGACAGTTCTGCTCCGGAAGGGCATCGGCCGAAGCACCAGTCGCAGGAGCAATCCCAGTGCAAATCCGATCAGGGTGGGGATGATCCAGCCCAGATTTATGGAATAGAAGGGAAGATAGTTTTCTGCAAATGCCACCAGTCCGTCCAGATGGAGGATCTGGCGCATTCCCTCAGGCAGATTCTTGAACATATCCAGCAGGGCAGCTCCGCAGGTACAAACTGTCACGGAAATATAAACTCTGCGGTCGTGGCCAAAGAACTTTCCGGTCATGGCCAGCAGGATCAGCGTAATGGCCAGAGGATACAGGAACATAAGCACAGGCAGGGAATAGCTGAGAAGTTTACTCAGGCCGAAGTTGGAGATCAGGAAGGAGAACAGGGTAAATATCACCGCCCAGGCCCGATAGGGCAGGAACCGGGGGAACATCCGCACAAATGCCTCACCGCAGCTGGTCACCAGTCCGATGGAGGTTTTCAGGCAGGCGAAGGCGATGGTCAGGGCCAGTACTACACTGCCCAGCTTTCCAAGATAATGCTCTGCGATCTGAGCCAGTGCGATGCCCCCGTTCTCGGAGAGTTCAAACAGACCCCGGGACTGGGTACCCACCAGAATGGTCAGCACATAGATCAGCGCCATCAACGCCCCCGCCAGAATTCCGGAGCGAAGCACATCCCCGGCCACGGTGTTGTCGTCTGTGACACCCATTCCCCGGATAATATCAATTACCACAATACCGAAGGCCAGTCCCGCAATGGCATCCATGGTGCCGTAGCCCTCCACAAAGCCGGAGAAGAATGCCCCGGTTCTGTATGCTTCCTCCGGCTCCACGCGGGAGACGGGGGTACTGGGATGAATCAGCGCCGTGACCACCAGAATGGCCAAAAACAGCAGGAACAGGGGGTTAATGATCTTACCGATCCAGTCTGTGATCCTTGCAGGGCGCAGAGAAAACAGCAGCACCAGCAGGAAGAACACCCCGGAGAAGATCAGCAGTGCAAGCCTGCTCTCCCCACCCAGCATCGGCTGAATACCGGTGGTGAAAGAGGTGGTAGCACAGCGTGGGATAGCAAAGAAGGGACCGATGGTCAGATACAGCAGGCAGGTGAAGAAATATCCGTATCCCTTGTCCACCTTGCTGGCCAGACCCTGAAGCCCATCGGAATGGGTGATGCCGATGGCTGCCACACCCAGAACCGGGATACCCACGGCGGTGATAATAAACCCAATCATAGCCGGGAGCATGTTGCTGCCTGCCAGCTGTCCCAGATGCACCGGGAAAATCAGGTTTCCTGCGCCAAAGAACATACCGAACAGGGTTCCGGCCACCAATAATTGCTGTTTCAGGGTCAGGTGCTTTTTCACGACGATCCTTCCTCTCACGGTGATTGCTATCATTTTAGCATTTCCCTTGCAATTACGGAAACGCATGTTTATAATGAGTGTATGAGAAAGTGTCATATACCATGAATGAAACGAGGAATTCCCATGGACAGCAAAAAACTGGAGATCCTGATGACGGCTGCGGATCTGGGCAGCTTTACGAAGGCCTCTGAGGTGGTGGGTTATACCCAATCCGGCCTGACCCATATGATGGACGCACTGGAACGGGAGATCGGCTTTCCCCTCCTACTGCGAAACCACAGTGGCATTCAGCTCACTGAGGAGGGCGCCCAGCTCATGCCCGCGATCCGGGAGTTTTTGCAGGCCAACGCCAATCTGGAAAACCAGATCCGCACCATTTCCGAGAAGAAAACTGAGGTCATACGAATCGCCGCCTACGCCAGCATCGCCATGCACTGGATGCCGGAGATTCTGTATCGGTTCCGGCGACTCTGTCCGGAAGTGAATGTGGATCTCCGGATGGTGGACCATGCGTTGGAGCCCTTCGAGCTGCTGGAAAGTGGTCAGACGGACGTGATCTTTGCCAGCCGTCAGAATTACAGCTGCTGTAACTGGATCCCCCTGTATCACGAGGGGCTTTACGCCATTTTGCCCCGGGCCTATCCCCTGAACGGCCGTACCACCTTCCCTCTGAAGGAGTTTGCAGGACAGGAATTTATCATGCCCTACGGAAAATTCGACAACGACGTTCGGGCAGCCCTGGAACCGGAGGGAGTGCCCCTCAACGCCACCATCGCAAGGGTGGACGACGAGACCGTGATCCGGATGGTGGGGCGTGGATTGGGCGTATCCATGATGTCAGAGCTGATGATCCGGGGTCGAACCGACGACGTTCTCTGTGTCCCGGTCAGTCCCCCCGCCATCCGGGAGCTGGGTATGGGCACCCATATCCGGAAGAAGGAGACGGAAAACATCCGGAAGCTGAAGGACTGTGTGCTACAGTTCATTCAGGAGCTTCCCGGGCACAATTGAGAAAAAGAGCATCCGTGCTGACCACGGATGCTCTTTCCTTATACTTTTGTGGTAAAGCTGTGGCTGCCCTCGCCCTGAAACCATTGATCCTCTCCGGTTCCGTGGACGGTAAGCTCTCCGTCAAAATTCCGGATCCACAGTGCGTTCTCCGGGCATTCCGTATGCTCGTCAAAATCGGGATCGTACCGGAGGATCTCCTCCAGCAGAAACGCTGTAGCCACGCCGGAATCCGTCACAAAGGTGCCATAGCACTCCTTCCCGTCTGAACTCCACACGCAGAAATCCTCTTCCCCCTCTGTCACAAGGGCAGAGAGAAATGTGGGCATCCCCAATGCGTCCATATGATCCCCGTAGGCGCAGGCCTTCCAGTCCTCTGCATCCTTCGCCACATAGGCGGGATCTGTAATAATCAGGTCGCCGTGAAACTTCATTCCTGTTCCTTCCCTTCCCCCCGGGCAAGGAGTATCCTTCCGGGACATTTATTCTTGTCAATACGCCACATGCATACCCGGCACCCCAAGCATTTTCCCGGATTCTGTCCTGCAATGGCCTTTTTCGGCCAGTCTGGATCCACCAGAGCACTCCGGCCTATATCGACCATCTCTACCCCGGTTTCAGTCAGGATCTCCATCGCCTGAGCCGGCGTGCGAATGCCGTCCACGGCAAATACGGGAATATCCACCTCCTGCCGGATAGCAGCTGCACCCCGGATCACAGGCAGAAGTTTCTCCGCCCCCGGAGCAGTTTGCTCCATCTCCCCGGAAAAGCCGTAGCTCACATCCAGAAAATCCATTCCCATATCTTTGAAAGCTCGGGCATGCCGGATGCCGTCAGCTAGGGTCGGTTCAAATGCTCCAAGTCGGATACCTATCACGAATCCCGGCGGGGTCACCTGACGGATCCCCTGAAAAATCTCCCGGATCAGAACCAGTCCGTCCCTGTACTGATCCTCCCGCCGATTCACCCGACGATTTAAAAACTGACAGAGCAGATAGCTGTGACAGCCGTGAAGCTCCACCCCGTCATAGCCCGCCTCATATGCCCGCCGTCCCGCAGCGATGAAATCATCCCGAATCTGCCGGATCTGGGGCTGTTCCAACTGGACACCCTCCACCGGCTCCCCATTTCTCATCATGGTATAGGGGCTGGGACAAAGTCTGGGCATATCAGTTGACATAATTCCAGCATGATGAAGCTGTACAAAGATGGGGACCTGATGCCGGTGGACAGCCTCCACGATCTTTCTCAGAGCCGGGAGCTGTTCCTCCTGCCAGATTCCCAGCTGTCCCGGAGACAGCCGTCCCCCTGCCGATACACAGGTGGCCTCCTGAATTATCAGGCCGGGGGCGCCTTCGGCCAGGGTCTCATAGTGGCGGACATGATTTTCCGTCACCCTCCCCCCGGCCACCGGCTGACCGTAGAGCACCATAGGCGGAATGCATATCCGGTTTTTCAGAGTGCAGCCCCCCAGCGTCAGGGGACTTGAAAGCATTACCGGTGCCATGTGGTTCCTTCTTTGGTATCCACCAGTACGATGCCCATGTCCTTCAGCTGATCCCGGATCCGGTCAGCCTCCGCAAAGTTTCTGGCCTTCTTTGCTGCGGTACGGGCTGCAACCAGTGCATTGATCTCCCCGTCCCCTTCCTGAGGTGCCTTGGCGGTTTCCCGAAGGGCAGCTGCTGCGGAGATCAGTTCCAGAGACAGCACCCGGTCAAATTCCTCGATCAGGGCCAGCTTCGCCCCGTCGGATATCTTTGCCTTCAGCACATCATAGACGGCGGTAACTGCCAGAGAGGTATTCAGGTCATTATCCAGCGCACCCTTGAAGGTTTCCCGCAGCCGGGTCATTTCTTCCCCGTCCCCTGCTTCCACTGCACCGGGGGTCAGGGCAGCGATCCGGCTCACCAGCTTATCATAGGCGGTCTGGGCGTTGTCAAGGTTCTCCCAGGAGAACATGAGTCCCCGGCGGTAATGGCTCTGGAGGCAGAACAGCCGGTATGCCAGCGGTGCATATCCCTTTTCCTTCAGCAGAGAAACGGTGAGGAATTCTCCCTTGGACTTGCTCATTTTACCGCCAGTGGTATTCAGGTGATGGACGTGGAACCAATGGCCGCACCATTTGTGCCCCACATAGCTCTCGGTCTGGGCAATTTCATTG
>CAZFGL010000056.1:0-13555 GCA_964518645.1 uncultured Oscillospiraceae bacterium | reverse complement strand
CCCAGACGGCGTGCGGCCTCCTGTGCAACCAGCTGACCCATACGGGTAATCTGGAAAGCGGTCTTTTTAATGGTCTCCGCCACCACATCAAAGGGCTGACCCTTGACGCTCTGGAGGGCGTGATAAACCACACCGGGGCCGGATACGCCCACGTTGATCTCACATTCCGGTTCGCCCACACCGTGGAAGGCACCGGCCATAAAGGGGTTGTCCTCCACCGCATTTGCGAAGATCACCAGCTTCATGCAGCTGCGTCCCTCTCCGTCAGGGGACAGCGCAGCGGTTTCACGGACGATTTTACCCATGAGGGCAACCGCATCCATGTTGATGCCGGCACGGGTCGTGGCCACATTGACCGAGGAGCAGACCCGCTCCGTTGCAGCCAGTGCAGCGGGGATGGACATGATCAGACGTCTGTCACCCACGGTCATACCCTTGTGTACCAGTGCGGAGAAGCCACCGATCAGGTTTACACCGCAGGTCTCAGCAGCCTTGTCCATGGCAACGGCGAAGGGGACATAGTCCTCGGTATCGCAGGACTCAGCTACCATGGAGATGGGGGTAACAGAGATACGCTTGTTAACAATGGGAATACCCAGCTCCCGCTCAATGGCCTCGCCGGTGGGAACTAGCTTTTCTGCATAGCGGCAGATCTTGTCGTAGATCTTCTGTGCAGTGCCGGTGGGATCGCTGCCGCAGCAGTCCCGGAGAGAAATGCCCATGGTAATGGTGCGGATGTCCAGATGCTGGTGGTCGATCATATCGAGCGTCTGGAGAATGTCTTCCTGTTTGAGCATACTCTCACCTCAAATCCGATGCATGGCGTTGAAAATATCCTCCCGCTGAATGCGGACGGACAGTCCCATTTCCCGGCCCTTTTCATCCAGTGCGTCCCGGATGGTTTCATAGTCATCGTTGGAGGTGGACAGATCCACCAGCATGTTCATGACGAAAAAGGTTTCCATGACGGTCTGGGAGATGTCAAGGATGTTTACAGACAGCTGAGCCAGACGGGTGCATACGCCGGCGGTAATCCCCACGGCGTCCTTGCCGGTGACGGTTACGATTGCTTTCATGTTTCGATTCCTCCTAAACGGAATGTTATTTCAATTCATCCAGAGTCAGCGTAAAGCTGTCCAGGAAATTGTCCATAAAATAGCGGACTTCCGGCATGTTCATTTCCTCCAGCGCATCCCGGGTCTGCTGGGCTGCCAGAATAAACTCGTGGTTGGAGGCCTTCAGCTCCTCCAGACACTTGATGTGGGCGGAGAGCTTGTCGGCGGCCTTTACGATTTTCTCAACCTCAGGAGAGACATCCTGGAGCAGGGGCCGGTAACAGTCCCGCAGAGCCTCAGGCAGCATGGAGATCAGCTCCTGGGCGGCCACATCCTCCACCTTCTTGTAAGCATCCCGGATCTCCGGGTTGTAATACTTTACAGGGGTGGGCAGGTCGCCGGTGATGATCTCAGAGGCGTCGTGGAACAGAGCGACAGTTGCACACAGTTCCGGGGAAACGTTTTTCTGTCCATAGATTTCCCGGGAGATCAGGGCGAGTGCATGGGCCAGTACGGCCACCATGTGACTGTGTTCCTGAATATTCTCCGGGCAGGAGTTTCGCATGAGTCCCCAACGGGAGATGTAACGCATGCGGGAGAGATAGGCGTAGAAGGAATACCCTTCCTGCTCAGCGGATACTTTGTTGCGGGGTTCCAGTTGATTAAGCCGGGTCAGATCAGTGTTTTCCATAAAAATGACTCCTTTCCGAAAAATACATGAATACATCAGAAATCCATCTGTTTCTGAACCTTTATTCTACCACGAACGTGTGGAAAAGTAAATCAGTCGGGCACCCTTTTCCCGGGAACCTGAAAAAATGCGGAATTAGTTGCATTTGCCGGGGTGATTCGCTACAATAACAGGGAATAAAACTGACAGAGTTCTCAGGAGGTGCAATATGGAACAGTCCCGTATGGCAGTGGTCTATGAGAAGCTATATAAGGCGGTATGCAACCAGTCCACCAACAATGTGGTCACGGCCGCCTGTGAAATTTTCGGCAGTCCTGTTCTGTTTGTGGACGAATATTTTCATGTGGTGTCCATGCACCCCGCCGGGCCCATCGGGAATCCGGAATGGGATGAGATTTTTGAAAACAAGTCCATGAACCGGGAGCAGATATTTCAGACCCTGGATGAATTTCTCTCCGGAAAAACAGCCTTTTATAAGCCCTTTTTTGCAAATACCGGCTCCTGTGAGAAGTCTCCCCGGCTGTTTGCAGAGGTCGTTCAGGACAACAATGTACACGGCCATCTGATCGTGTTCTGGGAAGGGGCCCCCCCCACACCGGAGGATTTTGAGATCATTGATCTGGTGCTGGATGCCATCTGCATCCGTATTTCCAGCCGTATCAAGTCCATGGGCAGCTGGAACCTGTCCCTGTCCACCAAACTGGAGGATCTGCTGGCCCCAAATACCCCGGCGCATCTGGAGCGGCTGGCCTGTGAGGCGATTTCCGGCACCATGCAGCCGGAGTATACCATCTGTGTTACCACCATCGGCGCACTGGCGTCCCAGCGGGCCTTTGCGGAATATGCAGTCCGGGAGCTTCAGCAGCTTTACCGGAACGTGATCTCCGTTATTTATGACAACAATATCGTTACCCTCTATGGCAATGCCTCCCCCCATGGCTCCGGAACCCCCATGCCGAAGATCTCCATGGCCAACCGGCTGTTTGAGTTTTTCGGCAGCCACGATATGATCTGCGGGATCTCCGACAGCTTCCGGGATCCCCGGCAGACCCGGGTGCATTACCGTCAGGCGCTGCTTACGGCCCGGCTTGCCCTGAAACTGGGGCGGGAGAAGTCCACCACCTTTTCGGATCTGATGCCGCTGCCCATTTTCCTGTCCGTACTGGAAAAGGATACCCCGGAGACCTTTATTCATCCTGCGATTTTCAAAATGCGGGAGTATGACCGGGAGAACGGCACGGCCTACGACGAGACCATGCGCATGTTCTCTTTTAACATGCACAACAAGGATCGGACGGCCGCTGCCCTCTGTATCCACAGAAATACCCTGCTGTATCGTCTGGGCAGAATCAGTGAACTGTTCGGTCTGCCCTATGAACACGATCAGGTGGCGCTGAATCTGCTGTGCAGCTATCTGATTCTGGAACTGGGGCGCTACGGCACCCCGCAGGATCTCAGCAGACTGACCTCCACCGAGCAGGAACCCTCCGGCAAACGGGAAACAGAAAGGGGATGATTCCGTGTCAAACAGAGTAAAAGGGATGCTTTGCATCATTATGTCGGCCTTCTTCTTTGCGCTGATGAGCGTGTTTGTCCGGCTTTCAGGGGATATCCCCTCCATGCAGAAGGCGTTTTTCCGGAATGCGGTGGCGGTGGTAGTGGCACTGGTGATTATGCTGAAAAACCATATCCCCTTCCGTCCGGCGGAGAAGAAGCACTGGATCCCACTGATGGCCCGGGCGTGCTTTGGTACCGTGGGACTGGTCAGTAATTTCTATGCGGTGGATCATCTGAACATCTCCGATGCCAATATGCTCAACAAAATGGCCCCCTTCTTTGCCATCATTATGTCCGTGTTCCTGCTGAAGGAAAAGCTCACGGTGGTGCAGGGAGTCGGTGTTGTGGTCGCATTTCTGGGCAGCCTACTGATCATCAAGCCGAACCCGGGGAATATGGCGCTGGTGCCCTCTCTGGTGGGACTGCTGGGCGGGTTTGGTGCAGGTGTTGCATACAGCGTGGTGCGGTATATGAGCAAGCGGGGGGTTAACTCCAGCCTGATCGTATTTGTGTTTTCCACATTCTCCTGTCTGGTCTGTCTGCCCTTCTTTATTGCCATCCATGCACCCATGACCGGTGTTCAGCTTCTCTGTCTGGTGTGTGCCGGTGTGTGTGGCTGCTGCGGGCAGTTTGCCATCACCAGTGCCTATAAATTTGCCCCCGCCCGGGAGATTTCCGTATATGATTATTCTCAGGTTATCTTTTCGGCGCTGATGGGGTGGGCAGTGTTTTCCCAGATTCCCGATGTGTACAGCCTTTTGGGCTATGTGGTGATCTGCGGAACCGGTGTGGTGATGTTCCTCTATCAGCGGAAGCACTCGGAGAACTGAGACCCCGCTCCCTTATGGAAAAGAACTGTATAAACAGCAGGGCGGCGCAAGTTGCGCCGCCCTCTTTTTACCAAATGTAAAGTTAGTTTGGAATGCGACTTAAAATTTCGAAAATCCGGGTGAAATGGGCGATTTTTTGTATCAAATATACAATTTCTAAATGAAATATTTTATAGTCAAAAGCAAACTGTTTACACTTTGTTCATAAAACAACCTTAATTCGCCTGTAAAATATGACTAAAAAAGCAGAAAACGATGCGGGGAAATTGGCACAAATGACCCGTCTGGAATTTGATTGAAAGCAAGGCGGATGAATTATTGAAGAAGTGATGTTGTGACACAGTCCGGAATCACCTTTAACCTGTAGTTTTGCCGTCCACCCTCTGTGGGCGGCTTTTTGTTTTTTGCGGACTAAGAAAGGAGCAAATTGATATGGATCACAGCCAGCTGCATTTTATTGATCTGGCGATCATCGTGGTATACCTGATCTCCATGGTTGCCATCGGATTCGTCTGTGTAAAACGGGTGAAGAACAGCGGGGACTATTATGTTGCCGGACGTTCCTTTGGGCCCCTGGTGCTGATGGCCACAGTATGTGCCACGATCATCGGAGGCAGCGGACTGATGGGACGGGCAGGGGTGGCCTATTCCAGCGGGTTTAAAGCGATCATGACTGCGATTCCCTATCTGTTGGGTATGTTCCTGTTTTCGGGCTACTCGGGCAGGATCTCCGACATTGGTATGCAGCATAATATCAGTTCCATCCCGGAGTTGTTTGAACGCAGATTCGGCAAAAACACAAAGATCATTTTGGGTGCCCTGATTGCCTTTACCATGATGGGAACCGTGGCTTCTCAGGTTACCGCCACTGCCACCATTATCAATATGCTGGGCAATGAATTCGGGATCTCCTATGAAATGGGTGCCCTGATTGCCACTGTGGTGTTTATGGTCTATACTGCCTCTGCGGGACTGTTCGGTGTGGTGTATACGGATGTGCTCCAGTTCTATATGCTTCTGGTGTTTGTATATCTTCTGATTCCCTCGGCCTCTCTGATCAATGTGGGCGGGATTGGCAACTTCCTTGAGAATCTTTCTCCTGATCTGTTTAAGCCCTATGTGGATGGTGCCATTCTGGGGGATATTGTGACGTATCTGGTCTTTACCATGGCCGGGGCGGAGATGTGGCAACGAGCCTTTGCTGCCAGAGACAGAAAATCCGCAAAGAAGGGCATGTTCCTTGGCACGGCGGTTTACGGCGTGACCATTATTCTGGTGTGGTTCATGGGTGTGGTTGCTCACCAGATCGTATCCCCGGACGTGATCGCCGGTTACGGCAATACGGACTCGGTAGTACCGGCTCTGGCGATTACCGTGCTGCCCATTGGCCTTACCGGTCTGGCACTGGCGGGTGTTTTGTCGGTCATCATGTCCACTGCGGACAGCTACCTTCTGGTGTCGGTACAGGCCTGTGTCAGCGACATTGGCAAGACCCTGAAGCCGGATATGTCTGATAAAACGGAGGTTCGGCTGTCCCGGGTGTTCTCCATTATTCTGCCCCTGTGCGCACTGTTTATTGCGCTGTATATCAAGAACGCCTATGAGATTCTCATGTTTGCATGGAGCTTCTATGCGGCTGCGGCAGGACTTCCCGCATTTGCGGCGCTGTTCTGGAGAAAAGCCACCAAAGCGGGTATACTCTCTGCCATGGTGGGTGGCTTCGTGGTCTGCGTGGGCTGGAAGCTGGCAGGTCAGCCTTTCGGCCTGGGGGCAACGGTACCCGGTGCCATTGTGTGCGGTGTCCTGCTGGTGGTGGTCAGCCTTCTGACCTGTAAAAAGCATCCCTCTGCTTTTTTGGAGGTTCAGAAAACGGAAAAGTAAAAATCTGCGTCCAGAGGAGCGGGCATGCCGGTGGCTGCCTGCTCCTTTGTTGCCCGGTTTCATGTAAAATAATGATTGATTTATGAGGGAAAAAATGAGATAATACCGTGTACACTATTTTTTAATTTGAAAACAGGAGGTGGCCGGATTTGGCAAAGCCACTGGTTGCGATCGTGGGCAGACCCAACGTGGGAAAGTCCATGCTCTTTAATAAGCTTACTGGCCGTCGTACTGCCATTGTGGAAGACACCCCCGGCGTTACCCGTGACCGGCTCTACGGAGACTGCGACTGGAACGGACGGGATTTTGAACTGGTAGATACCGGCGGAATTGAACCCAAAACTGACAGCGAAATGCTGCGCTTTATGCGCCGGCAGGCGGAGATCGCCATTGACACCGCAGACGTGATCGTGATGGTATGTGACGTTAAGACCGGCGTGACCGCTGCTGACAGCGAGATCGCCACAATGCTCCAGCGGAGCAAAAAGCCGATCATTCTGGCGGTCAACAAATGTGACAGCACCGGCGCGATCAACCCGGATGTGTATGAATTCTACAGCCTGGGTCTGGGAGATCCTGTCCCCGTCAGTGCATTCCACGGCCACGGTACCGGCGATCTGCTGGATCTGTGCGTGGAGAACTTCCCCCCGGAGGAGGAAGATGAGGAAGAAGAGGACGTTATCAAGGTTGCTCTTGTGGGCAAACCCAATGTGGGCAAGTCCAGCCTGCTGAACCATATTCTCGGTGAGGAGCGTGTTATTGTCTCCAATGTGGCAGGTACCACCCGGGACGCCATTGACAGCTATTTTGAGAATGAACACGGCAAGTATGTCTTTATCGACACCGCCGGTATGCGGAAGAAGTCCCGTGTGGATGACTCTGTGGAGCGGTTTTCCAACATGCGCACCGTGGATGCAATTTCCCGGGCGGATGTGTGCCTGATCATGATCGATGCAAATGAGGGCGTTACGGAGCAGGACACCAAGATTGCCGGACTTGTCCATGAGGCGGGCAAGGCAGCGGTGATCGTGGTGAACAAGTGGGATTCCATCAAAAAGGATACCCACACCATGGACAACTTTACAAAGTCCGTCCGTGAGGGTCTTGCCTATATGACCTATGCCCCGGTGCTCTTTATCTCTGCCCTGACCGGTCTCCGGGTGGAGAAAATGTATGAGACCATCAACGCGGTGGCAAATGCAAACACCATGCGTATTTCCACCGGCACACTGAACAACATTCTGGCGGATGCCACTGCCCGTGTGCAGCCGCCCACAGACAAGGGCCGCCGACTGAAGGTATACTACATGACCCAGTCCGGTATCCGTCCCCCCACCTTTGTCATGTTCTGCAACAGTGCAAAGCTGTTCCACTTCTCCTATCAGCGGTATATTGAAAACCAGCTGCGGGCAGTGTTCGGCTTTGAGGGAACTCCCATCAAAATGGTGGTGCGCCAGAAGGGCGAGGACGGTGACAAGGTATGAAAACCCTGATGCTTATCGCAGGGCTCCTGCTGATGACAGCAGTTCCCTATATCCTGGGGTGCTCCAACGGAGCGATTCTGGTAAGCAAATACATTCTGCGGGATGATGTGCGGAAATACGGCAGCGGAAACGCAGGGTTGACCAATTTCCGCCGGGTTTTCGGAAATAAGCTGGCGGGTCTTGTGATCCTGGCGGATGTGCTCAAGGCAGTGCTTTCTCTGCTGCTGGGTATGCTGGGGGCAAAGCTGATCCGGGATGCGGGCTTCGACTTTATGAACGTGGTGCGGAGCAAGTATATTTCCGGCCTGTTCTGTGAGCTTGGGCATATGTTCCCGGTGACCTTTGGATTCAAAGGGGGCAAGGGTGTGCTCTCCGGCGGTACCATTGCCATTATGATCAACTGGAAGCTGGCACTTGTGGTGTGGGGAAGCTTCCTGATCCTTGTGATCCTCACCCGCTACGTCTCCCTTGGCTCTGTGTCCACTGGCTTTGGCTATCCCATTATGGCCTGGGTGCTGTATCATGACATCGTGGTGCTGATCCCGGCGATCCTTACCGGCGGCCTGCTGATCTGGGCACACCGGAGCAATATAAAACGGCTGCTTCAGGGCAATGAGAGTAAGCTCACCCTGCATAAGAAAGCATAATCTTGGAGGATACGAACTATGAATATTACTGTTGTAGGCAGCGGCGGCTGGGGAACTGCACTGGCCCTTCTGCTGCACAAGAACGGACACAATGTCACCATCTGGTCTTTTGCCCAGTCTGAGATCGACTATATCCGGGAAAACCATGAGAACGCACTGCTGAAGGGAATCCACATTCCCGAGGACATTGCGCTGACCACGGATATTTCCTGTGTAAAGGGGAAGCCCCTGGTGGTATCTGCGGTGCCTTCCTTTGCGGTTCGTTCCACTGCAAAATCCATGGCGCCCCATCTGGATCCAGATACTGTGATCGTGTCCGTGACCAAGGGCGTGGAGCGGGATACCTCCAAGCGTATGAGCCAGATCATTGCCGAGGAAACCGGCAATGTGGTGGCTGTGCTCAGTGGCCCCACCCATGCGGAGGAAGTGGGACGGGGCGTTCCCACCGGCTGTGTAGTGGCCTGTGCAGACAAGCAGGTTGCTGAGATGGTACAGGACGTATTTATGAGCGATACCTTCCGGGTCTATGCCGGCGGTGATATTGTGGGCGCTGAGCTGGGTGCGGCTCTGAAAAATATTTATGCACTGGTTGCCGGTGTCCTCACCGGGGCAGGCTGCGGTGACAACACCAAGGCGCTGATGATGACCCGTGGCCTCACTGAGAGTGCAAGACTGGGTGTGGCACTGGGTGCCCATAAGGAGACCTTCGCCGGACTGTCCGGTGTGGGCGACCTGATCGTTACCTGCTGCTCCATGCATTCCCGGAACAACCGCTGCGGCATCCTCATCGGTCAGGGCAAGAGCCCGGAAGAGGCCATGAAGGAGGTCGGGGCTGTGGTCGAGGGCTACTATGCGTCTGCATCTGCTCATTTCCTGGCCAAGAAGATGGGAATCGAGATGCCAATTGCCGAGGCCGCATATCATGTGCTCTATGAGGACGCTGATGTGAACGAGACGATCAACACCCTGATGAATCGGCGCCGGGGCCCGGAAAACGACGAGACCTGGCTCGAAATTGCTGAATAAAAAGTAAAAACATGCGCCGGAGGCTGAATCCGGCGCATGTTTTTTACGGTTCTTCTGTTGCGGGGGAGTCATCCGGCGGGGATGGCTCTTTTTCCTGCTGGGGCTGCTGTTGCTCCTGCTGAAGCTGTTCCTGTTCCTGCTGACGCTTTTTCTGTTCAGCGGCTCTGCGCTGCTGCTCCTGCACAGCGGCAATGGCGGCTGCCGCATTGCCCCGGAGAACAGCCACGTTTGCGGGCGTTCGGTTGATGGTCAGATCCATAAAGTGCTGAGTCAGCACCAGTGCCACGTCCTTGGGTACCTGCTTCGCAATGCTGTTGTAAAAAACGGACACGGTTTCCGCAATGGCACCCACATTCTGTACGATGTTTGCTGCTTTGTTATCCATGATCTTCCCTCCAGTGTTTTCGTATATTATAGCACAGACCGGGTGTTTTTGGGGGGATTTTTAAAACATACAAAATGCACCCCTTTCGGTCTATTTCACCATAAATGAAGATTTTCCATGACAATTATGGGTTAACGCTGTACAATGGGGCTGTAAATCATAAATGAAAGGAAGGAACACTATGAAAAAGATTCGTTTCAGACGACAGCTTGCGGTGCTTCTGGCAATGCTGCTGCTGGTGTCCACTACGGCCATCGCCATGGATGCACCTCCCGGAGGCTTTGGCGGAGATGTGCCTCCTCCCCCTCCCGGCGGCGGTTCCATGACCTTCTATACCGGGGATGCAGTAACAGATCTGGAAGCTGGGGATTATACCGGTGAGACTTTCCCGGATTCCACCGGGGAGACTGAGGTTGCACTCCGGGTAGGCCCCGGTGTGGCTGCAACCCTGACCGATTCCACCGTAACCAAGACCGCCGGCGATATGTCTGGTGATGACGGCAGCTTCTACGGCGTGAACTCCGGCGTGCTGGCATACTCCGAGGATGAGTCCACCCCCGCTGAGCTGACCATCAACGGCGGTAAGGTCGAGACCTCTGCCAACGGTGCAAACGGCGTGTTCGCATACGGCTACTCCACCATCAACCTGAAGGACGTTGAAGTTACCACCACCGGCGCAGGTGGCTCCGGCGGCATCATGGTAGCCGGCGGCGGCACCCTGTATGCAGAGAACTGCAACGTTTATACTGAGGGTGGCTCCTCTGCTGCCATCCGTTCCGACCGTGGCTCTGGCCTGATGGTCATTGACGGCGGTACCTATATCTCCAACGGCGCTTACGGCACCGGTTCTCCCGCAGTATACTGCGTGGCAGACATTACCGTTGCCAACGCAACCATGCAGGCAAACAACGCACAGGCCATCTGCTTTGAGGGCCGCAATCCCTTCCATATGTACAACTGCTATCTGGAAGGCAACTACACCGCCTCTGACGACGATGAGAATTCCAACGTCATGGTCTATCAGTCCATGTCCGGCGACTCCGAGGAAGGTACCACCTACTGCACCATGGTGGGCGGCGTGCTGAAGGCCAATAACGTCAGCGAGAATGGCAATGCCAAGATGTTCTATACCACCAATACCTACAGCTACATCAGCCTGTCCAACGTTCAGATGGTCTATCCTGAGGGTATGGAGACCTTCCTGCTGTGCGCATGCAACACCAACCAGCGTGGCTGGGGTACTGCCGGTGCCAACGGCTCCGAGTGTGTCCTTTACACCATCGATCAGGATATGCAGGGCAACATCATTTATGATACCTGGAGCTTCCTGGGTGTTTACATGACCGAAGGCTCCACCCTGAACGGCGCAATCCTCTGCCGTGAAGACAACGGCGAGCGGGGCTGCGATGTCTATATGGACGAGACCGCTGTCTGGACTGTTACCGGCGACAGCATGGTTCGTGACTTCTACACCGGCGGCGCAGAGTTGCTGGATGCCGACGGCAAGACCGTCACCATCG
Source organism: uncultured Oscillospiraceae bacterium (assembly GCA_964518645.1). Classification (GTDB taxonomy): domain Bacteria; phylum Bacillota; class Clostridia; order Oscillospirales; family Oscillospiraceae; genus HGM13006. The sequence continues at coordinate 2,479 of CAZFGL010000056.1, read as the reverse complement.
CTGCTGCTGACGGCACCGCTTATGTGGAAGGCGACAGCGCATTTACCGTCACCGTCACCGGCACCTACGGTGAGGATGACCTGACCGGCTTTGAGAATGTTCCCGGCATCGGCACAGTAGCCGATGGCGAATACAGCTTTGATGTCACCAAAGGTGACGACATGGTGAACCTTGACTACGTTCCCACCGCTCCTGACGGCACTGTTTATGAGACTGCTGCATGGGGCTATGAGGAGCCCGCACCTGAGGCCGAGGCTTCTGTTGTAGAAGAAGAGGCCGCATCTGTGGAAGAAACCGCAGAAGCACCTGCTGAGGAGCCCACAGATGTTGCTGTAGCTCCCGCCGATGAGGAGCCTGCCGCAGAGACACCTGCGGAGGAGTCCGACTCCTCCACGGTTGTGGTTGTGGTGATTGCGGCTGTGGTCGTGGTTGCTGTGGTCGCAGTGATTCTGGTCAAGCGCAAGAAGAAATAAGCTGCAATAAGCTGAAATAAGAAAGATCCCGTCAACCTGTGAGGCTGACGGGATCTGTTTTTATGTTAACTGATGAAATCTTGCCAGAAGCGTGGCTGCCTCAGCCCGGGTCGTGGTGCCAAGGGGGCTGAGCTGTGTGGGGGAGGTGCCCTGAACGATTCCCTTGTCCACCGCCCAAACCATCGCATCAAAGGCATAGTCCGAGACTTTGGAAGCGTCGGTGAACTGGGAAAGTCCCCCGGTTACCTTCGGCTCCCCACTCATGCGGTAGAGCATGGTGACCATATCCTGTCTGGTGATCAGTCCCTCCGGATCAAACAGATTTCCGGGGGTGCCGGTGGTAATACCTTCGGCCTGTCCCCAGGCGATGGGGTCTTTGTAATAATCCTGTACAAGGTCGGTAAAGGTGGCGGGATTTTTCACCGCCGGAGAACCGGCCATGCGATAGAGCATGGTGATGATCTGGCTTCTGGTGGTTTCAGCTCCGGGCTGGAAGGCATCATATTTCACGCCTGTGATAATGTCATTTTCGTAGGCGTACCGGATACCCTCCCAGTACCATTCGTTATAAACCACATCACAGAAGGGCAGACCGTTTAAAAAGGTGCCGTCGTCAAACCAGAAATTCAGGTCTGTCAATCCCACGATTCCGTCCACGGAGCCGGAGGAAGTAAACTGCCAGAAGTCGTAATCCCCGGTGTAATCAGTTTCCACGATGTAGTGGGCCAGCCATACCCGGCTGAGATACTGGGGATAGAGCTGGTTCAGGAGGAAGTTCCGGTTGGCATATACAGCAGCCTGATAACCGGCTTTGTTGGCGGTTTCAAAAAATGCCTCACAGATGGTGGTGGCATCGGCTTTGCTGAGATTTGCCTCATACAGTCTGCCTGTGCCGTTCCCGGCATACTCATAGTCCATAATCAGAGGGAGCTGAATGTTATAGCTGCCGATACGGTCCAGCAGGAACTGAGCCTCTTCGCTGCCCTCCTCCGGGGTAATGGCCTGGGAGTAGACGTATACGCCCACGATCAGACCGGCGGCCAGGGCCCCCTCAATATTATCCTTATAATAGGGATCCTCCACCAGATTGCCGGTGCCGTAGCCCCGGTAGCCCACCCGGATAAAGACAAAATCCACATCGTCAGCTTTCAGTGCTTCCCAGTCGATTTTCTTGTCTTTGGCCCGCTCGTTCTGATAATAGGAGACGTCAACGCCTTTTTTCAGAGTTTCGCCTTCCTTCAGCGCTCTGGGGCGGTATTTATCAAATGTGATGGTTTCTTCCTCCAGCAGACTGTCGTCTGAAACGGTCTGTGCCTGGTACATGGGATCGTCGGTATATGTAGCTTCCAGCTCCAAACCGAAAACCGGGACGGATTGCAGCAGGATCACAGCGATTAAAAGTATCGCCAGTTTCTTCATACCAAACTCCTTTCCGAATTGTGTCGAAATAATAAACATACAAAGTCATTCTAGCACAGCTTGTCCTGCGGTGCAAGAAAAAGATGCAGAGGATTCTTCCGTGATACAGAAACAACCACGGACGTTAGGGGCGTCCGTGGCTGTTCTTTCGTTGAGGAAAATGTAAGGAGTAAAAAAGAGGAGAAAAAGGAAGGGTATCAAACACACTGTGGAGGTGTTGTTTGATGGTTCTATCTTATCGGATACATATGGACGAACTATAACGAAAATATGGACAAATTGTAAATTTGCCTGAGGGATAAAACATTTCCGGGTGCAGTGTCGCTGTGTCTTTTCATTTCAGGGGAAGTGTGCTACAATGAAGGATGGAATTGTAAACAAATCGCAAACAACGTGAAATCTGTCGCCGGATGCTTGCATCTGTGTGGTATAATAAGAAAAAAACTTAGAAGGTGTTTGATGTGACAAAAATTGATATTTTCTCCGGCTTCCTTGGTGCCGGCAAAACGACCCTGATCAAAAAGCTGCTGCAGGAGGTGTACGCAGGACAGAAAATCGTGCTGATCGAGAACGAGTTCGGTGAGATC
>CAZFGL010000055.1:0-13595 GCA_964518645.1 uncultured Oscillospiraceae bacterium | reverse complement strand
ATTGCAGGAATCACAGGAGGTACCCCGAATCTGCATCCCTCCATGACCGCATATGTGTTCGGACGGAAAAACTATCAGGCCGCAAACCGGTATATTATGACCATTCAGGCGGCATTTCAGGCCTTTGCCACCATGTTCATGTCCAAGGTGGCTGATGTAACCGGCAGCTTCCGCATGGGTTATGCCATTATGGTTGTTCTGGTCATTGTGGCCACGGTAAGCCTTTGGATCATTGGACGTACCCCCGATTATGACCGGGGAAAGAAATAAAAGGAGGATATTATTATGGTTCGTCATATCTCTGTTTTTACCTTTTCAGACGCTCCCGCCAACGGAAAGACTAAGGCGGAAAATATGGAACAGGTTCGTGCATATCTGGAAAAGGTTCCTGAACTCTATCCCAAAATGAAAAGCCAGATTATTGGCACAACTCTGGGTGGAACACCGGATCTGCCGGAGGATGCCCCTGTGATGTTTGGTGATCTGATTCAGATCGCAGATTACGATACGGCAGAGGACGCTGCCGGTTATCCCCCCTCCAAGGCGCATACAGATCTGGTGGAGTTCTCCACCCCCATGCTGAAAAAAGTCACTGCCATTGACTTTGAACTGTAAGGAGGGGAGCATATGCTGATCGATTTTACCGGGAAGGTGGCCGCAGTTACCGGCGGTGCCGGAGGTATTGGTTATGCCTGCGTGAAAACCCTGCTGGAATCCGGTGCAGCAGTGGCCATCCTGGATGTGAATCAGGAGGCGCTGGATAAAGCGACTGAAACACTGTCCCCTTACGGCACTGTGCGTGGATATACGGTGAATCTTGCGGATGTTGAGACCATCGCACCGGCGGTGGCGAAGATCCGCGGGGAACTGGGAGAGATCGATGTGCTGGTTCAGTGCGCCGGATTGATGGGGGGCAAGCCCGGTCTGGAAGTGAATCAGGCAGATTGGGATAAAACCCAGAATGTGAATGCCAGAGGCCTGTTCTTTATGATGCAGCAGGTGGTGGAGCAGTCCATGCAGCACCGGGGCGGTTCTGTTGTGAATTTTGCTTCCATGGCGGGAATCCGTGGCATGGAGCCACCCATGTGTTCCGCATTCTATTCTGCCTCCAAGGGGGCGGTGGTTGCCATTACCATGCAGGCAGCGGTCGAGTGGGCACCTTTGGGCATCCGCGTGAACTGTGTTGCTCCCGGAGGTGTGGAGACCCCCGCCATGAGAGCCATGGGCTTCCCACCTGAGGTGGTAAATCCCATCCCAATGAAAAAGCTGAATCAGCCCGAGGATGTGGCTAATTGTGTTGCATTTCTGGCCAGCGATAAAGCAGCGACCATTACCGGTCAGACCATCATCATTGATGGAGGCGCATCGGTGGTAGGTCATTGATAAATAATGATTGACCCGAAGGTTTTTCAGAACCTTCGGGTCATTTCTTTCCGGGAAATATTTCTCTGGCTTTTTTTAGTATGCGTGGTATAATAAGCCTGAATCCTCCGATATAATACGGGAAGGGGAAAAGACATTGATATGAATAAACCGAAGGGCGGCGAAGTGCAAATGGCAAAGGTTTTCTTTATTGCAGATACCCATTTTACAGACGAAAGCATCTTCAACTATGAGAACAGACCATTTTCAAATGTAGCGGAAATGGACGAGGAAATCATAAAGCGTTGGAATGATATGGTAGCTCCTGGGGATCTTGTGTATGTTCTGGGGGATTTCGGCGCAGTGGGCCATGAACGGGAGATATTAAGCCGTTTGAAGGGCGTGAAGTATCTGGTCAAGGGCAATCATGACACCAAAAGCAACCAGGATTATCGGCAGTATGGCTTTGAAGAGGTGTATGACCATACGATCATTCTGGACAGCTTTTGGATCCTGTCCCATGATCCCCTGTATGTCAACTCCAACATGCCCTATGCAAACCTGTTTGGTCATGTGCATAATTCACCGATTATCAAGGATTACAGCAGCCAGCATTTCTGCGTTTGCGTGGAACGAACCGGTTATGCCCCCATCAGCTTTGATGAAATCAAAAAGCGGATCGCAGAGGCTGCGGGAAAATGATTTAAGCCAGAGGCGTTATGCCTCTGGCTTTTTTCACGGGGTGTGTTATAATTGGTATCATTGGATACAAAGCCTGTTTCGTAAGCTTCCCCAAAGGGAACAGAGGAAAGGAAAGAGAAGCATGTATCGGATCGAACCTATTTGTGCGGAGGACGATGAGAAAATTGCCACAATCGTCCGGGGCAATCTGGAACACTATGGTCTGGATATACCCGGCACGGCCTATTTTGACCCGGAACTGGATCATTTGAGCGCTTTTTACAATGCTGCGCCGGACAGCAGAATCTATTTTATTCTGAAGGATCCTCAGGGACAGGTGGCAGGCGGCATTGGACTGGCGGAGTTTCACCATTTTGATCGCTGTGCGGAGATACAGAAACTCTACCTGACTGACCGGGAGAAGGGAAAAGGGTTTGGCAGACTCCTTCTGGAGCGGACGGAGAAGCAGGCGGTGGAGATGGGGTACAGATGTTTATATCTTGAAACTCATTCCAATTTGAAAGAAGCAATTGTGCTCTATGAGAAAATGGGCTATAAGCTGCTTCCAAAACCGGATTTTGTGGTTCATACGACCATGAACCGATTTTATATGAAGGAACTTCCGGAAAGCTGATTGTAGAAAAGGAAGCTTGCTTTTGCAGAAAAAAGTGATATAATCCCTGTGAAATACAGGCAGGAGGATGTTTATGAGTATTCTTGTGGTTGGTGCTGCATTTGTAGATATAAAGGGCTTCCCTTCGGATACCTATGTACCCACGGGACGTAACGCCGGACGGATCGAGTATATCCACGGTGGTGTTGCCAGAAATGTGGTTGAGGACATTGCAAATCTGGAGCTTCGGCCCACTTATCTGGGGCTTGTGGATGATACCCCGCTGGGAACCGCAGTCCGTGAAAAACTGAAAAATCATAAAGTTAACGTGGATTATGTGCTGTCAGTTCCGGACGGCATGGGAACATGGCTGGCGGTATTTGACAATGACGGGGAGGTGGCCGGTTCCATCTCCAAACGTCCCAATATGCTCCCGTTGCTGGAATTGTTGGATGAACGGGGGGATGAGATCTTCTCCCAGGTAGAATCCGTGGTTCTGGAGGTGGACATAGACAAGCCTGTGGTCAAGCGGGTGATCGAACTGGCGGAACAGCACGAAAAACCCATTTTTGCGCTTGTTTCCAACATGAGCCTTGCGGTAGAGCGACGGGATCTTCTCCGTCGGTTTACCTGTGTGATCTGCAACCAGCAGGAGGCTGGAATGCTCTTCATGGAGGATTATACGGATAAAACACCGGAGGAGATGGAACGGATCCTTCAGAAAAAAGTTTTACAGGCAAAAATGCAGGCTATGGTGGTCACCATGGGCTCTCAGGGAGCGGTGTATGCAGACCAGAAGGAAAAGCATTGCTTCTGTCCGGCGAAAAAAGTCATGGTAAGGGATACCACAGGTGCCGGAGATGCATTTTGTGCCGGAGTCAGCGTTGGTCTTACCTGTGGCAAGACGGTGGAGCAGGCCCTTGAGATCGGTACGGTACTGGCAGCATCGGTCATTACCTCCACAGACAATGTGTGTCCAAGATTCCAGAAGGAAGAGTTTGAACTGTAAAGGGAAAAGCACCTGCCGCAGAATATGCGGCGGGTGCTTGATTCATGTGCAGGAACTGTGATTCAGAAAAAACTCTTGTAAGACCTGTGTATCCACCGGAGCAGCAGATAGGCACCATAACCGATGCAGCAGCCCAGTGTGTTGAGGATCAGATCCTCCACTTCGGTAACACCGGTTCCAAATACAAACTGCATAAGCTCGATGGTCAGGGAGAGGAGAAAACCATATAAGATGACCTTTCTACCGCAGGAAATCAGAACAGGGAACAGCAGCCCCAGGGGAACAAACCAGACCAGATTCCCGATAAACAGATAGAGAAAAAAGCCCAGACTGTTTTGAAGAATGTGATAAAGACTGACAAAGGGAATCCAGAGAATCTGCCCCTCAGCGAAGAGTATGTGAGTGCCAAAATCGGAACGGAATACGGTAATTCTCAGAAGAAGCAGTATGTAAAGGATGAAAAGCGTCCACAGTATATTCCGCGAAGCTTTTCTCATGAGTTCGTCTCCTTAAGACCGGTGAAATGGTCGCAATATGGAGCAAGGGTGCAGTTTTCGCACTGGGGACGGCGGGCGATACACACCGCACGGCCGTGGAGTACAATCCGGTGGCAGAAATCGCTGCTCTCTTCCGGGGGGATCACCTTGCGCAGCTGCATTTCCACCCGGGTAGGATCTTTTCCGGTGGAGAGTCCCAGCAGTCCACAGATGCGGATACAGTGGGTGTCACAGACGTAACCCTCCTGTCCGTAAATGTCTCCAAGAAGCAGGTTGGCGGTTTTTCTTCCCACACCGGGAAGCTTTAAGAGGCTTTCCATATTGTCCGGCACCTTTCCGCCAAAGTCCTGCCGCAGCATTTGACAGGAAAGAACGATATCCTTAGCCTTTTGCCGGTAAAAGCCGCAGGAATGTACCATGGCTTCCACATCGGCAATATCGGCATCTGCAAAGGCATCCAGGGTGGGATATTTCTCAAAGAGCGCCGGGGTGATCATATTCACCCGGGCATCGGTACACTGGGCGGAAAGCCGCACAGCAATCATCAATTCATAATCCTTTTCGTAGTGGAGGGCGCACAGCGCATCCGGATAAGTCTCCTTCAGGGCAGACAGAATTCCAGCTACTTTATTTGTTAGTTCCATGGGAATCACTCCGTAAAAGATTTGAAATCAGTATATCATACTTTTTTACTTTGTGATATAATAAAGTGCAAATTATCATTTAGGAGGCAGGGACATGTATCAGCCGCTGGCGGACGAGATCCGTCCCAAAACACTGGATCAGGTGGTGGGGCAGGAACATATTCTGGGCGAGGGGAAAGTGCTGCGCAGAATTATTCAGTCCGGTAAAATTCCAAACCTGATTTTCTATGGGCCGTCCGGCGTGGGTAAAACCACGGTGGCCAGTATTATTGCAGCGCAGACAAACCGGACGCTGTATAAGCTGAATGCGACGACCGCTTCCACCGCCGAGGTGAAGGAGATTCTGTCCCAGCCGGATACCCTGATGGCACCCAATGGGGTACTGCTGTATTTGGATGAGATTCAGTATTTTACAAAGAAACAGCAGCAATCCCTGCTGGAGTCCATTGAAAACGGAAAGGTTACTCTGATTGCCTCCACTACGGAAAATCCCTATTTTTATGTATATAATGCAATCCTGTCCCGCTCTACGGTGTTTGAGTTCAAACCAATTTCCGAGCAGGCTGCGGAACAGGCAGTTCTCCGGGGAATCCGGGTGATGGAGGAGAAAGAAAACCTTCAGACGAATCTGGAAGCAGGAGTTACGGAGCATATTGCCTCGGCCTGCGGAGGCGATATCCGGAAGGCTATGAATGCGGTGGAATTGCTGTTTTCTGCGGGGATCGAGGAAAATGGCACCCTGAATATTTCGCTTCAGGATGCCATAGATGTTACCCAAAAGTCCGCAGTGCGCTACGACCGGGATGGGGACAGCCACTATGATGTATTGTCTGCCTTCCAGAAGTCCATCCGGGGATCCGATCCCGATGCAGCGGTGCATTATCTGGCAAGACTGCTGGAGGGAGGCGACCTCGCCTCTGCCTGCCGGCGGCTGCTGGTGATTGCTGCGGAGGATGTGGGCCTGGCACATCCCACGGCCATCACTGTGGTAAAGTCCTGTGTGGATGCTGCTTTACAGTTGGGACTTCCTGAGGCCAGGATCCCGCTGGCAGAGGCTGCGATTTTCCTGAGTACCTGTCCCAAGTCCAATTCAGCAGTCAATGCCATTGATGCTGCTGCAAAGGAACTGAAAGCGGGGAAAGCGGGTGATATTCCGGCCCACTTGAAGGACGCCCACTATTCCGGTTCGGAAAAGCTGGGCAGGGGACTTACCTATCAGTATCCCCATCTGTTCCCCAACCATTATATAAAGCAGCAGTATCTGCCGGATAATATTAAGGACAGCTGTTACTACGAATACGGCCAGAATAAAATTGAACAGGCCGCCAAGAATTACTGGGATCTGATCAAATAGGACACAGTGAACCGTTATAGCGCCAGGACAGTACATTCCCGCCGGTTTTATAGTAATGAATGGGCGCCGGCGTGTAGTCCGTGGGCCATTATATAAAGCAGCAGTATCTGCCGGATAATATTAAGGACAGCTGTTACTACGAATACGGCCAGAATAAAATTGAACAGGCCGCCAAGAATTACTGGGATCTGATCAAATAGGACACAGTGAACCGTTATAGCGCCAGGACAGTACATTCCCGCCGGTTTTATAGTAATGAATGGGCGCCGGCGTGTAGTCCGTGGGCAGCAGCTTGATTACGATCAGCTTGACCTTTTGACGCTCGGGAATGATTGCTTTGATATAGACAGAGACACGGTCTCCCGGAAGCAGATCATCCCGGTATTCCGCAAGCCCGGACAGATTTGGGGTCAGCTCTATGAAAACCCCGTAATCTTTGGTGCTTCGGACGATCCCCACCACGGTTTCCCCCACGGAAAAGTCCTGTGCATTTTCTTCCCATGTTCCCAGCAGCTCCTTGTGGGTCAGATTGATACGGCGCAGCAGCATGTCCTTGCTGTGAATGGCGACGTAGATATGCTGCTCCTCCTGAAAACGGTCTCTGCTGTGGGTGATCCTGGATACGGAAATATGCTCGATGGACAGGAGTGATACATTCCCGCAGCCGATGTCGCAAAATGCGCCGAACCGGTCAAGGTGGGTGACTACTGCCGGGAGAACGGTGCCGTTGGGAACCTCCTGAAGAAAGAATTCCAGTGCCTCCTCCTGCGCCTGACGGCGGGACAGAAGAATTCGGGGGTGCTGGGTATAGAGTCCGTCGATGGACGTGATTTTAAAACAGATGGGTTTTCCCACACGACTTAGAATGGCAATGTCCCTTACGCTTCCGTCGGATATACCAATAGCAGCCTCTTCACGGGGGATAAAGCCCTCAACGGAACCCAGTGTCACAAGGAGATTGTGGGACGGGGTTGCGGAGCGGGCGGTGGCCTGAAGAATGGTGCCTTCCAGCCATGCTTTTTTCAATTGTTCCCGGGTCATGTACTGTGCCTCCAGACACTGGGGGAACATGCCTTCCGGATAGTATGTAGTGTTCATATGGATTCCTCCCTGATTGACGATGGTGGTTTTTATATGTGTGGGCGCACAGGGTGCGCCCGGGATAACTAAAGGATTCTTCCGCCCAGCGCAGTCAGCAGACGACGGCATTCAGGTGCCTGGGTGTCATCGGTCAGGACTGAAATCAGCCCGGCAGACTGTTTTGGGGGCGCATGCATGAGAATGCTGTTCCCGGCCATAGGCGGAAGCGCAGCCATCAGACTGTTACCGCCGGCGTTTCCACCGGCTGTTCCATAAGGATGTGCCACCAGAAGGGGCGTGTTTTTTTCGGGGCCCTTTCCGGATACAATAAATCCCCGGCGACGAAGCCGGTCGGCGGCGTTCCGTGCCTGATGATCGGAACTGAATTCACATGTAATGGTAATAGACACAATGTTTCACTCCTTTGGGGCTATTGTTGCCCGGGGGAGGGAAACTTATGCAGATGAGGTGTAAAAATGGATGTAAGAGTTGGAGATACGCTGGTCATGAAGAAGCAGCATCCCTGCGGCTCAAAGGAATGGAAGGTGCTCCGGACGGGCATGGATTTCCGGCTGAAATGCGCAGGCTGCGGTCATGAGGTTCTGGGCGCAAGATCCAAGTTTGAAAAGAATATTAAGGAAATCCGCCATGGAGAGGAATGAAATCCTGCGTGAGGCGGAAAAGCTTCTGTATGAGCATTTTGGATATACCTCCTTTCGTCTTGCTCAGAGCACCCTGATCGGTGCGATCATGGATGGACGGGATGTGCTGGGGATCATGCCCACGGGAGCGGGCAAATCCATGTGTTATCAGATCCCGGCGCTGATGCTTCCGGGGATCACGCTGGTAATCTCACCCCTGATCTCTCTGATGCAGGATCAGGTGCGGGCACTGAAGGCGGCGGGAATACCGGGGGCTTATCTGAATTCCTCCCTGAGCTACCGGCAGTATCTGAAAGCCCTGGACAATGCCAGAATGGGGATGTACAAGATCATTTATGTTGCGCCGGAACGGCTGGCCAGTGAAGAATTTCTGGCCTTTGCCCAGTCCATTGACATTTCACTTCTGGCGGTGGATGAGGCCCACTGCGTCTCCCAATGGGGACACGATTTCCGTCCGTCCTATATGACCATTGCGCCCTTTGTGGAGAAGCTTCCCGTTCGCCCACGGATGGCGGCCTTTACTGCAACGGCTACCCCGGCGGTAAAGGAGGACGTACTGAGTCATCTGAAGCTTCGGAATCACGAGATCGCAGTTACCGGCTTTGATCGGGAAAATCTGTTTTTCCGGGTGCTTCGTCCCACAGATAAGCGGTCAGCCCTGCTGGAATTTGTCCGGCAGCATCAGAACGAGAGCGGTATCGTCTACTGTTCCACCAGAAAACAGGTAGAGCGGATCGCAGAGCTTTTGAAGGAACAGGGGATCTCTGTAGCTAGATACCATGCGGGGCTGGATGAAGCCGAACGCAGGGAGGGGCAGAATCAGTTCCTGTTTGATAATGTGAAGGTTATGGTCGCCACGAATGCCTTTGGCATGGGAATCGACAAGCAGAACGTCAGTTTTGTGGTACACTATAATATGCCCAAGAACATGGAGGCATACTATCAGGAGGCCGGACGAGCTGGACGGGATGGATCAAAGGCCCAATGTCTGCTGCTCTATGGCCCGGGAGATGTTCACACGGCGGAGTTTCTCATAAACAGCTCTGTGGAGGAATCCGGTGGCTCCCCTCAGGCTGTGGCAGCCAGAAGGAAAATAGAACTGGATAAGCTGGATCAGATGAAGGAGTACTGCTTTACAGCCGGTTGTCTGCGCCATTATATCCTGACTTATTTTGGAGAACAGGCACCGTCGAAATGCAGCGGGTGCGGGAATTGTACGGCCCGGAAAAACATTCTGGAGACCCTTCAGAAAAAGACCGGCGGCTTCAGCCAGAAAACGGAGCGGAGTCTGCTGGATATGCTGAAAAGTGTCCGGAAAGACTTTGCGGATAAGGCCAGCCTGCCACCAGATCTGATTTTTAATGACAGAACCCTTCAGGAGATGGCCGTGACCAAGCCTCAGAATGAACATGAGATGATGCAGATCCCCGGTGTCAGTCCGGTAAAATATCAGATGTATGGAAAAACCTTCCTGCGTGTGATTCAGCGGAACAGCAACCGCCCCTCCGGTGTGGAATGATCTCTGCCGGGCTATGATACCTGTAAAATGAGTGCAGAAACTAGGGAAAAAGCAAGGGGGAAATATTCCACTTTTTTCTGTCAGTATTTAAGGAGGAAATTACAATGCCTGATTACGAACCACCGGTATACCGTCCGCCGGGAGAATGGAAAAGCTTTCTGGTGCAGGCGACCATCGGGTGCAGTCACAATGGCTGTACCTTCTGCGGAATGTACAAAAGTAAAAAATTCCGGGTGCGTCCTCTGGACGATATTCTCTGGGATATTCGTGAGACTGCCGGATTTTTCAACCATTTTGAAAAGGTGTTCATCTGTGACGGAGATGCCATAGCCATGGACACGGAGGATCTTTTAACGATCATTCGGGAGATCAAAAAGGATTTCCCCAAATGTCGGCTGATCTCCACATATGCCGGCCCCAAAAGTACGCTGAAAAAAACTCCGGAGGAATTAAAGCTCCTGCGGGAGGCGGGACTTGGCCGGGCATATCTGGGCGTGGAGACGGGGATGGATGCACTGCTTAAATCCACCAACAAGGGTGTGGATCGGGCTCAGATGCTGGAAGCGGGACTACGCCTGCGTGAGGCAGGTATTGACCTGTGGAGCATTATCCTGATCGGTCTTGGCGGTCGGCCTCTGTCCATTGATAATGCCCGGGAAACTGCGGCCATTATCAATGAAATGCAGCCCAACCACCTGTCGGCCATGAACTATACCCCGGTGGAGGGGACAAAGCTGGGCAATATGGCACTCCGGGGAGAGTTTCAGGTACTCAGTGCGGAAGAAAGTCTCCTGGAGACCGGAGAACTGATCCGGAATCTGGACGTTTCCGGGATGCATTTTACCTCTGACCATGCTTCCAACTATCTGCCTTTGAAGGGTACCTTGAACGAGGATCGGGAAAAGCTGCTGAAGCTGATTGATGGTGCGGTTCATGGGACGGTCAGTATTCGGAGTGAACGAAGCCGTGGACTCTGACCGGAAAATGTATTGGTGAACCGTGAACAGATCTGTGACCTGTGTTTTTAATCTGCAAGTGCAGATGGACTTAGTATAAGGAGAACGTGTTATGAATAAAAAAGAGATTCCCTCCATGGATCAGTGGCTTCGGGAAGCAAAGCAGGATCCTTCTGCGGAAAAAATCGGGATGTATCTGGTACATAACGGTATTGTCCGCAAAACATCCAGAAAAAAAGTTCGTCTGGGAGACTTGAATGCCCCGGACGTGAATACAATTGATTTCAGCTATGATGCTGCACTGGTTGAACAGGCGGTGCAGGAGACCTATGAGAAGCCGGGAGTTTACTATATCCGGACATGGCTCAATTCCGGCAGCCTGGAGGTAGGCGAGGACATTATGTATGTTCTGGTGGGCGGAGATATTCGTCCCCATGTGGTGGATGCCCTCCAGTCGCTGGTGGAGAAAATCAAAACCAAGTGTGTGAAGGAAATCGAAAAGTAAGTGGTTCCGTAAAAGAACATAAAAAAAGCCCGCAGAACAGAGGTGTTCTGCGGGCTTTTTTTATGCGACAAAAGAGAGGACAGGAATCTTTTGACACAACCCATATTTTCCGGTGGAATTTCTGTGGATAATGTGTTACAATAAAGTACTTCTGGATAAGGAGTGATATTTGTGTCATATTTGATCGCGGCGCTGCTTGGTCTGGTACAGGGAATTACAGAGTTTTTGCCTGTTTCCAGTTCGGGACATCTGGCGCTGCTTCAGAATTTCTTTCATATTGAAGAGGCTGATCTGGTGTTTGATGCCCTGCTCCATCTGGGAACTCTGCTTGCGGTATTTGCAGCCCTTGGAACGGAGGTTCGTGGATTGTTCCGGGGTGGACTGGCAATGGTTGGCGTGGGACGTTATGCCAAAAGCCGTAAGCCGGCTGCCCGTGCATATAAACGGCTGGCACTGCTGATCCTGCTTGCCAGCGTGCCTCTGGTGCTTGTGCTGCCCTTCTGGGGGAAGCTGAACACCAGCACTGTAAGTCCCGTGTTTGTGGGAATCATGCTGCTGGTCAACGGTGGAATTCTCTACGTGTCCGGCCGGAACAGCGGAAATGGAAAGGCGTTTCGGAATGTTACACCGCTGGATGCCATTCTTGTGGGACTAGGGCAGATATTGGGGGCCGTTCCCGGGATCTCCCGTTCCGGATGTGTGATTTCAGCTGGAACCATGCGGGGATTTCAGGGAAGCTTCGCAGTAAAATTCTCGCTGCTTCTGTCCATTCCGTCGGTTGTGGGAAGTGTGATTGTCAGCCTGATCAGCGCATTCCGTCTGGGCTTTGATGCGGGGATGCTGCCTGTCTATCTCACAGGTATGCTGATTGCGGCGGTGTCCGGTTACTTTGCCATTCGCCTGCTGCGTTGGATTGCAGTGCGGGGGAAAATGGGGAATTGTGCGTATTACTGTTGGGGTGCCGGTATTGTGGCACTGATGTTGAGTTTGATTGCGTAAGGAGGTACATTCATGGCCAAACCTGTTTCTGGAAAAGGGAAAACAGGCTCTGTAAAGGGAAAATCGAGATCTGCCCCGGTTCAGGATATCTATGAGAGCGAATCCTGTGACCGCAACGTACTGTTGATTCGGGTGCTCACGGCGACTGTACTTGCATTTTTTGGGCTGTTCCTGTTACTGAGTATGGTTGGTGTTCAGGGCGCCGTGCTGAATCTCCTTCGGAAGCTGTTTCGTGGGCTGTTTGGCTATGGCTACTGGTTGATGCCCATTGCCTTTTTCCTGATCGCATGGCTTCTGGTGTTCAAAAATCATGAGCCTGCCCGACTCAGGTCTGTATCGCTGCTGCTGATTACTGTTTTGTTCAGTGCGCTGTGGCACAGTGTTTTCGCTAAGCTTACCTTTGAGAACGGACTGCTGCCGACCCTGTGGCAGACCGGCGTTGAGGGGGCATCCGGGGGCGTTCTGCCGGGACTGATCGCACAGGGGATGATCTATTGTCTCAGCCGTGCGGGAACCATTCCCGTTCTGGTTCTGCTGCTGGTGGTATTCGTGTTTCTGGCCTTTCGCATTTCTGCGGCGCAGCTGATACATAAACAGGCGGAAAAGCGTCGGGAGATCATGGAGCTGGAAGAACTGGATGCTCCTGAGCCGGTGGTGCTGACACAGGCTGAGACCATGGAGGATCTCCGCATTCTGGCGGCCTCCATGCCCAAACCCAAACTTCCCGAGATTCATCGACGGAATCAGGAAAGCTTTGACATTCCACTGGATGATGATCCCCCGGTGAAGAAAACAAGCCGTCTGATTCATGGCCCGAGAGATAAGGAACTGGACGAGGATCTTGTATTTCTGAACCACGGGGACAAACCCCGGCAGGAACGGAAGAAGCCGGCTCCTGCACGTCCAGGTCGTTCTCCCTTCGATATTCCCATCGGTGAGATCAAAACAGCCCCTTCACAGCCTGCGTTTTCTGCGTGTGAGCAGACGGAGGAGGAAGAGGACGAATATGCAGTCGATCTTGGGGATGAGTTCATGGAACTGCCCTGGGATTCCCTTGTGACAATTAAAACAGCCCGGGTAGATTACAACGAGGAACTAACTGACCAGGAACTGGAACAGGCCAGCATTGAGGCTGCCCAGACCGGTAAGGTCACAAAGGACGATGCGCATATAGCGGCAGCTGAGGTTGCTCTGGAAATACAGGAAAATACCGAAGCTGAAAATCAGGAGGCTGTACCCTATAATTATCCTCCCATGACCATGCTGGCTGAGGCAATGGGGGCAAAAGAGGATAACACCGAGGAGATGCGCACAAATGTGCATCGGCTGGAGGAAACGCTGGAAAGCTTCGGCGTGCATATCAAGATTGAAAATGTGGTGCGTGGCCCCACAGTTACCCGTTATGAGATGAGGCTGAATCCCGGTGTGAAGTTTAACAAGATCACCGGACTTCATGAGGATATTGCTCTTGCACTGGGTGTGGGTGGCATTCGTATTGCTGCGGTACCCGGGAAAAATTCTGTGATCGGCATTGAGGTTCCGAACCGCAATACCACCAGCGTACCCATCCGGGAGGTGCTTTCTTCCCGAGAGTTTACCAACCATAAGTCCAATCTGGCATTTGCCATTGGCAAGGATATTGGCGGAAATTATATCGTGGGCGATATTGCAAAAATGCCCCATCTGCTGATTGCAGGTACCACCGGTTCCGGTA
>CAZFGL010000054.1:0-13649 GCA_964518645.1 uncultured Oscillospiraceae bacterium | reverse complement strand
GTAATCCGGATGCGGTAACAGCCCCTCCGGGGCGGTTTCACCGCCCCACCTCCCCGTACACAGGGGAGGCTCTGGTGCAACGGAAACTCTTAAATTGTATGGATTTACGCAGAGTTCCGTAATCGAGCTGCTCATTTCCCGTACCATGTTCCGGTTTCGGAAAGGCTCCCTTGTGTAAAGGGAACTGGCAAAACCAAAGGTTTTGTCTGAGGGATTGTAACGCTGAAAGTTTCCGGGGCAGTTCGTAAACCGGATGCAGTAACCAAGGACGCGATTGAACTGGATATTAATCGTGATACATTTGATTTAAAGATTTTTTTACCTGAATATCAATGTATTTGCAAACAGCTTTAAAGTTTCCATTTACTTCGTTATTGGGAATGCGAATTATCTGTAGTCCATATTCCTGTAAAAACGCAGTTCTTTCTGCGTCTTTTTCCATGTTATGATCTTCAAAATGTTGAGAACCATCCAATTCAATTATCAGTTTTGCCTCAGCGCAGTAAAAATCTGCTATATATCTTCCCAGAATCTTCTGTCTGGTAAAACGAACAGAATATGTACGCAGAAAATCATACCATAAATGACGTTCTTCTTTTGTCATTTCCTTACGCAATTTTCTGGCGAAAGGAACCAGTTGTTTATTAAATTTTCTCTGCATCACATTTCACCCCATATTTTAAACATTAAGGGCTGCTGCGAACCCCGCAGCAGCCCTCAATAGATCATATTTTACGGTGTCGGCGGTGCCAAAAGGCCACTCGGAATATTTTCCGCCTCCGGCGCTTCCCCGACTTGGGAAGCTTCCCCGCTCTGGGATTCTTCCTGCTCCTTATCATCGTAAATATACTCGAGGCTGAACACCGTCCACATATCTGTCTTTTTGTTCAGACAGAACAGATAACCGTCTATTGCATGGATCTCGTCATAGGAGCCGAATTTCTCCAGAATATTAACGCCTTTGAACACCTCGCAGGCCGCCAGCCTTTCTCCGTCCTGCATGGTAAACAAGCCGGGAAGAAGGCGCTCTTCCATGATAATTGAGTTTTCAGAATCGTCGGTGCTATTGAAGAATGCTGCGAAACTTCCATTCGTTGTTGCACAGAGGTTTACAGGTTCCTCAGAAATATTCTCCCTAATCTTGCCATCTTTACTGCACAGAGTCCATGTAAGATCAATATCATACTGCATGAACACATATCCGGCCAGACACCGGATTGTTGTTCCGCTATAAATATTGGAGATTTTCTCCTCCGGGTTGTTCAGGCAGATGATTTTCTGATTGTCGTTATCGGTTTCAACGCAGGCCACGTCCCCGTATACGAACAGAATGTCAATAAAGGACTTGTCCCCCAGAATCTTATTGCCATCGAGATCCATCAGAGAATATTCGGAGGAATATCCATCTATTGCATAGACCTTGATATATTTCCCGTTGCCGGGAACCGGCTCAATAGTATTATCGGAGATGTAGAGGATGGTTTCGTTCTTATCACGGACCTGATATCTGTCCCCGGAATCCATCGTGATCATATATCCGTAGCCCAGACTGCACTTGTCTGCTTCTTTTTCCATGATGATGGTTCCGTTGGAATCATAGAATTTATAGCAGGTCTCAGAAATCTCCCCCTCCGGATTTTCCGCGGGAGCCTGCTTCTGCTCCAGAACAATATAGTCTTCCCACTCATAAATCTGCTCCGCAGGATTATTCTGATCGATTCTAGGCACATCAACATGCTTCTTTCCCTGAAGATCATAGAAGGTTTCATAGCCGGAATAATAGTCATCCCCCACGGTGAGATAGGCATCTTCCCCGCTTTCCAGCTTATCTTCCGCCTTTACAAGGCTCAGATACCGTCCACACTGATCCATATCTGTGGTGGTCTTTCCCCGTTTGATGGCATAAGGCACAGAAACCCGCTGAATCATGGCATACTCACAGGGGAGAATCTCTTTTCCGGATGCATCCACCAGACCCCAGCAGTTCACGTTGTCGCTTTCCGCTGTATACTGGCTTACCTTGTAATAGCCGCCACCGATATACTCGATCTCACCGTAATTACCGATCTCGGTAAAATTGGCGGAATAAAGGGTCTGGCCGGACATGGGCAGTCCGTTTTCAAAACTCAGCCCGGAGATATTCTGGAATTCTCTCACCGGATTTGCGGAATAATCACTCAGGGTCCGATTGGGATTCCGGAATTTCTCATCATCATCAGGTTTCACCTGGGGCTCAGCCTCCGGAGCAGGCTCTGCCCCGGGATTCTCCGAAACAGCTACGGGATCCTCTGCCGGAGCAGGTGCATTGGTAACCTCAACAACATTTTCTGCCGGGGGCGTGATTTCTTCCCTCTGGTCGTCTCGATCCCTGCATGCAGTCAGGCTGAAAATCAGGGTGCCGCACAGCAGTAGGGAACCGGTTCTTTTGATCCATGTACCCATACTATACCTTCCTTTGCTATTAATCCGTCTTTAAATGACAAATATCTTTTGTTTCACTTCAATTATAGTAAACCTTCACCTTTATTGCAACAGGATTTCCAAAAAATATATATTTATAGGGATATATAAGGGGTGGGGGTGCTGATTACAAACTGCCCGGAAGCTTCCGGCCTTACAATCCCTCAGTCAAAACCTTCGGTTTTGCCAGCTCCCTTTACACAAGGGAGCCTCTCCGTAACCGTGACATAGTGCGAAAAACGAACTGCCCGTAAGTTTCCAACCCTACCCCCCCTTATTTAAAACCGGAATATCTATCAAATATCAGTCAATATTTATTCACTCCCGGTCATCTCGCCCAAAAAACAAACCCCGTTTCCGTGCAGAGCTACAAAATGACATGTATGTACAAAGAGCCATTTGACAAAGAGAAAAATATGAAGTATTCTTAACATGTGCGGTTGCCTGTATCCGGAGTCTGTAAGGGAAGGCAGCCAATGTATGGTTAAATTGAAATGGAGGAATACATAATGGCAAAGGCAGATATTCTGTTTGATAAAACAGAGTTTGTGCTTCGTATGGCTGACAAGCAGGCCATGACGATGAATGTCCGCGCTGATCAGATCACTACCATCACCATTCAGCCCACCAAGGTCAAGAAGCTGTTTAAGCAGGTGGATTCTGAGGTCATTCTCATTAAGATGAAGGGTGGCATGGGCGGCCCCGGCGGTGGCTCTGACGGCATGCCCCTGATGAAGGAAGCTTTCGAGGCTAAGGAGAAGGGTTCCTGGGCCAAGGCTAAGGAGCAGATGCTCAAGTTCGCCAAGAACAACAACATCACCCTCCACGAAGAGAAGGAACTGTGGCAGCCCCCCAAGATGCAAGGCGGCGGCGGTCCCATGTAAAAGATTTGAGCTTGCTGCAATTTTGCAGCAAGCTCTTTTTTCTGTCTTTATGACTTATCCTGTACCCACTTCTGGTACCGGGCTTCGATTCCGCAATCCCGGTTGGGACGGATACTGCACAGGAGACCCCGGAGCTGATAGGCACCCCCGATGGGGTCACAGGGGGGCTGCCCTGCGGTGAGCACATTCACGTTGCTCTCCCGCCAGCCATATTCCGGGGCACCTGCCTCGGGATACCACCAGCCCATTTCGCAGGACACGGTATCCTCCCGCATATCCTCTAAAAATACTGCCTTCTGGGTGATCGTCCCCCGGAGGGTCTCGATCCATACCCACTCCCCTTCCCGAATCCCATACTTTTCTCCGGTTTTCGGGTTCATGGATATAAGAGGGAAGGGATGAAGCTTCCGGAGGGATTTTATCTGCCGGTTGTTGGAGATAAAATAGGGCTGGGTACGGCTGCCGGTGGTAAGGATCAGCGGATATTTCTCCGTCAGATCCGGACGGCTCACCGGGCTCTCCGGGATCTCCTCCCAGAAGGGGAGCGGATCACAGCCTGCCCGCTGAAGTCGGGGACTGAGCAGTTCAAACTTTCCGGTCTCTGTGTCAAAGCCCCGGGTTTTATAATTTTCATAGGTTCTCTCCGGTGCCACAAATCCCCGGGACTGGAATTCCTCCAAAGTCATTCCCGCATACTCCGGTCTCCTCCGTCCCATCTCCCGGAGAATCTCCTGAAGGATCTCCTCCTGAGACTCCGCCCCGTAATCAAGACCCATACGCCGGCACAGCTCCATAAAGAATTCCTCGTCGGACTTACACTGCCCCACCTGAACGCATTTCTTCATGGACAGGGCTGCCACGTCCCCGAATTCCGGCATACAGAAGATGCTGTCCACCTCCGGCCACAAGGCCGCAGGGAGAATAATATCTGCCATCTGTGCGGTGGGGGTCATAAAGAAGTCCATATACACGAAGAAGTCCAGTTCCTTCAAACATTCACAGGTATGAAGGCTGTCAGGGACAGAGATCAGGGTATTATTTGCCGAAGAAATCATTCCCCGGATTTTATAGGGCTTTCCCGTTTTCATGGCATCCAGTGTCAGCCACGGATGGGCGAACAGCTTGGGGGAGAGTCTGCCGTCATTGAGGGGATAATCTCCGAAAATACCCTTTTTGGCAGTCTCCGCCGGAAGCCGGTCAAAGAGCAGATCTGCTGTGGGGGCGATCTCCATGCTCTCCACGAAACCACCGGGAATATCGTAATTGCCCAGCAGGGCGGGGATCATGAAAATTGCCCGGCAGGTACCCATGGCGTTGGTGCTCTGCTCAATGGCGCATCCCCACTCCATGGAAAGGGGATGGATCCCTGCCAGCGTCCGGGCGGTCTCATAGAGCATTTCTTCAGAAATGCCGGTGATCTCTGCCACCCGTTCCGGGGGAAACTCCCGGCACCGCTCCCGGAGTTCCGGGAATCCATAGGTATACTGCTCCACAAACTCCCGGTCGTAGAGTACTTCCTCAATAATAATATGGATCAGGCCCAGCGCCAGCGCCCCGTCTGTACCGGGACGGAGGGGCAGCCATATTTTTGCCTTTTTCGTCAGTTCGTTGGGTTTGGGATCCACCACGATCAGTTCTGTTCCCGCCTTTACCGCGTCCTGAATGAGAAACTGCAACTCCCCATCCGCACCGGAGATGGCAGGATTGGCACCCCAGACCAGAATGCCTTTGGGCTTTACCTCCCCGTAGTAATCCACTCCGGCGAAGTGTCCCGCAGACAGTTCCCCTGCGTTTTTCCGGGGGCCGAGGCAGATCAATGCCCCGGAGGAGGTTGCATTGGGGGTACCCAGCACGTTTCCGAACCGCCAGAACTGGGAGAGATGGTGACGGCCTGTGCCGGAAATGATGGAAATACACTCCGGCCCATAGTTTTCCCGGAGCAAATTCAGCTTTCCGGCGATTTCGTCATAGGCCTCGTCCCAGGTAATGTCCTGCCACTGGTCACTCCCCCGGGGGCCGATCCGCTTTTTGGGGGTCAGCAGACGATCCGGGTGATACATCTGTTCTATAATGCTCAGCCCCTTTACGCATCCCCGTCCCTGATTCAGGGGGCCTTCCGGATCCGGACGCACCTTCACCACCCGGCCATTTTCCACCGTGACAATATGGATGCATCCTCCGTGACAGCCCCGGCAGGCAGCTTTGTATTCCATATTCATTCTCCCTTTATTTATGATACTTGCTTCCGGCGATAATACTCTCCGCCCGGTAGATCTGTTCCAGCACCATCACCCGGGCGAGATGATGGGGGAAGGTCATGGGGCTCATACTCAGCTGAAAGTCACCCTGTTTCTTGATTTCCGGATCCATCCCATAGGAGGAACCAATTAAAAACACCAGTTCAGACTTGCCTCCGGTACGGACGGATGCAAATTTCTCCGCCAGTTTCTCCGAGGACAGGAGCTTTCCCTCCGGGGTCAGCACACAGAGCCAGCAGTTTTTTGGCAGCTTCTGCCGGATAGACTCCGCCTCTTTTTTCAGCGCCCCGTCGATCTGCGCCCGGGAGGGATTATCCGGCAGCTTAACCTCCGGCAGTTCAATGATCCGGATGCCGCCGTAGGCCTTCAGCCGCTTTTCATATTCTCCCACGGCTGCCTGATAAAAAGGCTCCTTCAGCTTTCCCACCGTGATTAAAGTTAACATAATTTTCTCCTTTGATTCTCCCGTAAATGCGCCAATGGGCTGCTGCAAAAACGCAGCAGCCCTGTTGTTTTACTCGGCAGATTCTTCTGTTTCTTCCCCGGCAACCTTCTCAATGGAGATGACCTTGGCCTCGTCCTCCACACGCATGAGAATGACACCCTGGGTATCACGCTTATAAACGTTGATGTCCTGAACAGGCATACGGATAATGGTGCCGTCGGAGGAGATGATCATAACGTCGTCCTCTTCGCTTACCATCCGGACACCGGCCACAGAACCGGTCTTGGGGGTGATATTATAGTTTTTGAGACCCTTGCCGCCCCGCTTCTGGGGTACCTTGCTGACCCCGTCCTCGCCGGTACGCATATACTCCACTGCGGCGGTACGCTTGCCGAAGCCGTTTTCGGTGACAGTAAGCAGGCAGTCGTTCTCGCTCATGATCTCGGCGCCTACCACATAGTCTCCCTCGTCCAGCTTGATGCCCCGGACACCGGCAGCATCACGGCCCATGGGACGCACATCCCCTTCGTTGAAGCAGATGGCCATACCGTTGTGGGTACCGATGATAATATTATTATTGCCGTCTGTGATGGAGACAGAGATCAGCTCGTCCCCTTCCTCCAGAGACAGGGCACGGATACCGGCCTTTCTTGCAGTATTAATCTCCGTGAGACGGAGCCGCTTCACCGTACCGTTTCTGGTGACCATCATCAGATACTGATCCTCCCGGAACTCCCGGAGCAGCAGCATGGCGGAGACCTTCTCCCCGGTTTCCAGAGGCAGCACATTGACAATATTGGTGCCCCGGGCAGTACGTCCGGCCTCGGGGATCATATATCCCTTCTTCCGGTGTACCTTACCGATGGAGGTAAAGAACAGCACATAGTCATGGGTGGAGGCGATGAACAGGTTCTTTACATAGTCCTCGTCCTTCAGACTCTGGCCATTGATGCCACGGCCACCACGGCGCTGTGCCTTATAGGTATCTACAGGCAGACGCTTGATATATCCGGCCTCACTCATGGTATAGCAGCAGTCCTGCTCCTCAATGAGATCCTCAATGTCGATCTCGTCGTCCACAGGCTGGATCTCCGTTTTCCGGTCGTCCCCGTACTTCTGGGCGATGGCCTGAAGTTCCTCCTTCAGTACCTGAAGGAGTTTTCCCTCGTCACCCAGCAGTTCCAGATAGTAATTGATCTTCTCCTGAAGTTCCTTATACTCGCTCTCCAGCTTCTCTTTTTCCAGACCCTGAAGTGCTTTCAGACGCATGTCCAGAATTGCCTGTGCCTGAATCTCAGACAGACCGAACCGCTCCATGAGCCGTTCCTTTGCATTGTCATAGCTGCTGCGGATGATCTGAATGACCTCGTCAATATTCTCCTGGGCGATCAGCAGACCTTCCAGCAGATGGGCCCGTTCCCGCGCCTTTTTCAGATCATATTCCGTTCTCCGGGTGATAACGTTCTCCTGATGGGCAATATACTCATCCAGAACCTCCCGGAGAGTGAGGATCTTGGGCTGCTTCTGGTCATGCACCAGTGCCAGCATGACCACCGCAAAGGTACTCTCCATGGCAGTGGCGGAGAACAGCTGATTGAGCACCACCTGAGGATTGGCGTCCCGCTTCACCTCAATGACGATGCGCATGCCCTCCCGGTCGGATTCGTCCCGGAGACCGGAGATGCCATCGATGTTCTTGTTCTTTACATGGTCGGCAATGTTCTCAATGAGCCGTGCCTTGTTGACCTGATAGGGAAGTTCCGTGACCACGATCCGCTGACGGTTCTGGCCGTATTCCTCGATCTCCGTTCTGGCACGGACCTTGATCCGTCCCCGGCCGGTGGCATAGGCAGCCCGGATGCCCACGGTACCCATAATGATACCCTTTGTGGGGAAGTCGGGGCCTTTGATATGCTCCATCAGGTCATTGAGATCCGCCTCGGGATTATCAATGATCTCCACGCAGGCACCGATGACCTCCCGCAGGTTGTGGGGCGGGATATTGGTGGTCATACCGACTGCGATACCGGAGGAGCCGTTCACCAGCAGGTTGGGGAACCGGGAGGGAAGCACACGGGGCTCCTTCCGGCTCTCGTCAAAGTTGGGATCCCAGTCGATAACGTCCTTATCAATGTCCCGGAGCATCTCGTTGGAGATCTTGCTCATTCTTGCCTCGGTATAACGATAAGCAGCAGGGGGGTCGCCGTCGATGGAACCGAAGTTGCCGTGGCCGTCTACCAGAGGATAGCGCATGGAGAAATCCTGCGCCAGTCGCACCAGTGCATCATATACAGAGGCGTCGCCGTGGGGATGGTACCGACCCAGCACGTCACCAACACAGGTGGCGGACTTCTTAAAGGGTTTATCCGAGGACAGATTATCCTCGTACATTGCATAGAGAATTCTCCGGTGAACCGGCTTCAGACCGTCACGCACGTCCGGCAAAGCACGGGCCACAATTACGCTCATGGCGTAGTTCAGGAAGCTCTCCTGCATTTCGTCGTTCAGGTTAACGTCTACGATCACCTGATTGGGAAATGAAATGTCTGTACTTTTTGATTCTTTTCTAGCCAAAATTATATATCTCCCTTCCGGTTTGCCGGGCTTTTACCTGAAAAGTCCGGCCATACACGGGTACACAACAGTGTCTGATGGTTTAAACGTCCAGATTGACCACCTTTTTGGCGTTCTTCTCAATGAACTCCTTCCGGGGCTCTACCTTCTCACCCATGAGAATGGTAAAGATCCGGTCTGCCTCGATGGCATCCTCCAGAGTAAACCGCTTCAGGGTTCTGGTTTCCGGGTTCATGGTGGTGCTCCACAGTTCCGGGGGGTCCATCTCACCGAGACCCTTGAACCGGCTGATCTCCACCTTGGCGTTGGGGTTGTCCCCACGCAGCTCCGCAGAGACCCGATCCCGTTCCTCATCGGAGAAGGCAACACGGGTGGTCTTGCCCCGGGTCAGCTTGTACAGAGGGGGTACGGCGGTATAGACATATCCGCCCTCCACCAGAGGCCGCATAAACCGGAAGAAGAAGGTGAGCATCAGGGTACGGATATGGGCGCCGTCAACGTCCGCATCCGCCATGATAATGACCTTGTGATACCGGAGCTTGCTTTCATCGAATTCATTACCGATGCCTGCACCCAGTGCAGTGATGACCGGCTGAAGCTTATCATTGCCATAGACCTTATCGGCCCGGGCCTTTTCCACGTTGAGCATCTTGCCCCACAGAGGCAGGATTGCCTGGAACCGGGAGTCTCTGCCCTGCTTGGCAGAGCCGCCTGCGGAGTCGCCCTCCACGATGTAGATCTCGGTCAGGGCAGGGTCCCGCTCGTTGCAGTCTGCCAGCTTACCGGGAAGGGTGGAGCTTTCCAGCACGTTTTTCCGGCGGGTGGCCTCTCTTGCCTTTCTTGCGGCCTCTCTTGCCCTGGATGCCATCAGTGCCTTTTCAATAATGGACTTGCCCACGGCGGGATGCTCTTCCAGATAATCGGTCAGGCCGTCCCGAACCACGCTGTCCACCAGAGAACGAATGTCGGAGTTACCCAGCTTGGTCTTGGTCTGACCCTCAAACTGAGCATCGGCCAGCTTTACGGAGATAATGGCGGTGATACCCTCACGGCTGTCCTCGCCGGAGATGGATTCATCCTCCTTCAGCAGCTTCCGGCTCTTGCCGTAAGCGTTGAGCACACTGGTCAGAGCGGTCTTAAAGCCCGTCTCATGGGTGCCACCCTCGGTGGTATGGATGTCGTTGGCAAAGGACAGGAGAATTTCGGAGTAGCTGTCGTTATACTGAAGGGCTACCTCTGCGATGGAACCGTCCTTGGTGCCGGAGAAGTAGATCACGTCCTCATGGACAGGGGTTTTGCTCTTGTTAATATGCTCCACAAAGGAACGGATGCCACCCTCGTAGCACATATCATCGTGGCGGTTCTCCTCCCCTTCGGGCTTGACTCTCAGATCCTTCAGTTCGATCCGGACACCGGCGTTCAGGAAGGCCTGCTCTCTGAGCCGCTTTTCCAGGGTGTCGTAGTCATAGACAAGGGTCTCGAAGATCTGGCCGTCGGGCTTGAACACGATCTCGGAGCCGTGTTCGGTGGTTTCCCCGATGATGGTCATGCTCTGGGTTACATGGCCCCGCTGGAACTTCATCTCATGGATCTTGCCGTCCCGGCAGACCCGAACTTCCAGCCACTGGGACAGGGCGTTTACAACGGATGCGCCGACACCATGGAGACCGCCGGAGACCTTATAGCCGCCACCGCCGAATTTACCGCCTGCATGGAGCACGGTAAATACAACCTCAAGGGCGGATTTGCCGGTCTGCGCCTGAATGCCGGTAGGGATGCCTCGGCCGTTGTCCTTAACGGCGATCACGTCCCCCTCCCGGATCTCCACCTGAATATGGTCGCAGTAGCCCGCCATAGCCTCGTCAATGGCGTTGTCTACGATCTCATAAACCAGATGATGCAGTCCCGGGGCAGACTGAGAACCAATATACATACCGGGGCGCTTACGGACTGCCTCCAGTCCCTCAAGCACCTGAATTTGATCGGCGCCGTATGTCTGTTTTACTTCCTCTGACATACTTTGACCTCCTTTACAAAGTCGCAAAATTTACGCTCCGTGATTCTGCACGGTCAGAAAAATATATATAAGAAAATTTGATCTTCCCTGATCCTGTTCTCCGGGCTGAATGTGCTGCCCGAAGCACAAGTTTTTATGATTCCCCGTCCTTTAAGGCACGCTTTTCAATGGTAGTGGGAGACAGCTGGGTAAAATAGACCCGTTCAAAGCCGTATTCCTCTGTCACCAGAAAGGTCTTGGGAATGTCCTCGGTGACGCTGAGCAGCGCACCGTTTTTTTCTGCATCCTGTAAGTATTCCATGGTCTTTTTGCTGAGGGAACAGCCGTCCAGATCAAAAATACCGATGATGGATCTGTCCCGAACGGCCATATCGCCGCCGATATTTACATACATATAATGCCCCTCCGGTATTTTAAATCAGGGTTCCCGCCTCCACGGTAAACACCCGTCCGGCGGTGGTGACCTTCTCCGTCTCGCAGCAGGTGATGAACACCTGCCCGGAGCAGATCTCATTGAGAATGAAGTCCTGCCGTCCCCGGTCCAGCTCTGAAAGCACATCGTCCAGCAGCAGCACCGGCTCCTCCCCGGTGTCGTCCCGGGAGATCTCCCGTTCCGCCAGCTTCAGGGCAATGGCCGCAGTCCGGGTCTGCCCCTGGGAACCGAAGCTTTTCAGGCTTCTCCCGTTGAGGCACACCTCAAAATCGTCCTTATGGATCCCCGTAAGGCAACGGCAGCTCTCCAGTTCCGCCTGATAATGGCTCATCTGGTGATCCATGATCTTCTGAAAGATCTCGCTTCTGGGAGCGAAGGGATCCGTCACAGTAGACACGGTCTGGTAAGTAATGTCAAGGGCCTCATTTCCCCCGGAGCACACCCCGTGGTACTTTCCCGCCAGCAGTGAAAGCTTCTGGCAGTATCTGGCCCGGTATCCGATAATGGATGCCCCGATCATGGCCATCTGCCGGTTAAAGTCCGGCAGGGTCTCCAGCAGGGAGGGCTTCTGAAACCGGTCCCGGAGAATCCTTGTTTTACTCTCATGGAGCTTCTGATAATCGGAAATGGCCTTTTTATACTGGGGTCGCAGCTGGGAGATGGCGCTGTCCAGCATTTTCCGTCTGGCGGAAGCCCCCGCCCGCAGAATCTGAAGATCCTCCGGACAGAACAGCACCGTGGTCAGCATACCGTCCACCTCACCGGCAGACTTCTGCCGGATCCCGTTTTTCATGATCTGTCTCCGGCGTGGCCCCCGAAACAGGGCATAGACCAGGGACTGCTGCCGGTCGGCACCGGCAATGACCCCCTCCATCCGGGCAAAATCTGCGCCCCAGCGGATCAGCTCCTCCTCCTTCCGGGTACGGTAGGAGCTGCCCTGGGACAGATAGATCACAGATTCCAGCAAATTGGTTTTTCCCTGGGCGTTGTTCCCCACGATCAGGTTCACGCCCGGGTCAAATTCCATGGAAAGCCCTTCGTAATTTCGAAAATTCTGAAGGGACAGGGACTGGATCCGCATCAGCCTACAGTATAGCTGCTGCCGTCCAGCTCCACCACTGCACCGGGATAGAGCTTCTTGCCCCGCATGGTGCAGACCTCACCGTCTACCAGAACCTCGCCGTTCTGGATCCGGTTCTTTGCGTCGCCGCCGGTCTCAGCAGCACCGGCAAACTTCAAAAAGGATTCCAGCTTGATAAACTCCGTAGAGATGGGGATCTCCATGGAGACTTTGGGATTTGTTTTCTTTATCAGCATGATTTTTACCTCTGATATTGGATTTTCGGATCAGTCGGTTTTCATACGAACCGGCAGAACCATATAGGTAAACTTATTGCCCTCTGTAGGCAGCATGACCGCAGGAGACAGACTGGTCTTCATCTCAAAGATCACGTTGTCGGCGGGAATGGCCTTCAGCGCATCCAGCAGATATTTGCTGTTGAAGCCGATCTCCATATCGTCACCCTTGCCTGCCATGGCGCATTCGTCATAGGCATTGCCGATGGAGTTGGCGGTACGGAGGGCAATGATGTTCTCTCCGATGGTCATACGGACAGGGCTCTTCAGCTTTTCGGAAACGATCAGGCTGACACGCTCGATGCTCTGGGTCAGTTCCTTCACGTTCACACCCAGCTTAATGGTGTTGTCCGTGGGTACCACCCGTCTCCAATCCAGGAATTCACCCTCCAGCAGACGGCAGACCAGAGTGGCGGAGCCGATCTGGAAGAGAATGTGCCGGGTACCAAGGGTAAAGGAGCAGTTGCTGTCTGTATCCTCCAGGATCTTTTCCAGCTCCCGCAGGGCGGGGGCAGGGCATACAAAGCTCAGCTTCCGGTTTTCGGGGTTGTCGATCTTCTCCCGGCGGAGGGCAAGACGATAGCCGTCTACGGCGATCAGGGTAATGTCCTCAGGGGTGATCTCAAACTTACAGCCGGTCTGAATGGGACGGGCCTGATTCTCGGAGACGGAGAAGATGGTACCGGAGATCATGTCCTTCATTACATTCTGGGGAACATAGATTGCCTTGTCATACTCAACATCGGGCAGGTTGGGATAATCATCAGAGGGAGCAGCCATAATAGAGAAGGAGCTGATGCCGCTGATGATCTTTACCTTGTAATTGTCGTCCACCTTGATGGTCACGGTGTCATTGGGAAGCTTCCGGACAATATCGCCCAGGAGCTTTGCAGGGAAAATGGCACTGCCCATCTCTTTTACGTCTGCCTCCATGGAGACGGAGACGCCGGTCTCCAGGTTATAGCCGGTCAGGGTCAGCAGGGCACCGGCGGTGACATAGATACCCTCAAGGGCAGAGATGGTACTTCTCTGGGAGACGGTTCTGGATGCCACGGAAATGGCGTTGATGAACTTATCCTTATCACAGGTAAAATGGATCATTTAAACGCTCCTCTCGACCGGAGGCTTTTCCACAGGAGTTTTCCACGGAACGCCGCCGGAACGTTGTTCAAATTACTTCTTTTATTTTATAAATAATATATATTTTCAGTAGTAGTAGTAG
>CAZFGL010000053.1:0-14684 GCA_964518645.1 uncultured Oscillospiraceae bacterium | reverse complement strand
AATAGCAATGTTCCTGATTTTTTCGTTTACCAAAACAGGTTGCTCCCTTCAAAAAAGTATGTAAAAATCCGTACAATAAACTAAATCACAATTTCTTATTTTATCATAAGACCCTTTTGTTTGCAATACCGGAGAAAAGGTCAAAACAGGAAAAAGCAGCCGTGGATTCTGTTCCCTTTTGTGAAAAATGTTTTATTTTCCCCGCATGCTCCAGACTCCCCTTTATTTTTGCATTTTGCCGGTTTATCTGCTATAATCTTTTTCATAGAAAAACCGGGAGTGATCTGTATGAATGCATATCAGCGCATCAGCAAATATAAATCCGCACTCATGGGAATCGCCATATTGATCGTGGTTTACGGTCACTATTTTTATTACCACAGCAACTTCACCGTCTATCAGGATCTGAACATCACCATGTGGTATACCGTTGGCTCCGTGGACATTTTCATTTTTCTGTCCGGCTTCGGCATCTGGCATTCCCTCTCAAAAAACAGCGACCCCCTCACCTTTATGCAGCGTCGGCTGGGGCGGCTGCTCCCATCCTATATTCCCTTCATTCTGGTATACTGCGCCTTCTTTGTTCTGACCAATCAGATGAACAAGTGGCAGGCGCTGGGGAATCTGACCACCTTCGGCTGGTGGGCGCAAATCGGCCAGCAGTTCAACTGGTACATCCCCACTCAGATCGCCCTGTACCTGTTTTCCCCCCTGTTTTTCCGGATCATTCAGCAATACGAAAAAAAGTCCCTGCTGATGATCCTTCTGATGTATCTGATCATGGCCGGCTGTGTGGGTACCAGTCTCATGATCGGGCTGAGCCGTTTCCCCGTATATTTCCTGGGCATGTACCTGGGCCGTGAGTCCGCGCTGGGAAAAGCCCCCTCCAAAAAGCATCTGATTTTCTCCGGCGCTGCTGCGGTTTTGAGTATGATCGCCCTGTATTTCTTTGTGATTCTCTTCCCGGATAAACTCAGTAAATTCGGTCTCTGGTGGCATCCCTATCTATTCTCCACCCCCGGCTGTCTCTACTTTACCACCTGGTGTCTGGAAAAGCACGAGAAATGGGCTCCCACCCGTCTTCTGAACCGGGGACTTTCCGCACTGGGCGGAAAAAGCTTTGAAATTTATCTGTGTCACATTCTGGTATATTCCGTGGCACTTTACATGGGTCTGTGCCGCACCGGCGCAAAGGGCTGGCTCCTCTGGGGGCTTATGGCCGTATTGGGTCTGGTATCCGGCAGTGTCTACAGTATCATTGTAAATAAGGTTCTCGCAAGGAGAAAACACAGATGAAAAAACTCCGTGGCAGCCTGCTTCTGCTCCTCACCGCCATGATCTGGGGTGCCGCTTTTGTGGCGCAGAACGTGGGCATGGACTATATTGGCCCCTTTACTTTCCTGTGCAGCCGCTCCATTCTGGGGGGACTGGTACTTCTGCCGGTAATTCTCTTCCGGAAAAAGCATGCTTCCGATGCCACCAAAAAGGGGGATACCCGCACCCTGCTTCTGGGCGGAATCGCCTGTGGCTGTGCCCTGTTCCTTGGCAGCATTCTTCAGCAGATCGGCATGCAGGATCCTGCAACCACCTCCGGCAAGGCCGGTTTCCTCACCGCCCTGTACATGGTGCTGATCCCCATCGCCGGGCTGTTTCTGGGGCAAAAGCCCCGTCCCAAAGTCTGGTGCACCGTTCTGATTGCGCTGGCGGGTATGTATTTTCTCTGTCTTTACGAAGGTGGCTTCTCCGGTATCAGCTGGGGCGATATGATGGAGCTTGCCTGCGCCCTTGGCTTCACCGTACATATTCTGGTCATTGATCGTTTTTCCCCCAGAGTGGACGGTGTAAAAATGAGCTGTATCCAGTTTTTCGTATGTGGCGCACTGTCTTTTCTGGGAATGCTGATCTTTGAACCTCTGAACCTGTCTGCGCTGCTGGATGCGGCACTGCCCATCTGCTATGCAGGTATTTTGTCCAGTGGTGTGGGCTACACCCTTCAGATCGTGGCTCAGAAGGATACCGCCCCCACTGTAGCCGCTCTGATTATGAGTCTGGAATCCGTATTCAGTCTGGTATTCGGCTGGATCCTGCTCCATGAGCACATGACGGCCGTTCAGCTGCTGGGCTGTGGCCTCATCCTCGGAGCCATCATTTGGGTGCAGTTGCCGGAGAAAGCTTCTGAACCTCCGGCCTCTCCGGTTTAACACTCTGTTCTCTGGCCTTCCGGTAGGCATTGGGAGGCATTCCAACCATCTTTTTAAACACCCGGGTAAAATGAGACCCATTCAGAAACCCGGCTTTATAGGAAACATCGGATATGAGCAGCTCTTCGTTTTCGAGGAGCTGCTTTGCCCGTTCCACCCTGCATTCCAGTATGTACTCCGTAACGGTTTTCCCCAATTCCCGCCGGAACAGCCGATCCAGATAATCTGCCGAAATATAAAACCGCCGGGCCAGAGATTCTCTGGTGATCTCATGGGTGAGATGATCCTGAATGTGGATCTTCACCTCTTCCACCGTGTTCCTGTGGTCGCTGGTGAGTTGATCCAGTTCCCGGAGTTCATGGATCACCACATCAAACAGGTTCAGAAAATCCTGTACGGAATCCGACGCAGAATTCACCATATCCCCTGATATTCCCCGCATGATATTGGTACCGCTCTTCCGCACAGATCGAAGCTCCCGCAGTCCGTCCATCAGCTGATACCGGAAATTCATCAGGAAATTCACGTTTACCTTTGGCATTACCGCCGGAGTATACAGGTATTTTTCCATCTCTGCCCGGGCCAGGTCGTACATTCTCCCGTCCAGCAGTGCCAGATATTTCTCCACATTGGGCTGGGGTGGCTTCTCCAGCTGCGCCTTATCCTGTCGGCTGGGCAGCAGCTGATTGTCCAGATATACCTGGTCTGTCCCCACACGAACCAGCTTTTCCACCTGATCTGCCAGATTCATCAGCTGGGCGGGATCTCCCATCAGGCACAGTCCATCCAGCCCCAGTTCCGGACACTCCCCCAGAAATTCCTCGCATCCCCGGCGCAGCCGTTCATAGGCATGCTCCACCCCCCGGGTGAAAATCAGCAGCACGATCTTATGGGGTACAATGGTCAAAAGCTGCACCCCGGAGAACTCCGCCAGATACTGCCTCCGGAATTTCTCCCGAAGCTGTTCCTCGATCCGGCAGTCCGGCTTTGCCACCCCCTGCTTTGCCCGGTACCGGACAAACACGGGCTGAATTCCACCCCGGGAATCAATTCCCCGCCCTTCGGCCTCTGATATCATGGCTGCACCCGCCGAAAAGCGCCGGGTGATTACCCCCAGCCAGAAATCCTCTTCCCGGAGCGCCCGATCCATTTCCCGACAGCATCTGTCCCGCTCCCGCTCCTCTAGCCGAAGCCGGAGCCGTTCCAGTTCCTCTTTGCAGACCGGCTGCCGGAGATATCCGGCGCAGTTTTCCTCCATAGCCCGGATCAATTTGTCCGGTTCCTTCCCCTGCCCGGTCAGGGCAAACACCCTGTCCCGGGATATGGGACTTGCCAGCCATTTATTCAGATACGCCTCCCAAAGGATCACAGGCCCACTGCCCGTGATTTTTTCTTCTCCGGCTTCCACAGTAAAATATCTGACCGGCTCTGTATCCCCCCATTCCGGAAAATCCATATTCTCCGGTGCAATGATATACAGCACGCGCTGCACCTCCTGTTCATTCTGATGGCATCGTACCAGTTTTTTCTCTCAGCTGCAAGGGAATTCCCCATATTGACACGGGAAGTGCGAAAACAGTCAAAACACTGGTCGAGATTGTGAAATTTGAATCATGCAGAATTCTATATAATGAAAGCATCTCATTCTAACAGGAGGATATTATGAAAAAACTTACCCGTATTTTTGCCATGCTTCTGGCGCTTGCAATGCTCCTGAGTCTGGCCGCCTGTGGCGATGCAGAAACCGTTTCTGCAAGTTCTGCCGCATCCACTTCCCAGGTTCAGGAGGCTCCTGCACAGGAGTCTGCTACACCCGCCGAAGAAAGCTCTGTAATGGACAGTGCTGTTGAGCCTGTGGAGGAAACCACCTTCACCGGTGCCGTTTCTGCCGCTGACAGCGCCGTAACTTATCCCGTGGAGGAGCCTGTGACCCTCACTTTCTGGACTCCCTTCACTTCCACCATGCCCGGTGTCTATGACACCATCACCGACATCCCCTCCGTGGCGCTCATTTCCGAGGCCACCGGCATTGAGATTGAGTGGAACACCGTTTCTGCCATGGACATGTTCTCCGCCTTCAACCTGATGGCTGCTGCCGGTGACTACTGTGACATGGTGACCGCAGCTGTGGAATGCTACAGTGGCGGTGCAGTTGCCGCTCTGGATGACGGCATCATTGTGGATCTCACCGATTACATCGCAGAAAATGCACCGGACTACCTGAGCGCTTATCAGGTTCGCGGTGCCGGGAAGGACATTGTCACCGACGACGGCCGTTATGCATGTCTCTACGGTGCTTATGCCGATCTCACAAACTCTCAGGGCTATGTGATCCGTCAGGACTGGCTGGACGCACTGGATCTGGAGGCCCCTGTAACCTACGACGATTATTTTGAAGTTCTGTCCGCATTCAAGAACGAATATGACTGCTCCGATGCTTTCATGATGGATCAGACCTGCCAGGATGAATATCACACCTCCGGCGGTTTCGGCGTCCCCGGCTACAAGAACGACGGCATGTTCGGTGCAAACTCCGACCTGTATCAGGTAGAGGGTGAGGTTCGTTCCTCCTTCAATCAGGACGGCTATCGTGACTACCTGAAGGAGATGAACAAGTGGTATGAGGCCGGTCTGTTCTCCGCAGACTTTGTTACCCTGCCCTCTATGCCCAACTCCGACGACCGTACCCAGCTGATCTCTTCCAACAACTCCGGCATCTGGTATGTCGGTGCCACCTCCATCCAGACCCAGCAGGATGCCATCAACGACAGCAATGCTGTGATCGCCGGTGTGTCCTCCCCTGTGCTGAAGGAGGGTGAGATCAACCACTTCTCCAGCGCAACCTATGTCAACAAGCAGTGCAACGTCTCTGTCAGCACCGACTGTGACAACATCGAAGCAGCACTACAGTATCTGAACTACTTCTACACCGACGAGGGCATCCGTCTTTACAACTACGGCGTGGAAGGGGAATCCTACAACATCGAAAACGGCGAAGTTGTTTACACGGATCTGATCATGAATCCTGTAGCGGGCTACACCCCCTTCACCATGACCGAGGCACACGTTCTGGTCGGCTATATCTGCTCCGTGACCGATCCCCATCGCTCCGATGTATTCTCCTCCCAGTCCGCTGTTGAGGCTGTTGAGCTTTGGAACGCTACCCAAGACAACGCCTACACCCTGCCCTCCGGTGTCTCCCTCAGCGCAGATGAATCTGCTGAGGCCAGTGCGCTCCAGTCTGACCTGTACACCTATGTTCAGGAATGCGTACCCAAGTTCATCCTTGGCGAAATGGACATTGAGACCCAGTGGGATTCCTTCGTGGCCGAGTGCGAGAGCATGGGTCTCCAGGAGATCATCGACATCTATCAGGATGCCTACGACCGCTACGCTGCATAAGGAGAATTTGCCATGAACACACGCTACGCCCACCTGCTGTCCCCCATCCGGGTGCGCAACTTCGTACTGAAAAACCGGATGATAAACTCCCAGAGCGTATCTCAGGAGCTGCAGGGCCCCCAGATCTATCCTGACGAACCCTATCAGCGCTACACCACAGATTACGCCAAAAACGGTGCTGCCATGGTGAATATCACCATCGGCTCCTGGCCCGATGAAAAGGGTGGCCACGGCCCCATGGATCAGTTTTACATGGAGGATCGGAAGGTTCTTAACGCCTTTGCCAAGCAGATCGACCGGATCCACGCCTTTTCCTCTCTGGTCAGCGGCAATATCATGATCAATTTCGGCCACACCCAGATTTCCAAAATCTACGATTCCTCCCTGCTCACCTTCCGGGGTGACTACGGCGGAGGTGGTCCCGGCTTCGTCTACGGCCAGCTTCCCGAAATCACCAAAGAACAGATGCAGGCCGGTATTGAAGAGGCCGCACGCCACGCCACCGAGATCGCTTCTATGGGTGTGGACTGCATCAACATTCATATGTCCTACCGCAGTGGCATTCTCGCCAACGCCCTCTCTCCCGCTCTGAACCAGCGGAAGGACGAGTACGGCGGGAGCCTTGAAAACCGCTGCCGTCTGCCCCTGGAGCTGTTCCGGGCCATCCGTCAGGCGATCGGTGAAAACAAGCTCATCCAGTGCCAGGTTTCCGGCATCGAAGAGCCCCCTTACGGCTACACCCAGGAGGACTTCCTGTACTTCTGTGAAAAGGCCGCAGAATATGTGGACATTTTCCAGATCCGGGGCTGGGACGGCTCCACCAGCCACACCAGCACCTACAACTTCTCCGAGCATGATCCCTACTGCCTCCAGTTCGCTGAGGCCTTCAAAAAGAGAGGCATCAAGGCCCTCTGTGCTCCGGTAGGCGGGTTCCAGAACCCGGACGACATGGAGAAATTCATTGCAGAGGGAAAAACTGACCTGATCTGCATGGCACGGGCCTTCATCTGCGACCCTGAGTTTGCCAAAAAGCTCAGTCAGGGTCGCGGTGAGGATGTGGTTCCCTGTATCCGCTGTGACCGCTGTCATGGTGCTGTGTGCTCCGTAAACCCCAAAATCGGCCTGAATCACATTATGGACAATCTGTATGATCCCCCCGAGGCGGTAAAGAAAGTGGCCGTCATCGGCGGCGGCCCCGCCGGTATGAAGGCAGCCCTCACCGCTGCGGAGCGCGGACACCATGTCACCCTGTTTGAAGCACAGGATCATCTGGGTGGCCAGCTGATCCACGCGGATTACATGTCCTTTAAGATTCCCCTGCGTCGCTATAAGGAATACCTGATCCGTCAGCTGGGCAAGGCCGGCGTGGAGGTTCATCTGAACACCCCCGCCACCACGGAGCTGATCGAAGTCGGCGGATATGACGCTGTAATTGCCGCCTGCGGTGCTGTTC
The DNA here is from genome assembly GCA_964518645.1 of uncultured Oscillospiraceae bacterium. Taxonomy (GTDB): domain Bacteria; phylum Bacillota; class Clostridia; order Oscillospirales; family Oscillospiraceae; genus HGM13006. The sequence goes on along the minus strand of CAZFGL010000053.1, from coordinate 7,628 downwards.
CCAAAAAGCTCTCCATCCCCGGCGCACTGAACCCCAACGTATACGCCCCCATCGACGTATTCGGCCATGAGGACAGCCTCGGCCAGCGGGTACTTGTAATCGGTGGCGGCGAGACCGGTGCGGAAACTGCCGCACATCTCCGGAATGTGGGCAAAAATGTCACGGTCATGACCCGTCAGAAGCGGATCTGCGACAACTACGAGAGCCATGCCGAGCGGGTATTCCGTGAAATGCTGGAGGGCATTCCCGTGATCCCCTGCTCCAATGCAGTGTCCATTGACGGAAATACCGTCACCTATGTGGATGCTCGGGGACAGGAGAACACCATCCAGGTGGATTCCGTGGTCATGTCTGCGGGCATCTCCGCCAACGTGGACGAATGCATGAAGTTTGCATCCTGCGCTCCTCAGTTCTTTGTGGTGGGTGACAGCGACGTAAAGGTCTGCGAGCTGTTTAATATCCACTTCATCGGCCCCGACGGGCTGAACGGTGGCAAGCTGAAGGTATATGAGCCCAATGTGCGCCATGCCACCTTCTCCGCCTTTACCGCCGCATCCCAGATCTAACCCCTCTTTTCGCAAAATGACCCCGACAGGAGCTTCTCCTGCCGGGGTCATCCGTATTCTTTTACAGTTGTTTTAAATAACGCTCCGCAGCTTCAAGCTCTGCTGTACTTACAGCACCTCCGGCATATCTGACCCGGTTATACGCCCCGATCAGTGTCTCCTCATCCGGTTTTTCCCGGTTCAGAAGTTCATTGGGAGTTTTGCACAACGCACCGCCATCCTGCTTCACCCGCTGCCGGAGCAGCTGCTGGAACACATAGCGTATCTTAAGGGACGGATCCTGAATACGTCGGTAGCTCTGCCGTCCTCGTCTCAGAGGACGGCGAAAACGGGGACGCTCCAGCGCTTCCACTTCATCCTCAAAATCCGCACTCTGTCCCTCCTGAATTCGCCGCTTTCCCCTGCGCATAAGATGCCCGCAGACAAAGCACAGGGCGATGCATGCGCCCACAAAGCAAAAAACCATAATGAGGGTGGCGAGCAGTGACCCCTCCCCGCCGGTGTAAACCGGCTTTTCCACGGTATTTTCCTCTACGATACCGCCACCCCGGTCCTCGATTTTCGGAAACAGGCTGCTGAACCATCTGAGTATTGCCTCGATCAGCCAGAACAGCCAGTTCAGTGCTGCACCGATTCCATGTGTCCCCTCTGTCGTCGCAGTTTTTACAAGGTTTACAATCCTGCCGGATAGTCCCAGAGTCAGCACCCCCAACAGCAGCGCCCCTGTGAGAAACACCGCCATAAGCACATAGCTGTGCTGGATCATCATCCCCGGATTATCCACATATTTTCCCTGCCGCTTTCTGTGCTGGCTCTTCCGGACAGAACTGTCCCGAAAACCGTCCATGGTCAGCACCAGACACAGCAGTGCTGCCACCCCGGCATACACCCCCAGCTCCTTTTCAGCAGCGAGAACGGAAAGTCCTGTGAGTACGGTACTCCACACCCCCAGGGGGCCGTAGAAGCCGTAGCCGGAGGTCAACAGCGCCCCGAAGGAGAGCATATACAGTATTCCGGCAAATATGGGCATCAGAAAGCCCCCAAACACCTGCACCGTCGGCGCAAGTCCCGCCGCCAGTCCCAGACCAAGCAGGCCGTAATACTTCCAGCCCTCCAGCCGGTTCGACAGTGCTCCTGCAAGTCCGCCAAGGGTACCTGCCAGCACAAAAACCCAAATATCCACTGATGGAAAATTCGATGCCCATCTCAGGATCACCCCTGCGCCAAAGCTGCCCAGCAGGGTAAGCACCACCCCGCGCAGAGGGCCATAATTCTTCATAAAACCGCTCCCGGCTTTAGCGTCCGTTCAGCAGGATCATAACAAGGATCAACCCCAGCACAATGCAAACAGTCACCACCATATCCTTGATGTTTCCCCGTTTCTTCCGCTTCATGCTGTAATCCATCTTCTGATTCTGTTCCAGCTTTTGCTGCTCCTGCATAACCATAAACTGCTGCTGGCGCTTCTGTTCGTCCCAATTGATTCCACCTGGCATGGTGATTCCTCCTTTATTTGTTTTGTATCGTCATTATACCAGATTCATGTGTCCCCGTTGTGTCCTTTTTCCATTTTTATAAAATCACCGCTGCCACAGTTTTTTCTGTGGCAGCGGTGATTATGGATTTATGATAAATAAAAAGCTGTATTTTTCTCAATTAAAGCCCCGGAAGCCCTTGCCGATGATTTCGCTGCTGTTGGTGATCATCATAAAGGCAGTTGGCTCTGTGATGCGCACATAGTTCCTCAGCTGTACCGCCTGCCGCCGCTTGGTCACCGTCAGGATCACCGTTTTATCCGCATGGGTGTAGGTTCCCTCTGCATGCTCCACCGTTGCACTCCGTCCCAGTTCGTCATGGATATAGTGAACAATGGAAGCCGGATTGTCAGTAATGATGGTAAAGAACTTGCACAGATTGATATTTTCAATGGCACTGTCGATCACCAGCGTCTTGGCCAGCAGTCCCGCCACAGAAAACAGCCCCGTCTCCGGGCCGTAAATCAGGAAGGTGGATGCCGCCACCGCTGCGTCTGTAAGCATCAGGCAGGTACCAATGTCCAGACTGGTGTACTTCTTCACGATCATGGCAATGATGTCCGTTCCGCCGCTGGAGGCCTGCATGTTAAACAGAACCGCCGCACTCACTGCCGGCAGCAGCACCGCAAAGGCCAGTTCCAGCACAGGCTGATTGGTAAGAGGCGCTGTCATGGGAAAAAAACGCTCCATGAGCCACAGCTCCACAGTGTTTACCACTGTAACATAGGCGGTCTTGATCCCGAAGGTTCTCCCCAGCAGCAAAAAGCCCACTGCCAGAAGTCCGATATTGATCACATTGGTAATAGACGTGGGGGACGCCGGCAGGATCGCTGTCAGGATCACCGCCATACCGGTCACACCGCCGAAGGAAAACTTGTTGGGGAATTTGAACACATAGATACCGATCACCAGAAGGGTGGTGGCAAGGGTCAATACCACATACTCTCCGAGGACGGTTCTGATCTTGTTTTTCACTGGGTACATCTCCTTTACAGGCCTGTTATTCTACAGGATTGCCTGGAGAAGTCAATAGTATTTTGCAATTTTTCCTGCAAACTTCATAAATACGCCCTGTTTCCCCGTCGTTTTTTCAGATTTGTTCCCGCATTTTTGCAAAAAATCCGCCTTGCCGACCTTTATACAGTCAGCAAGGCGGTAATTCTTTGGAATCAGTCCTCCAACGCCATAACCTTGTCCACCCGTCTCTGATGGCGTCCGCCCTCAAATTCGGTGGAGAGCCAGGTGTCCACAATTCTCAGTGCCAGATTCTCCCCCACAAGACCGGCACCCATAGCCAGTACATTGGTGTCGTTGTGCCGGCGGGTCATCTCTGCGGCAAAGGGATCGGTGCAGAGTGCGCAGCGCACACCCCGTACTTTGTTGGCCACAATGGAAACACCGATGCCGGTGGTGCAGATAACAATACCCTTTTCACATTCCCCGGAAGCTACAGCCTTTGCAGCGGGGGCAGCGTAGTCCGGATAGTCACAGCTGTCCAGAGAATCGGTGCCGAAATCCTGCACCTCATATCCCAGCTCCTTGAGATGAGCCTTCACCTTTTCCTTCAGGGCGTATCCGCCGTGATCTGATGCAATTGCGATCATATAAAATCCTCCAAACTATATTCCTTACTATAACCGGCAGCAACGGCCGCCGTTTTCAACAGATTTTTTCTCAGCCCCAGGGCCACTTGGGGAACCATTTCAGCCAGGACACACAATAATCAATACTGGCCTCCGCACCGGACAGAACCGGATAAAATCCCGCAAACAGCGCAAGCTGCAGGGCTGTAAAGGCATACATCAGCCGGTCGTTTTTCGGATTCCGCTCCAGCAGCTCCGCAAATACATAGCTGATGGCAATGACCAGAAACAGGATGCCGCCGAAATAGTGATAAGCAAAGGTGGTTCTTGTGATAAACACCCAGGGGAGCACCTGACACAGATATCCCACCCAGATCAGCACCACCTGAGGCTTCCGGCGTTTCCAGAAGGCAACGATGGTAGAGAACAGTGCGATCATGCCGCCCCAGGAAATCAGAGGGGAATTGAATGCACCGAAGGCCGACTTGGTCTGACCGTTATAATCCAGATAATACAGGATCGGCTTCAGGTCAAACACCCACTGATACCACCGGGAGGAGTAGGGATGATAGGCATCCACTCCCTGATGATAGGAGAGCATGTACACCTGATTGTCCCAGACCAGCTGATAATAATTCTTATCCAGCAGCATCTGGGGGAAGGTATACCCCAGCGCCCGCCCATAGGGAATATAGGAAAGGCAGTAAACCACCAGAGGGATCACCACAAAGAACAGGACGGAAAGTCCCACAGTACCGCAGAATTCCCGGACATAACCGGCAAGGCCAACTGCCCGATACTTTACGATCACCCGGATAAGCCACAGCAGTGCCAGTCCTACCCCCGCATACAGGACCGTCCACTTGCTGGCACAGCCCAGTCCGAAGGAAAGTCCGCAGAGGGCAAGGTCTGCCCATGTCTTTTTCAGGCCGCTTGCATAGGGTGCCGAGATCCAGCGCCACATAAATGTAAAGCTCAGCAGTATGAAGAACACACCGTATGTGTCGATGGTTGCGATTCTGGTCTGGGTATAATGCATGAACTCAAAGGCAAACAGAGTCGTACCGCAAACCGCCACCCGGGTTCTGCCGAACATATTCTTCAGCAGTACATACAGGGGAAGCAGCATCAGCACCCCGAACATGGTACCCATAAACCGATAGCCGAAGGGATTCATTCCGAAGATGGAGATTCCCAGCGCAATGATCAGCTTTCCCAGAGGGGGATGGGTGATCTCGTAAGGGTAGATATTCCGGATATGCTCATAGGCAGTTCTGCCGTGATAGATCTCATCAAAATACATGCTGTTGAACCAGCTGGGGCTGTCCGGCACTGTATCCTGCTCATCCAGCATGACGCTGTCTACGCTGGACACATCCAGCCGTTCCCCGTTCTCATCGAAGAACACCAGTTCGCCCAGCTCCATCGGCAGATTTTTTGCAGTGATCCGGATAAACTGGGCGGTGAACACCCGGTCTCCTGTGCTGGCGTACTGCCATTTAAACAGATCCGCATAGCTCTGATGCATGGCCGCATCGTTCAGATTTCCATCCCCATCGGGCTGTGCGTCCTCATCCCGGAAGGTCACCCAGTTGCTGCCGTTACCGCTGTAGGACAGATCATAGTCCCCGGGATACAGACCGGAGTAGTACATCACCCCGGAGATCTTGCGCATCTGTCCCAGATCGATCACCACTTCGGTGTTGTCCACATCAAAGGTATAAAAGCTCTCCGGAGCCTTGGTGCTGCCCAGATTCCAGAAGGCCACCACACCATAGACCGCCACCACCAGAATCAGGGGCAGCAGATCCTTCCGCTCCATAGGATGGCTTATTCCATCCAGGGAAAACCGGGGCTTGTCAAAATTATGGATCCACTCCAGCGTGCCCATCCTCGGCGCCATATCCTTCCGGTATTTCACAAAGAACAGCACAATCAGCACCAGAAGCACCAGCGGCAGGATCATAGCCGGGAACTTGAGCTGCAAAACATAATCCGTAATCGCCTGTGTAATTTTACTCATACGCGCACCTCCAATTCTGTCGGTTCGACTTTTTCATTATAATATTGTACCATGATTTCCCACACATTGCAATCTCAGTCCAGCAATCGGGACAGGACTCCGGGAAAATATTCCTCCGCAAAATCCACATGCTCCACCCGGAAGGTCTTTCCGTTCAGCCCGTTCAGGATCCCCCCATCGGTGGTGAAGCAGAAGGTCAGCTTATAGGAGTAAAGGGCCTGAAACTTCCGGGCGTACTGCTTCTCTGCCTTGCCGTATTTGCCGTCTCCCAGCAGAGGATGACCGGCTGCGGCGAACTGCGCCCGGATCTGATGGGTACGGCCGGTAATCAGCTCACACTCCACCAGACTCAGATCCCCCCGTTTTTCCAGGGTTCTGTATCTGGTCACAGAAGTTTTTGCTCCGGGCTGAGGTGTCTTTGTCACATACACCCGGTTCTTTTTCGCATCCTTGAAGATATACCCCTTCAGTTCTCCCTCTACCGGTTTCATGGTTCCGTGGATCACCGCCAGATACCGCTTGTCCATCTCACGGTTTTTGATCTTCTCATTCATGATCCGGAGCGCCTCTGCGTTTTTTGCCGCAATGACGATTCCTCCGGTATTTCGGTCGATCCGGTTGCAGAGCGCCGGGGCAAAGGAATGTTCCTCCCTGGGGCGCCATTCCCGCTTGGCATAGAGATACGCCTGAATATGGTCGATCAGGGTTCTGCCGTACTCCGCACCGTCGTGGGGATGCACCGCCATACCCGGCCGTTTATCGCACAGAAGAATGTTTTCATCCTCATATACAATGTTGAGCTTCGGCGCCACCACCGTAAGATATGCATTATCCTCCCGGGGCGTTTCAAAGAACTCATCATTAATATACATCTCCACCAGATCCCCGACCTTTAACCGCTGATCCCGCTGGGCGCGCTGGCCGTTGACCTTGATCCGTTTCAGGCGGATATATTTCTGACTGAGGGACGCAGGGAGCAGGGGCACAGTTTTCGCCACAAAGCGATCCAGTCGCTGGTCTGCATCATTTTTGGTTACAGTAAAAGCTTTCATCGATGGAACTGCCTTTCCATGTTATGTTTTTTATATTGTATCATGGGGAAAGCCAATTTAAAAGCAAAAATATTGACTCTTTTCCCTTGACAAGAGACACAAAAATCTATATAATATCTTGGTCAGACTATGAAAGGAATTATCTATATGCTTCTTAATCTCGCCTCGATCATCCACGAACCCGGCGGAATCGTTCCTTTCAGCTTCTCAATGGACTTCTCCCAGATGGAGTTTGCCGGCATTTTCCCTGCCAGCGAACCTGTATCCATCCAGGGTCAGGTGAAGAATGAGGCCGGTGTGCTGCTGCTTACAGCCACCCTTACCACCACCCTTCACTGTGTCTGTGACCGCTGCGCTGCGGATTATCTTCAGGAGTTTTCTCAGGATGTGTCCGCCGTACTGGTTCAGGAACTGGCTCATCAGGAGAATGAGGATGACTGGACGTTCCTGCTTCAGGGCTATGATGCCGATCTTGAGGACATCATGAACACTGCTTTTATCCTGAACATGGATTCCAAAATGTTGTGCAGTCCCGACTGCAAGGGCCTCTGCGGTACCTGCGGAAAAAACCTGAACGAGGGAAAATGTGACTGCAAGAAAGAACTCGATCCCCGTTTGGCTGTTTTACAACAGCTTTTAAAGGATAAGGAGTAAACCATTTGCCATCAGGCAATTTCGACCAAGGAGGTGTCACCACATGGCCGTACCTAAGTGTAAAGTATCCAAGGCAAGACGTGATAAGCGTCGTAGCAACGTTTGGAAGCTGGCAGTGCCCGGTCTCGCAAAGTGCCCCAAGTGCGGAGAGGCTGTTCTGCCTCACAGAGCTTGCAAGGCTTGCGGATTCTATAAGGGACGCGAGGTCATTGCTG
>CAZFGL010000052.1:0-14873 GCA_964518645.1 uncultured Oscillospiraceae bacterium | reverse complement strand
GGTTTGAGTATTTCATCAATGCCACCGAGTTCGGCAATGCCTTCTCCGAGCTGAATGATCCCATTGATCAGCGGCAGCGTTTTGAACGGCAGGTGGCTGAGCGCAAGGCTCTGGAGCCTGACAGCAAGGCACAGGTGGATTATGACTTCGTCAATGCACTGGAGTACGGCATGCCTCCCACAGGCGGTCTGGGCTTTGGTGTTGACCGACTGATTATGCTGCTTACTGACAGCGCTTCCATCCGCGACGTGCTGTTGTTCCCCACAATGAAGCCTCTGGATTAAGGAAGTGTCCCATGAGTAAACTGAAGCAAACCATTGCTGATAATGGTGGATTCAAACACTGGTTCGTGAATGTTTTCTGGTATCATTACCGCTGGCCACTTCTGGTTGCGGTGCTGATTCTGGGCACGGTCACATTTATCACCATTGATTCCCTCCGGAAAGAGCGGTTCGATACTACGGTGGTCATTGCCACAGACTACTTTGTGGATGAACAGGAGCTGGATGCGCTGGATCAGGTGCTGAAGCCCGTAGTGAAGGATCTGGACGGCAATGGCAAGGTAAGCATCAACTATGTGGTGCTGTTCGTGGGCAACACCGAATTGGGACGCCAGAATCAGGAGCGTATGTACCTGTACGGCTCTCAGGAGGATGTGGCACTGTACCTCCTCAGTGAGAATATGTCCGATGGATATACCAATCCCCAGCTGGAATTCTTTACGGATGAGCTGGGACAGTATGGCCTGCCCTATGACCAGGATAACCCGGTGCGTATGAGCCTTGTGGGAAATCCTGTGCTGGAAGCCTGTGGTATGGAGGATATTTATCTGTCCATTATGGATTACACCACGGTGCGGGGAACTGCTGAGGCACGGAATGCCCGTGATATGGCAGTTGCTATGGCAAACGCACTGGTTGAAGCCGGCGAGGCAGAATAACCCAAATGACACAGGGGTGCTGCGGCAAAGCTCGCAGCACCCCGTTCCGCCATGGATGAGGAGACTGGTTATGGGAAAAGGGTACAGCAAGCTCCGACAAAATGTAAAGAAAAAGCCGGACCGGGCGGCCCGGGTGCTGCTGGTATTTTTTCTGGCAGTGATCGGGTTGGGAACGGTGTTGCTCATGCTGCCGGTTTCCTCCCGGAGCGGCGAGAGCTGCGGGTTTATGACCGCAGTGTTTACCGCCACCTCCGCCAGCTGTGTTACGGGACTGTCTGTGGTGGATACCTATACCCAATGGTCTTTTGTGGGACAGGTCATTCTGCTCAGTCTGATCCAGATCGGCGGGCTGGGGTATATGACCTTTGTTTCCGTGTTCTTCTTTGCACTCCGCCGGCGGATCGGTCTGCGGGAACGGCTGGTGATCCAGCAGGCCATGGCACTGGGGGAGCTTGGTGGCATTATCCGTCTGGTACGGCTGGTGCTTCTGGGGACGTTCCTGGTGGAAGGCACCGGTGCTGTGATTCTTGGAATCCGGTTTGCCATGCTCTATCCCTGGAAGCAGGCGATCTGGATGGGAATATTCCATGCGGTCTCGGCCTTTTGCAATGCCGGGTTTGATCTGCTGGGATTTTTACAGCCCGGCACCAGCCTGATGGATTTTGCAGGGGATCCTGTGGTGAATATTACGGTGATACTGCTGATTACCATTGGAGGACTGGGGTTCTTTGTGTGGAATGATCTTCTAATGCATCCCTGGGGCAAGGGACTCAGCGTCCATACAAGACTGGTTCTTATGACCAGTGCCCTGTGCCTTTTTGGTGGAGCGGCACTTCTGGCGGCGGTGGAGTGGAACAACCCGGACACACTGGGGCCTTTATCCACAGGGGATAAGCTCCTTGCGGCATTGTTTCAGTCCTGCACCACCAGAACAGCCGGATTCTTCTCTGTGGATCAGGGAGGACTTACTGGCAGCGGAAAGCTGATTTCCATGATGCTGATGCTGGTGGGCGGCTCCAGCGGCTCTACGGCAGGCGGCATCAAGACCGTCACGGTAGTGATCCTGCTGCTTCAGGCGTGGAGTGTGCTGCGGAACAAACGGGATGTGGTGGTTTTCGGACGGCGCATCAGTCAGAAACAGCGGAACGAGGCCATGTGTATTGCATTGCTGCTCCCGCTGAGCGGTGTGTCCGGAGGCGTGCTGCTGTCCTGTATCAACGGATTGCCTCTGGGGGCGTGCCTGTATGAGACGGTGTCTGCGGTCTGTACCGTGGGACTCAGCGCGGGAATAACCGCCGGAGTGAATCTGGCCAGCAAGGTGCTCCTGATGGTGCTGATGTTCTTTGGCCGCGTGGGGGTTGTGACCATAAGCTTTGCGTTTATGACAAAAACACCTCCGGATAACGCCATTCGCCGTCCGGAAGTTCGTCTGCTTATCGGGTAAGAGGAGAAATGATATGAAGACCTTTATTGTAATTGGACTGGGCCGGTTTGGTTCCGCTGCCGCAGAGCGGCTCTACGATATGGGCCACGAGGTGATCGTGGTGGATCAGAATGAGGAGTCGGTTTCCCATCTGGCGGAGCATTGTACCCATGGTGCCATTGGAGACGCAAGAGAAATGGATGTGCTCAGGGCGGTGGGGGCAGGAGAATGTGACTGCGCCATTGTAGCCATGGGTGAGGATCTTGCGGCCAGTGTGCTCATCACCATGAATCTGAAGGATCTGGGATGCAGGCAGATCATCTGCAAGGCTCAGAACGAGATATATAAGCGTGCTTTGGAACGGGTTGGCGCTGACCGGGTGGTGATCCCGGAGAAGGAAATGGCGCTGAGACTGGTGGAGAGCCTGGGATCCAATACCTTTTTGGACTACATGGAGTTTTCTGGCGAATATGCCATTGCGGAGATCACGCCTCCGGCAAGCTGGTATGGAAAAAGTCTGAAGGCACTGAATGTGCGGGCGAAATATCAGGTCAGTGTACTGGCGATTAAAAACGACAAGGAGGGGAAGCTCCTGATGTCTCCCGGTGGCGACGACCGGGTAGACAGAGGTGATACCCTGATGCTGATGGGGCGCGACGAGGAATTGAAGGGGCTGCAGAGATTATGATGGAGGTCATTACCAGTCGGCAGAACAGTCTGCTGACAAAGCTGGTGAAACTGCAAAACTCGAAAAAGTTCCGCCAGTCGGAAGGGCTCTTTGTGGGAGACGGAACCAAGCTGCTGGCAGAAGCGGTACGCTGGGCTCCGGAACAGCTGGAGGCGGTGATCCTTCGGGAGGACGTGAAATGCCCGGAGCTGCCTGGTCATGTGCGACGGGTACAGGTATCCCGTCAGCTGATGGAGCAGATCTCCCAGATGGAAGCGCCTGAGGGGGCCATCTTCATCAGCCGGATCCCGGCGGAGAAGGCTCCGGAGGTGTGTCCCGGCTGTCTGGTGCTGGACGGGATTCAGGATCCGGGAAACGTGGGGACGATCCTGCGGACTGCGGATGCGCTGGATGTTCCCGTGCTGCTGACCGAGGGGTGCTGTGATCCCTATAATCCCAAAACAGTCCGTGCCACCATGGGGGCTGTATTCCGGACACCTCCCGGAACCATTTTGCGGGAAGAACTGGTGAAAACATGCCGGGAAAAACAGATCCCGCTCCTGGCAACAGCGCTTTCTGAGCAGGCGCAGGATCTTCGGCAGCGGGATTTGACCCGGGCGGCCGTAATTATCGGAAGTGAAGGCAAGGGCGTTTCCAGAGCCCTTCTGGAGGCGTCGGATGGACAGATCATCATTCCCATGCATCCCCGATGTGAATCCCTGAATGCGGCAATCGCATCGGCGGTGGTACTGTGGCAGATGACAAAGATTTAATAAAAAGGAGCGGAGGAACATGGCACAGCTTCGATATTGGATTTGGCTCAGCACACTGACAGGGCTTACCCTGAAGGGACAGCGCAGAACACTGGAGCATTTCGGTTCTCCGGAGGAGGCATTCCTTTCCGATGAGGAGAGGGTAAAGCTGGTGCCGGGGCTGACGGAGCGGGAGCGCCACGCCCTGATGAATAAAGATCTTCGGCGGGCAGACGGTGTGGTGGAGGATTGCAGACGGCTTTCGATCCATGTGCTTACTTATCAGGATGCAATGTATCCTCAGCGACTGAAAAACATAGATACACCGCCTCTGGTGCTTTATTATAAGGGTACCCTGTTGCCCTTTGATGAGCTTCCGGCGGTAACGGTGGTAGGATCGAGAAAGGCCAGTGGCTACGGGCTGATGGTGGCCAAACGTATGGGGTATCAGATCGGCGCCTGCGGCGGCACGGTGGTTTCCGGTGCGGCCAGAGGCATCGATTCCCTTGCACTGGAGGGAGCGCTGACTGCCGGTGGACAGGTTGCGGCCGTTCTGGGGAACGGTCTGGATATTGTGTATCCGGCGGATGGTGCGAGACTCTATGAGGATATTGAAAAACATGGCTGTCTCATCAGCGAGTTTATCCCCGGGACACCCCCGCTCCCCCAGAATTTTCCCCAGAGAAACCGGATTATGAGCGGACTGAGTTTAGGCGTCCTTGTGGTTGAGGCTGCAAAGAAAAGCGGCAGTCTGATTACGGCAAATCTTGCGCTGGAACAGGGACGGGATGTGTTTGCGGTACCGGGGAATATCGGTCTTGCAGGCTGTGAGGGCAGCAATGCCCTGTTGCAGGAAGGGGCGATCCTTGCCACCTGCGGATGGGACATTATGCGGGAGTATCAGCCTCTGTTCCCGGAACTGGTGAAGAATAACCGGGGCGGCGGAAAGATCACGCTGGCACCCCGGGACCAGCAGCCGGAAAACCCGGAAGCGGATTCGGATTTGCGGCCAAAAACAGAGATAATTGACGAAAAAACGAATCAAACATCCCGGGAAGAGAAAATTTTACTCCAAAAGCAGGAAAATAGAATTGACATTCCGCAAAAACGGAATTATATTGACCTACAAGAAATGAAATCCACATTGTCCCCTGATGAATGTGCCATTGCAGAAATACTGGCCGGCGGTCAAAAGCATGTGGATGACATTATCGCAGAAAGCGGAATACCGGCAGGCAGGATCCTTGCCTCCCTTACCCTGTTAGAGGTGAAGGGATATGTGACCCAGCAGCCCGGAAAGCGCTTTGACTTGAATATAAGATAGACATCGGAGGAAACACGATGGCAAAAGCATCGAACCTGGTCATTGTCGAGTCACCGGCAAAGGCCAAGACCATTGGAAAATATCTGGGGCCTGACTATGTGGTCAAGGCCTGCATGGGTCATCTGAGAGATTTGCCCAAAAGTAAAATGGGTGTGGACATTGAGGCGGACTTTGAGCCTCAGTACATGCCCATGAAGGGCAAGGAAGCCATTATCTCGGAACTGAAGCAGGCGGCTGAGGCCAGCGAACAGATTTATCTTGCAACTGACCCGGACCGGGAGGGCGAAGCGATCTCCTGGCATCTGAAATATCTGCTGGATCTGCCCGAGGAACGGGCGCACCGGGTCACCTTTAACGAAATTACCAAGAATGTTGTAAATACCAGCATCAAGAATCCCAGAGAGATCGATCAGAATCTGGTGGATGCCCAGCAGGCACGACGGATCCTTGACCGTATTGTGGGTTATCAGCTTTCTCCGCTGCTGTGGAAGAAAATCCGGCGGGGACTGTCTGCTGGACGTGTCCAGTCTGTGGCCACCCGTATGGTGGTGGAGCGGGAGGAAGAGATCCGTGCATTTGTCCCCCAGGAATACTGGAGCATTGATGCGACCCTCCAGAGAATGAGTGGCCCGGGCGGCTTTGTTGCCCACTATCACGGGGAGGGAAAAAAGCGGGAGCTTCACAGCGAGGAAGAAGTGAACGAGATCCTTCGGGATGTGGAGAATGCCCCCTTTGTGGTTTCTGCGGTCAAGCGGTCGGAGAAGAAAAAGACCCCCGCACCCCCGTTTATCACCTCTACACTTCAGCAGGAGGCATCCAGAAAGCTGGGCTTCACCCCCCGGCGTACCATGGCCATTGCACAGATGCTCTATGAGGGCATTGACGTGGCGGGAGAGGGAACTGTGGGTCTGATCACCTACATGCGTACCGACTCCCTGCGCCTTTCTGAGGAGGCGCTTGCGGCGGCTGGAAGCTTTATCAAGAATCGTTACGGCATGGACTTCTATAAAGAAGGCCCCCGCCGGTATAAGACCAAAAATGCGGCACAGGATGCCCATGAAGCCATCCGGCCCAGTAATGTAAATCTGGATCCGGAGTCCATTAAGGGAAGCCTGACCAGTGAGCAGTATAAGCTTTATCGGCTGGTATGGAGCCGTTTTGTGGCATCCCAGATGTCCAATGCGGTGTATGACACCCTGTCCATTGATACGGTTTCCGCTGGACACATTTTCCGGGCAAACCATCAGAGCCTGAAATTCCCCGGTTTTATCGCCGTGTACGAGGAAGGAAAGGACGACGAGACCGAGGAAAAGCAGACGCCCCTGCCCAATCTTCAGGAGGGGGAGACCGTGCTGCTGGACAGCTATGAGAAACAGCAGCATTTTACCCAGCCCCCTGCCCGGTATACTGAGGCAACGCTGGTAAAGGCAATGGAGGAAAAAGGGGTCGGGCGACCCAGTACCTATGCCTCCACCGTCTCTACCATTCTGGATCGGGAATACGTGATCAAGCAGGATAAACGTCTGAGCCCCACCCCCCTGGGGGAAGTGGTTACCAACCTGATGAAGGAACGGTTTGTGGACGTGATCGATGTGACCTTCACGGCCAATATGGAGCAGCGTCTGGACAGCGTTGAAGCGGGGGATATATACTGGAAGCAGGTTCTCCGGGATTTCTACGCCAACTTCCATCAGGAGATGGTGGATGCAGAGGAGGCGCTGAAGGACACCAGAATTAAGGTGCCTGATGAAGTCACAGATGAGATCTGCGAGGTCTGCGGCAAGAATATGGTGATCAAAAGCGGTCGTTTTGGACGCTTTCTGGCATGCCCGGGTTATCCGGAGTGTACCAATACCAAGCCTCTGGCGGAAAGAATGCCCGGTCGCTGCCCGGTTTGCGGAAGCGGCATGCTGAAGCGGAAGTCTCAGCGGGGATATGCCTATTACGCCTGTGAAAAGGGCAAGGAATGCGGTTTCATGTCCTGGGAGGTTCCCACAGCGGAGGATTGTCCGTTCTGTGGAAAGAGCCTGTTTAAAAAGTCCGGTAAGGGACAGAAAAAGACCTTCTGTATCAATGCGGAATGTGAAAACTTCACCCCGGAGGAGCTTCGTCCCGGCTATCGGAAGAAGAAAACCGATACAGGTTCGGAGGAAGCGCAGGAGACTGAGGTGAAGGAGACCACCGAAACCGGGAAAGCCACTGCAAAAAAGACCGGGGCTAAGAAGGCCGCAGAAAAGAAAACAACCGCAAAGAAAACTGCGACGAAAAAGGCCGGGGCGAAAAAGACTACTGCCGGTAAAACGGCGACAAAGAAAACCACGGCCAAGAAAACAACCACAAAGACCAAAAAGGCAGCGGAAAAGAAAGAGGAGGACGTCCATGAAGTATGATATCACAGTCGTGGGCGCAGGACTGGCGGGAAGCGAAGCAGCCTGGCAGCTGGCCAATATGGGGCTGAAGGTTCTCCTGATCGAGATGAAGCCCCATAAAAAGTCTCCCGCCCATCACTCGGACCTGTTCGGAGAGCTGGTGTGCTCCAATTCCCTTCGGGGAGATTCTCTGGCCAATGCCATCGGTCTTCTCAAGGAGGAACTCCGTCGGCTCAACAGCCTGATCATGAGATGTGCGGAGGAAAACCGGGTAAAGGCCGGCGGTGCGCTGGCCGTAGATCGGGTGGCTTTTGCACAGTCCATTACCGATGTGCTGGAGCAGCACGAGAATATCACCATTGAGCATCGCGAGCTTACGGAGATGCCTGAGGGCCCTGCAATCATCGCCACCGGCCCCCTTACCTCTGACCCCATGGCCGAGACCATCAGCCGGTTTTTTGACGGCAGCAACGGCCTGAATTTCTATGACGCGGCGGCACCCCTTGTAAGCTTTGAATCCCTGGATATGGAGCATTGCTGGTTTGCATCCCGGTATGACAAGGGCTCTGCGGATTATATCAACTGTGCCATGAATGAGGAGGAATACTTGGCGTTCCATCGGGAGCTGGTTCAGGCGGAAGAGGCCGCTGTTCATGGCTTTGAGGACAAAAAGGTGTTTGAGGGTTGTATGCCCGTTGAGGTTATGGCACGGAGAGGTGTGGACACCCTGCGCTACGGGCCCCTGAAGCCGGTGGGGTTAAAGGATCCCAAGACCGGGAAAGAGCCATATGCGGTCGTGCAGCTGCGCCGGGACAACCAGTCCGGCAGCATCTACAATATTGTGGGCTTCCAGACCCATCTGCGCTGGCCGGAGCAGAAGCGAGTATTCTCCATGATCCCTGCGCTGAAGAATGCAGAGTATCTCCGTTACGGTGTCATGCACCGGAATACTTATCTGGATTCGCCCAGACTGCTGGATCGCTATTACTGCGCCCGGAAAAATCCGGAGATCGCCTTTGCCGGGCAGATGACCGGTGTGGAGGGGTATATTGAATCCACCGCCTCCGGTATGCTGGCAGCCCTGGAAATGGGGAGAAAGATCCAGGGGAAGGAACCTGTGAATTTCCCCACCTGGACCGGGATCGGTGCTCTTGCCGGGTATATCAGCGATGAGAGCGTTGTAAAGTTCCAGCCGATGAATGTGAACTTTGGTATTATCGATCAGCTGAATTACAAGTTCAAAGGCAGAAAGCATGATCGTTATCTGGAAGTGAGCCGAAGGGCTCTTGAGACCATTGATGAAATTGCAGCCCGTCTGTAAGAGGGGGAAAGGAGCGCGTATGAAAATTATCGTAGACGCAATGGGCGGCGACAATGCGCCCAAGGCGCAGGTATTGGGCGCGATTGAGGCAGCGAAAGCCTTTGATGTAGAGATCGTACTGGTGGGTCAGAGCGACCGCATTCTGGAATGCCTGAAGGAAGAGGGGATTGATACCCTGCCTCAGGGGGTGGAGATCGCCTTTGCGTCCCAGGTTGTGACCATGTGCGACAACCCCACGGCGGTTCTTCGTACCAATAAGGATTCCTCCATGGTGGTGGGGGCACAGCTGCTGGCGGCCGGTCAGGGAGACGCATTTGTGTCTGCCGGCAATACCGGCGCACTGCTTACCGTTGCCACGCTGGTGGCAAAGCGGATCCGGGGGATCAAGCGGGCTGCGGTCTGCCCTGTGTGCCCCACGGAGCTGGGGAAGTGTGTGATCCTGGATGCAGGTGCCAACAATGAGTGCACCCCGGAGTATCTGATGCAGTTTGCCTATATGGGCTCCTTTTACGCAGAAAAGTATCTGGGTGTGAATAATCCCCGGGTGGGACTCCTGAACAACGGTTCTGAGGAGACCAAGGGCAAGGAACTCCAGAAGGAGACCTATGCACTTCTGAAGGAGGCCGGTGAAAAGGGCCATATCAATTTTTTGGGCAACGTGGAAGGTCGGGATGTTCCTACCGGTGGCTGCGATGTGGTGGTCTGCGAGGGCTTCGATGGCAATGTGCTTCTGAAGTCCATTGAGGGAACGGGCATCTTTATGGCACATCAGCTCAAGGCCATGTTCAAAAAGAACTGGAAAACAAAGCTGGGTGCTCTGCTCTGCCGGAGCGGGATCAACGATTTCAAAAAGCTGCTGGATTCCAGTGAGGTGGGAGGCGCCATGTTCCTGGGCATTACAAAGCCTGTGATCAAGGCCCACGGTTCTTCCGATGCCCGGGCCATGATGAATGCGATCCGGCAGGCGAAGATCTGTGTGGAAACCGGTGTCTGCCAGGCGATTGCTGATAACATAGACAAGATGACACGAAAAAAAGAAGGGTAAGAGGGGACATAGCGTGTATTCTGAGTTTGAACGTAATCTGGGTTATTCTTTCCGGAATAAAACTCTGCTGCAAAATGCCCTGACCCATTCCTCATATGCCAACGAGCATCGTAAAGAGGGGATGGGCAGCAATGAGCGGCTGGAGTTCCTGGGCGATGCCATTCTGGGTGTGGTCGTTGCAGAGCATCTTTATAAAACCTATCCGGATAAGCCCGAAGGTGAGTTGACCAAGCTGCGTGCAGAGCTGGTTTGTGAAAAGAATCTGGCGGAGGTCGCAAAACGGCTTCAGCTGGGGAAAGTGTTGCGTCTGGGCCATGGAGAGAGCCACGGAGGCGGCAGTCATCGTCCGTCCATGCTGGCGGATGCGGTTGAGGCAGTTCTGGCTGCGGCTTACCTGTACGGCGGGATGAAAGTCCCCACGGAGATCATTCACAGAATTATTCTCCAGCAGGAGATCAAATCCGGCGGGAACGGGGATTATAAGACCCGTTTTCAGGAACTGGTTCAGAGAAATCGGGATCAGGTGATCTCCTATGCGCTTGTGGGCGAGGAAGGCCCGGATCACGATAAGACATTTCTGGTAGAGGTCAGCCTTAATGGGAAAACGGTGGGCAGCGGTAAGGGCTCCAGCAAGAAGCGTGCGGAGCAGGATGCGGCACATCAGGCGATTTTGCGGCTGTTCCCGGAGGAATAAGTACATGTTGGGGCTGCCCTTGGCAGCCCCTTGGCTGTTTATGGAGAATGAGATATGGCAAAAAGACAGATCATCCCCCTGTTTATTCCTCATCTGGGATGTCCCAATGGGTGTGTGTTCTGTGATCAGAAAAAAATCACCGGACAGGGTGCCGGTGTGACCCCGCAGATGGTGGCCGAGGAAGTAAAAGCAGGGCTGAACCGGGCTGGGGATACATGTGAAGTGGCATTTTACGGAGGCAGCTTCACAGCCATTCCTCCGGAGGAACAGGAGGCGCTGCTTCAGGCAGTGCAGCCCAGGTGCAAAACGGGGGAGATCCGGAGCATCCGTGTTTCCACCAGACCGGATGCGGTGGATGAAGAGACCGTCAGACGACTGAAAAGATATGGGGTTACCACGGTGGAACTGGGGTGCCAGTCCATGGACGAGCAGGTGCTGTGGCTGTCAAAACGGGGACACACGCCGGAGGATACCCGAAATGCGGTAAGGCTCCTGAAGGCCGGAGGCTTGCAGGTGATCCTGCAAATGATGACCGGACTTCCCGGAGATGATGGAGTGGCGTCCGTATATACCGCAGAGGAGATCATAAAGCTGAAGCCGGATGGGGTAAGGATCTATCCCACGGTGGTGCTGGCCGGGACAGAACTGGAACGGATGATGACCGCCGGAACCTACAGCCCCCATGAGGTGGAAACTGCGGTGGAACTTTGCGGGACGCTTTATGAAAAATTTTTACAGGCAGGGATCCCGGTGATTCGGGTGGGGCTGAATCCCACGGAACTGCTCAGCGGTGGCGGAGCAGTGGCGGGGGCATATCACCCGGCGCTGGGGGAGAAGGTGCTCTCCAGAATGTATCTGCGCAGGGCAGAGAAACTGCTGGAAGGGTGTGCGGGCAGAACGTGTGCAGTGTTTTCCGTCCATCCCAGGCGGGTAAGCGTAATGGTGGGACAAAAACGGGAGAATATCCTTGCCCTCCGGCAGAAATTTTCCATCGGTGCAATAAAAGTTCTGCCCGATGGGGAGGAACTGTGGGAAATTACCTTGAAAAATGAATGATTTCCTGATATTATATCAAGGTTAATCATCTGAGTATTTATGAGGTGAACCTGTGTATTTAAAGGCAATCGAGATCCAGGGATTTAAATCCTTTCCGGACAAGACGGTGATGACCTTCGGCAGCGATATTACTGCCATCGTCGGGCCGAACGGCAGCGGAAAGTCCAATATTTCCGATGCCATCCGCTGGGTCATGGGAGAAATGAGTACCAAAGCGCTCCGGGGCAGCAAGATGGAGGACGTCATTTTCGGCGGCACTCTGAAGCGACCTCAGGTGGGGTTTGCGGAGGTGTCTCTTGTGCTGGACAATTCTGAACAGATCTTCAAAATGGAGTCCAGCGAGATTATGGTCACCCGCCGGTATTATCGTTCCGGCGACAGCGAATACTATATCAACCGCCAGTCTGCCCGGCTTCGTGACATCAACGAGCTGTTTATGGATACCGGTCTGGGTAAGGAGGGCTACTGCAACATCGGTCAGGGACGTATCGACGAGATCCTGTCGGCCAAGTCCACCGACCGCCGTGAGATCTTTGAGGAGGCTGCGGGCATTTCCAAATACCGTCACCGGAAAGAGGAGACGGAACGGAAGCTTCAGCAGACCCAGGACAATCTGCTCCGTATCAATGATAAGATCTCCGAACTGGAGTTGCAGGTGGAGCCCCTTCGGGAGCAGGCGGAAAAAGCAAAAAAATACCTGATCTTCCGGGATGAACTCCGGGGACTGGAAGTTACCGTATGGCTCAGTCAGCTGGAAAAGCTGTCGGAGACTGCGAAGAAAGCAGAAAACGATTATAACTCCGCAAAGTTTATTCTGGAACAGGGGAAATCCGGCCTGGAAGGACTCTATGCCCGTGTGGAGAATCTGGCGGAATCTCTGCGCCAGATGGACGTGGAGGCGGAAAAGCTCCGTGCCGAGATGTCAGAGGTGAATGCGGAGGTCGCCAATCGGCGCAGTGATGTTGCGGTGCTCAATACCCGGATGCGGGGAAATGAGGCCAACATTGCACGGCTGGAAAAGGAAATGTCAGCACAGCAGAGCCGGAGCGGTGATCTGGAAGCCCAGATCAAGACCCGGGATCGGCGTATGACGGAGATCCGTGAAGAAAAGATAACACAGCTTGCCATTCAGAAGGAGCAGGAGAGTGCACTTCGGTTGGCACAGGAAAATGCCCTGAAGGAGCTGGGGGAACTCAACGAACGTCAGCAGGAAAAGAACAGGCTTCTTGCGCAGGAAGCAGAGCTGCGCAGTACCATTGCTGCGAATCTGCAAAGCGTTCAGAATATTACAGACCGAAAGTTGCAGGTGGAGCAGACCCGGAAGGATTCTCTGGCAAAACAGCAGGAGACCGCTGAGGCTGCCAGCCAAAACAGGAATGCTCTGAAGCAGGCTGAGGGAAAAGCCGCATCCCTGAAAAATACCATTACCGGTTATCAGCTCCGGGCACAGGGCAGAGTGAATAAGCACAAATCTCAGCAAGAGAGCTGTAATCAGCTGAAAATACAGCTGGATACCATATCCTCCCGGATCCGCATGTACCGGGAGATGGAGCGGGATTACGAGGGATACTCCAAAGCGACCCGCATTGTCATGCAGGAGGCGGCAAAGGGAAATCTGAAGGGAATTCATGGCCCTGTTTCCAAGCTGCTTCGTACAAAAGACGAATATACCGTGGCCATCGAAACTGCACTGGGGGCGTCTATGGGCTCTGTGGTGGTTGGCACGGAACAGGAGGGCAAGGCAGCCATCGGCCTTCTGAGAAGACGGGACGGGGGCAGAGCCACCTTCCTGCCCATGAATGCCATCCGTGGCCGCCGGCTTCAGGAAAAGGGGCTGGAGGATTCCTACGGCTTTGTGGGACTTGGCTGCGACCTGATCAGCTATGACGGGAAATACCGGGACATTATGGAGAATCTGCTGGGCAGAACCGCTGTGGCAGAGGATATGGACTGTGCCATTACCATTGCCAACCGGTTTGGTCACCGTTTCCGGATCGTGACATTGGATGGTCAGGTGCTCAATGCGGGCGGCTCCATGACCGGTGGCTCCACTGCGAAAAGCTCCGGTGTGCTCACCCGGGCAAATGAGCTTGCCAGAATGGAACAGCAGCAGGAAAAGCTTCAGCAGCAGCAGATCCAGGCCCAACAGCTGCTTCAGAATTTGGCGAAGGCAGCTGCCGAGGCGGAGGCGGAGATCGCAGATGCCCAGAACGCCCTCCGCAATGAGGAGGATCAGGTGCTGAAGCTTCGCCAGCAGGAAAACCATTATACGGTGCTGAACGATACGCTGGCTGAGGCCATTGCTTCCGCTGACCGGGAACTGGCCATTGTGGATAATCTGCTTACCGGCGGCCAGAATCAGAATGATATGCTCAATCAGCAGTCCATGGAATGCCGGGAGAAGGCAGAGGCACTTGAGGTAACTATTTCTCAGGTGCAGCAGCGTGTGGATGATGCAAATCGTGCGGTTTCCAGACTCCAGGAGGATATCCATCAAACCAGCCTGAAGCAGACCGCTCTGGATGCGGAACTGGACAGCAACCGCAGCAGCCGTCAGGAGCTCCAGGAACTGGCCGATGCCCTCAGTGGAGACCGGGAACAGCAGCTGAGCCTTCTGAATGAGTATAAGCGGGAGAATGTGTCCATTGCCGGGGAGATCGAACAGAAGCAGCGTGAGATCGATGAGCTTGAAGTGAAAAGCGGGGAAAAGCAGAAGCTTGTCCTTGAAAACAGCGAGAAGCGCACAAGCCTTGAGGCAAAGAAAACCCAGACAGAACGGGAAGCGCAGCAGAAGAGCAAAGATCTGATGAATATGGAGGGCGAATGCGCCCGTTTGGATCAGAAGCGTACCACCACAGCCATGGAGGAAAAGCAGATCCTGGACAAGCTCTGGGATACCTACGAGCTTACCGCCACCACTGCGGAAGAAGCCAAGGTGGAAATCGAGTCGGTCAGCGCCGCACAGAAGCGTGTTGCGGAGCTGAAGCGAAAGATGAACGGACTTGGTTCCCCCAATCTGGGTGCTATTGATGAATTCCAGCGTGTCAATGAACGTTATACCTATCTGACCGAGCAGCGGGACGATGTGGAGAAGAGCCAGAAGGAGCTTCAGAAGATCGTTTCTGACATTACCGGTGAAATGACGGAGATATTCTCTCAGGAGTTTCAGAAGATCAACGAATATTTCGGCCAGACCTTTACGGAGATGTTTGGAGGCGGCAAAGCCAGCCTGCATCTGGAGGACGAGAACGATGTGCTCTCCTGCGGCATTGAGATCAAGGT
>CAZFGL010000051.1:0-15292 GCA_964518645.1 uncultured Oscillospiraceae bacterium | reverse complement strand
CTTGCCATCGTGGACAAGCGCCGTCAGAAGGCCAACTCCTGCGAGGTCATGAACATCATCGGTAACGTAGAGGGCAAGGACTGCATCCTCTTTGACGATATGATCGACACCGCCGGTTCCCTGTGCAATGCCTGTGCTGCACTCCGTGAGGTTGGCGGCGCAAAGAAGCTCTATGGCTGCGCAAGCCACGGCGTATTCTCCGGCCCCGCTCTGGAGCGGATCGAGAACAGCTACTTCGAGGAAGTCCGTGTTCTTGACACCATTCCCATGCCTGAGGGCTACACCGGCAGCAAGATTAAGCAGCTGTCTGTTGCTGATATGTTTGCCGAGGCAATCACCAGAATCGACGAAGAAGTTTCCATCTCCTCCCTGTTCTGATGTTTTTGAAATCCTCCTCCGGATGTGATTATCTGATCGTGGGGCTGGGCAATCCAGGCAGTAAGTACTGGAACACCCGGCATAACGTGGGTTATGCGGCGCTGGATGCTTTGGCTGAAAAGCTGAAGGTGAAGGTTGACCGGGTGAAGTTTCAGGGGCTGATGGTGCAGACCACTGTGGACGGCAAAAAGGTGATTCTGCTCAAACCCACCACTTATATGAATCTCAGCGGAAAATCCGTTCAGGCTGCCGCCAGATTCTATAAGATCCCTCCGGAACATATTATTGTGTTGTCTGATGACATTTCTCTGGAGCCGGGACGGCTCCGGGTACGGAAAAACGGCTCTGCAGGGGGGCATAATGGCCTCAAGAGCATTATTTCCGATCTGGGTTCTCAGGAATTCCCCAGAATCAAAATCGGCGTGGGTGCAAAGCCCCATCCGGACTATGATCTGGCCGATTGGGTTCTTGGCACCTTCCCGCTGGCTCAGCGGGAGTCTATGGACGAGACCTATAAACGGGCGGCGGATGCGGCACTTCTCCTGATGGAAAAGGGGCCGGAGGCTGCGGCCAACAAATACAACGGAAAATAACGTTGAACACCAGCAGGCTGCGTCCCGGGGGGACGCAGCCCTTGTGTGCTTTTAAAACATGTACGCCGGTCAACCGGGAAAAGGAGGCTCCGATGAACTTTTTGAACGAAATGCTGAAGGCACTGCCGGAATACAGAACCCTGCGGGAACTGTCTGAGAAGAATCAGACCTGTGCCATTACCGGCCTCAGTGCCGTACATCGGGCGCATATGATTTCTGCACTGCATCAGGATACGGGACGAAATATTCTGGTGGTCTGTCAGGATGATCTGGCGACAGATCGTATGGCGCAGGAACTGTCAGGATTTCTCGGGGAAAAACCGCCGGTGCTGCCCTCCAGAGAACTGACACTGCTGGGGGCGACTGTCTCCAGAGGCTGGGAGCACAAACGGCTCCATATGCTCTATACCCTCCGGCGGGAGGGGTATCCGGTGCTGGTGGCCTCTGCGGAGGCTCTGGGTCTGCGCACCATGCCCGGAGAAAAGCTGTTCTCCTCGGCCATACCTCTTGTGGCAGGGGGAACCTATGATCTGGACAATCTGGTGGAGCGACTGGTTCAGCTGGGATACCGGCGCAGCATCCTTGTGGAAGGCACCGGACAGTTTGCGCTTCGTGGCGGTATTCTGGATGTATATTCTCCCGGAGAAAAGGCCCCTGTCCGGGTGGAATTCTTCGGTGATGAGCTGGATTCCATGGGCTATTTTGACACCACTTCTCAGCGGCGCACGGAAAATATAGACCGGGTGCTGTTGCTCCCCACAGCGGAGGTGCTGCCGGAACTTCATCCCGGTGGACGAAAAGGGCTGGCGGAGGATATTCAGTGGCTCATCGCCCGGCAGAAGCGGAGAAAGCATGTCAATGAAGCGCTGGTGAATACCCTAGCCGGGGACAGTGAGGTCATTGCCAACGGTGCGGTATTCTCCGCGGCGGATCGCTACAGCGCCCTGATCTATCCGGAGTTTGCATGCGCAATGGACTATGTAAGCGCAGAAACCATTGTGGTGTTTTCCGACCGCATTGCGGTGGAACGGGGCTATGACAACCGGCTGGTGGAGATCGGCATGGGCTTTGACTCCCTGCTGGAACACGGCACCATGGCCGGAGAACTGTGTGATTTTTATAAAAACTTTGACGAACTGTGCAACCTTTCGACGGGAAAGTGCGTCATATATATGGATAACTTTTTATCCGCAAAATATCCGGAGTCCCTTCCGCCTCAGGAATTGATCTCCGTGACGGTGAAACAGCTGCCCTCTTACGGGGGAAGCCTGGAGACGGCAATTTCTGATCTGAGTCACTATGCAGGTACCGGCTTCGGTACGCTGGTGCTCTCCGGAGCACGCCGACGGGCGGAACTGCTGCTGGAAAGTATGGAGGCAAGAGGGCTTACCGCCCGGATCGAGATCCCTCTGGCGGCGCTGCCAAAGCCGGGAGAGGTGATCCTGACAGAGGGCTCCGTGGCCTCTGGTATGGAATATCCGTCTCTGAAAATGGCAATTCTGACTGAGGGACAACTGGGCAGCCAGCCTGTGCGCCGGCAGCGGAAACGGAAGAAAAGTGCAACCAATCGCCAGAAACTCAATACCTTTACGGAACTGAGCCCCGGAGATCTTGTGGTGCATGAGTCCCACGGAATCGGCCGGTTCTGCGGTGTGGAGCAGATGCGGCTGGATGGAGTGACCAAGGACTATATCAAGATTGCCTATCAGGGAACGGATGTGCTCTATGTGCCCGCCACCCAGCTGGATATGGTGGCAAAGTACATTGGCGGCGGGGAAGAAACCGTAGTACGCCTGTCCCGGTTGGGCGGGGACAGCTGGGAAAAAACCAAGCAGAAGGCCAAGGCGGCGGCAAAGGATCTGGCGGAAGGACTGATTAAGCTTTACGCAGAGCGGAAACGTCTGCCCGGTTATGCCTTTTCTCCGGACTGCCCCTGGCAGACGGAGTTTGAGGACAGCTTCCCCTATGCGGAGACGGATGACCAGCTCCGGTGTATCGAAGAAATCAAGGCGGACATGGAGGCGTCCACCCCCATGGATCGGCTTCTGTGCGGGGACGTGGGCTTCGGCAAGACAGAAGTGGCCCTCCGCGCGGCTATGAAATGTATTATGGATGGCAAACAGTGTGCCATTCTGGTGCCCACAACGGTTCTGGCACAGCAGCATTATGTGACAGCTGTGAAGCGTTTTGCCGGTTTCCCGGTGAATATCGATGTGCTGTCCCGGTTCCGTACCGCTGCCCAGCAGCGTGCCACCCTCCATGCCATGGAATACGGAACGGTGGATCTGGTGGTGGGGACCCACAAGCTTTTACAGAAAAGCGTTCAGTTTAAAAATCTGGGGCTTCTGATCGTGGACGAGGAACAGCGGTTCGGTGTTTCCCACAAGGAACGGCTGAAGGAACTGTCCCGGGGCGTGGACGTGCTGACCCTGTCTGCAACCCCCATTCCGCGAACCCTGAATATGGCGCTCAGCGGACTGAGAGATATGTCCACCATTGAGGAGCCCCCCAGCGACCGTTACCCGGTTCAGACCTATGTGATCGAGCATGATCTGGATATTCTGGCAGATGCCATTCGCCGGGAGGTGGGCCGGGGCGGTCAGGTATATTACCTCCACAACCGGGTGGATTCCATTCATCAGACTGCCGCCCGGCTGCAAAATAAGCTGCCCGGGGTGGCCATTGGAATCGGTCACGGGAAGATGAATGAGGAAGAGCTGTCTGATGTGATGCAGCAGATGGCGGACGGAGAATTGCAGGTGCTGGTGTGTACCACCATTATTGAGACCGGCATTGATATTCCCAATGTGAACACCCTGATTATTGAGGATGCGGATAAGCTGGGGCTGGCCCAGCTCCACCAGCTTCGTGGCCGTGTAGGGCGAAGCAACCGCCATGCCTATGCATATCTCACCTTCCGCAAGGGAAAGGTGCTCTCCGAAGTGGCGGAAAAACGTATGGGGGCGATCCGGGAATTTGCGGAATTTGGTTCCGGATTTAAAATTGCCATGCGGGATCTGGAGATCCGGGGTGCGGGCAATCTGCTGGGTGCGGAACAGTCCGGCCATATGATCTCGGTGGGATATGACATGTATCTGCGACTTCTGGAGGAGGCCGTGCTGGAACAGCGGGGAGAGACTCCGGAGGAAGAGAAAAACTGCACCGCAGATCTGAATGTTTCCGCCCATATCCCGGAAACCTATGTATCCTCGGGAGAACAGCGGATGGAACTGTACCGGCGAATCGCCTCAGTACGGAGCGAGACAGATGCGGATGACGTGATCGACGAGCTGATCGACCGTTACGGCGAACCTCCCAGAGCGGTGAATGCGCTGGTCAATGTGGCCCTTCTCCGGGCCAGAGCTGCGGAAATGGGCTTCTCGGAGATTACTCAGAAGGGGGCAAATCTGCTCTTTACTCTGCGCACCATCGACTTTGCGGCGGTTAGCGGGATCTGTGCGGACAACGACCTGAAAAAACGGGTGCTGTTTTCCGCAGGGGATACCCCCAAACTGACCCTGCGCCTGGGAAAAGGAGAGGATCCCCTGAAGGTGGCAGAGTATTTTGTGAAGAAATACGCCTCCTTCCGCAGTGAGACGGCATAAAGTCTGCATGTTAAATGTTACTATTTTTTAAAAAGCGATGAAATCCATTGAAATATTCCCGGATTCAAGCTATAATGTACTCTGTATCATTGTTGAACAAATACGACAGAGATTTCTGTCTTAAGTAAGGTGGAGATTATCATAAGTCAGGAAAAGAATCCGCGCTCCAGAAGCGCGTCTCCCTCCGGCAGCGCCAGACGTCCGGCCAATGGCCAGCGCTCTTCCAGCGGCCAGCGATATATCAGTGCCCAGCGCCCTGCAAACGGTCAGCGTCCGGCTAACGGCCAGCGGCCTGCAAATGGTCAGCGTCCGACCAATGGTCAGCGTCCTTCCGGGGCACAGCGGCCTGTAAACGGTCAGCGTCCGACCAACGCCCAGCGTTCGGCGCAGGGGAGCAGAAGAAGAAAAAAACGCAGCAGTGCAACACCGGTTCTGATCGTTCTGATCGTGATGCTGGTTCTGGCCATCGCTGTGGCAGGCGGCATCGGTATGTATGCCCTCCGGTATTCCAACTACAGTAAGATCCTGCCCAATGTTTATGTGGCAGGTGTGGATGTAGGCGGAATGAGCAAGGAGGAGGCTAAGGAAGCCATTGAAGCGTCCCTCTCCGATACGGAACAGCAGAAGGTAAACGTAATCCTGCCGGATCAGGTGCTGACCTTCAAGCCGGATCAGGATACCCTGCTCATTGATGTGGATGCAGCCGTGGAGGAAGCCTATAATTATGGCAGAAACTCCAACAATGCCTTTGCCATGGCCCGTGCAATCAAGGCGGCTCAGCGGAGAAGAAACGATATTGACATTTCCACAGCTGTGGAGATCGATACCGTCTATATCCGGGAACTGATCGACACCACTGCGGCCAATGTTTCCACAGAACTGAAGGAGTCCGAGGTGGATGCGGATATGGATACCCGCACCATTAAGGTGACCATCGGTACCCCCTCTCCGATACGGAACAGCAGAAGGTAAACGTAATCCTGCCGGATCAGGTGCTGACCTTCAAGCCGGATCAGGATACCCTGCTCATTGATGTGGATGCAGCCGTGGAGGAAGCCTATAATTATGGCAGAAACTCCAACAATGCCTTTGCCATGGCCCGTGCAATCAAGGCGGCTCAGCGGAGAAGAAACGATATTGACATTTCCACAGCTGTGGAGATCGATACCGTCTATATCCGGGAACTGATCGACACCACTGCGGCCAATGTTTCCACAGAACTGAAGGAGTCCGAGGTGGATGCGGATATGGATACCCGCACCATTAAGGTGACCATCGGTACCCCCAGCAAAAAGCTGGATACCGAGAGCCTTTATAATCTGGTAACCAACGCCTTTATGACCGGCAACTACAGCGATATTGAATTTGACTATACCATGGTTTATCCTGCCACTGTGGCACTGGATCGGCTCTATGAGCAGATGACCACAGAGCCTGAGGATGCATACTATGACCCTGATCTGGATGAAGTGGTGGAGGAAGTGAACGGCTACGTTCCCTCTGTAGAGCTGACACAGGCCAACGAGCAGTTGGCACTTGCCTCTGCCGGGGATGAGCTTACCTTTACCTTTGACGAGACCCCGGCGGAGATGACCAAGGAAGAACTGGATTCCCTGCTCTTCCGGGATGTGCTGTATTCCTACGGCTCTGTCTATGCCTCCAACTACAACCGTACCGAGAACCTGCGTCTGGCCTGCGCCGCCATCAACGGCACTGTGCTCCAGCCCGGCGATGTGTTCTCTTTCAACGAGGTTGTAGGTGAGCGTACCGCAGAGAAGGGTTACCGGGAGGGTATCATTTATACCGGCGGCAATTCCGAGCCTGCTCTGGGCGGCGGTATCTGCCAGGTTGCCTCAACTATCTACTACTGCTGCATGTATGCGGATCTTGAGATCGTACACAGAGAGGGGCATATGTTTACCGTTGACTATGTTCCCGGCGGTCTGGATGCAACGATATACTGGGGCAGTGTTGACTTCATGTTCCGGAACAGCACCGATTACCCCCTGCGTATAGATGCATATCTCTATAACGGAAGAGTTTACATTGACCTGATCGGCACAGACGTGAACAATTACTCTGTAGAGATCGTCAGCGAACTGGTTCAGACCATTCCCTATTCCACCATTACCAAGGAAGGCTATGGAGAAAATCAGAGTGGCTATACCGGCAAGGTCTATGCCATCACCCGGTATGTTTACGACAGTGAAGGAAACCTGATCCGTACCGATTCCACGGAGGATCTGGACGAAATGGGCGGTCTGGGTACCACCGTCCATTCCAAGCGGGACGTGATTATTTATACGGGCGGTACCACAAGTGCAAGTCCGTCCACATCCCCCTCCACCAGTCCCACCACACCCCCGACCACGACACCGACACCCACGACGCCTGTGGAGCCCACAGTTCCGCCCACAGTAGAGCCGGTGCCTACGGTGCCGCCTGCACCCATCGATCCTGCTCCGCTGCCAGATCCGGCGGTATAATCAACTACAAAAGAGAAGTCTGGAAACAGGCTTCTCTTTTTTTGCGCTGGACAGATTGACATTTGCATAAATTCTGATACCATAAAATACGGAAATAATACGGGAAAGAGTGAGATCAGTGATAGATCTGCAAAAGAACAGCGGACTGCCCCTGTATCAGACCCTCTATCAGCAGCTGAAGCATGAAATACAGACAGGTGCCATCCCCTGCGGAGAAAAACTGCCCTCCAAGCGAAAGCTTTCAGAGCAGCTGGGGATCTCGGTCAATACGGTGGACGGGGCATACTGTCAGCTGGAAGCGGAGGGGTTTATACAGGCCTGTCCCCGGCGGGGCTTTTTTGTACAGGAAACAGGTATGCTTCCGGTGGCTGCGGCAGTGGTGCCGGATGTGGCATCGGCGGCGGGGGAGCCGGAGAAGGGTTGCCAGGTGGATTTTTCTCCCTCAGGCATGGCTCGGGGGCAGTTTCCATTCGGTGTCTGGAGAAGGCTGCTAAAAAACTGCTTCAACGAATACGACGAGGCACTTCTCCTGCGGACACCGCCACAGGGAGATCCGGGGCTGCGTGCAGCGGTCTCTGACTACCTGTACCGGGCCCGGGGGGTGCGGTGCAGTCCCGAGCAGGTTGTCATCGGGGCAGGGACGGATAATCTGCTGCTGATTCTGGGATATATTCTTTCGGAGAATGTGACCCTGGCGGTGGAGAACCCGGTGTATAATCATACCGGCGCCCTCTTTGCACGGCTGGGGCATCCGGTCACATGTATTCCTGTGGAACCGGAGGGGATCCGGCTGTCGGATCTGCCGGACAGGGACGAAGTGGTGGTCTATACCACGCCCTCCCATCAGTATCCCCTGGGCTACGCCATGCCCATCGGTCAGCGGACGGCTCTGCTGCGCTGGAGCAGTCAGGGGAAGGGACGGTATGTGATCGAGGATGATTACGATTCCGAGTTCCGCTATCACACCCGGCCGATCCCTTCTCTGCAAAGCATAGATCCTCTGGGACGGGTGATCTATCTGGGTACCTTTTCCCGAAGTGTGGCACCGGCCCTGCGCATCAGCTATATGGTGCTACCGGAAAAGCTGCTGGAGCTGTACCGCCAGCGTTACCGGGGGTATTCCTCCACCGTTTCCGGCTTTGAACAGAAAGTGCTCCGGGAATTTATGACCTCCGGCCATTTTGAGACCCATGTGAACCGGATGCGGGTGTATTACCGGAACAGGCGACAGTGTCTGGTGGAAGCCCTGTCGCCCCTGCGGGCGTACACGGAGATTCTGGGAGATCCGGCAGGTCATCATCTGACACTGCGTATTCACAACGGCATGACGGAAAAGGAACTGACCGATGCGGCGGAAAGGGCCGGGGTTCGGGTTTATCCCGTCTCCCCATATTATATGACACAGGTTCCGGAGGACTACCGAAGCACCATACTGCTGGGCTTCGGGGGGCTGACGGATGAAGAAATCAAATTGGGCGCAGAGCTACTCTCGGGGGCATGGCGGCCCGTAGGAGGAAGAGACAATGAATCCTGAAACAACACCTATCATTACCTTTGTGGGGAAATCCGGTACAGGAAAGACCACATTTCTGGAACAGCTGATCCCGGAACTGAAACGCCGGGGACTCCGGCTGGCGGTGCTGAAGCACGATGCCCACCAGTTTGAAATGGATCGGCCGGGGAAGGATACCTATCGCTTTACGGCGGCCGGGGCGGATGTGGTGACTATCTCCAACCGGGAAAAAATGGCCATGATCGAGCAGCCCCCGGAGGAACTGACGGTGGCGGATATTGTCCGTCGCCTTCCACAGGTGGATGTGGTTCTCACGGAGGGGTATAAAAAGAGCCGGTATCCGAAAATTGAGATTCACCGAAAAGTCCTTGCACGGCCTCTGATCGCCTCTGAGGAGGAACTGCTGGGGATCATGACCGATGAACCGGTAGAATCCCGGGCGAGACAGCTGGAGCTTTCGGATATTGGCGGTTGTGCGGATTTAATTGAGGAATATATCCGTAATTTTACAGAGCGGTAAAACGCTGCCTCTGCATTTTGATTATTGATACCCGGTTTGCATTTTTGTTTATTGCAAATAAACAGTGCCCTTCGTATGATATAAATGAAAAATCACGGATGTTTTCCGGAAGAAAGGAACTGATGCAATGTTTGTTATCGACAGAAATATTTGTGTCTGTTGTCACAACTGTGCCTGTGAATGTCCCATGCAGGCCATTGATTTCGTTGGAACAAAATATCAGATCGATCAGAGCAAGTGTAAAGAATGTGGTCTGTGCGCCAAGGTCTGCCATACCGGTGCATGTCATGAGGTGCCGGAAACGGCGCCTGTGGTGAGTCAGCATGACCCGGTTCACCTCTACTGCGATGTGGTGGTAGTTGGTGGTGGTACCGGCATTGCCGCAGCTGTGCGGGCAGCGCAGCAGGGCAAGCAGGTGATCCTGCTGGAAAAGAGCAGCAAGCTGGGAGGCAACACAGACTATGCCCACGCATATTTCCCCGTATATACCAAGTGGCATGAGAAGGCCGGTATGGAGGACTGCCGGGAGCAGGCCGTTGCCCACTACCGGAAGGTGACAAACAACGTGCTGGAAGAGGACGTTCTTCGGACTGCTGTTTACGGAACCGGGCATTTCTTTGACTGGCTCTGTGAATTCGGCACCTGCGAAGGGGTTTGGAATCTGGTGAATCTGGGAGATGCAGATGCTCATGGCCCCATCTACGGGCCGGGGCTGCTGGACTTCCCCAACCGTATCCGGGATAATCTCCTGTGCCGGGATGATGCCATCGGCCCCGGCTGGGGCGGTACCCATCTGAAATATACCATGCTGGAGGCCATTGAGAAGGATAACCTGCCGGTGAAGATCCTGACTTCCACCCCTGCGACCCATCTGAAACTGGATGAGGCAGGAAAGCTGGAGGCAGTGATCGCTCAGGATCCCGGCGGTGAAGTGGTGATCCACTGTAAGGCTGCCATGCTGGCCTGCGGTGGCTATGGCCGGAATGACGAATACATGGCAAAATACTGCGATTTTGATTTCTTCGGCGGTGAGACACCCATCCATCGGTTCTCTGTACCCGGGGATACCGGTGACGGCATTACCATGCTGAAGGAACTGGGGGTTGAACCCAACCCGGAGAGAATGTTTGTTTCCTGCTTTGGTCCCAAGCATCATCCCTTCAACAACTGTATCGCGGACTATGCACTGGAGCCTCAGTTCATTCAGGTGAACGTGGAAGGCAGACGCTGGGAGAACGAAGAAAACGGCATT
Organism: uncultured Oscillospiraceae bacterium; assembly: GCA_964518645.1. Classification (GTDB taxonomy): domain Bacteria; phylum Bacillota; class Clostridia; order Oscillospirales; family Oscillospiraceae; genus HGM13006. Next base: position 4,945 of record CAZFGL010000051.1, on the reverse strand, counting down.
ATGAATCCCACCGAGGGCGTTGCAAAACAGCCCAGAGAGATCTCCTATGCCATTATGCCCAGAGAACAGATCCGGACTGTGGTGGAGGGATACCTGCAAAATCCCGCTCTGCGGAAGCGCTGGGCAACCTATGAGACCTGGCAGGAGGATTTCGATCACGAAAGCACGCTGGATACCCCGGTGAAGAAGGCGGATACACTGGAAGAGCTGGCAAAGCTTATCGGCGCGGAGCCTGAGGTGTTCTGCGAAGAGATCCGGCGGTATAATCATTTCTGTGAGATCGGTGTGGACGAGGACTTTGGAAAGGCCAGAGAGCATCTGGTGCCCATTCCCATGGACCAGGGCCCCTACTATGCGGTCTATGGTCAGCGATTCTCCGAGGCTGCAATGGGCGGCGTAACGGTGAATGGAAAGTGTCAGGTTCTGCGGAACGACGGCAGTGTGATCCCCGGTCTCTATGCCGGCGGTGACTGTACATCCGCAATGCACCGGAAGGGCGAGCTGGCACCCATTTCCGAGCTGACATGGGCAGTGGCCTCTGCATATACTGCCGGCGGCAATATGGCCGCATATATTGACGGCAGGGAAGAAGTTTAAGGAGGTGCAGCAAGATGTTTATGCCTGACAATTCTGTATTTGTTCCTGTAAAGGATCCCAATATGACCTATTCCCGCACAAAGAATCAGCGGCTGGATATGGATCAGCGACTTACCACCTTTGAAGAGGTGGAAAAGACCTATACCGAGGAAGAAGCACTGCTGGAAGCCTCCCGGTGCATGGGCTGCCCCTCCCGGTGGTGCAGCAAGGAATGTCCCGCAGGAATGCCTGTGCCGGAGTTTGTCAAGGCTGTCCGTGCGGGAGACTATGAAGGGGCCTATGTCCTGATCTCCTCTGCGTCGCCCCTGCCGGAATTCTGCTCCCGGCTGTGTCCCCAGGAAAAGCAGTGCCAGAGCAACTGCACACGGGCCATTCGTTCCGAGGCGGTAGGCATCGGCAGACTGGAGCGGTTTGTGGTGGAGCAGCATTATGCCTCCGGCGCACCGGAAGCACTCGCACCCGCCACAGGGAAAACCGTGTGCGTGGTCGGTTCCGGCCCCAGCGGCCTGTCTGCGGCGGTGACACTGGCGAAGCTGGGCCATTCCGTGACTGTGATCAGTCAGGAAGAGCATCCCGGCGGGCTACTCCGTTACGGTATCCCGGGCATGAAGCTGCCTGAAAGCGTATTGGATCGGAAGCTGGATGCCATGCTCCGGATGGGCATTGCCTTCCAGACCGGCCTGACCCTTGGGAAAAGCGTGACCCTTGAGGAACTGAAAGAACGGTACGATGGAGTAGTACTTGCACTGGGTACCGGAAACCCCAGAGACCTGAATCTGAATGGAGAGGGTGTCCATTATGCAGTGCCCTTCCTCACCGGTGAAGGGAATGCAAAGGGGAAAGACGTGGTGATCGTCGGCGGTGGTGATACCGGCAACGACTGTGTTGGTACTGCACTGCGGCAGAATGCGGCTTCCATCACACAGGTGGAGATGCTGCCCAGAGTCACAAAGCCTCAGGTGGAGTACAGCCCCCTGACAAAGCGTCCCGGGGAGAGCAAGCTTGATTCTTCCCAGGAGGAATGCGTCCATAAATACCTGAAAGATCCCCATATCTATCAGGCCACCGTCAAAGCTCTGCACACAGATGCACAGGGGGCGCTGGAAGGGGTCACGCTGGTGCATCTTGAAAAGACATGGGATGAAAACCGGCGGCTTGTGATGAAGGAGATCCCAGGAAGTGAAGAGCGGATCCCCTGTCAGCTGCTGATTGTGGCAGCGGGCTTTATCGGCCCAAAGGCGGAGCATCTGGGCCTTGAGGCTACCTCCCGCACCAACATTGCAGCGGAAAAATACCAGACCAGCATGGATAAGGTTTTTGCCTGCGGCGACTGCCGCACCGGACAGTCTCTCGTGGTGAAGGCCATGGTGGACGGCCGTGAATGCGCAAAGGCCGTGGATGAGTTCCTGAAATAAAAGACAGGGGGATGCAGTTTGCGTCCCCCAGAGACAAAAAATCACCCCGTCAGCCTGAACTGACGGGGTGAAGTGTTTTATTCTTCCTCTGCGGGGACGCTGCGGTAGCGGCTGTATGCAACCACGATCCGGCGTCCGGGCTCGGTTCCGGTAGAATAAGTGGTAACGTCGGGATAATCCTGGAGTGCAGCGTGGATCACATGGCGCTCGTAAGCGTTCATGGGCTCCAGCGTGATATTCCGGTGGGACTTCACGACCTTTCCGGCAACCTTGTTGGCCAGCCGGATCAGGGACTCTTCACGCTTCTTACGGTAGTTCTCGGCATCCACGTTGATGCGAACGCGCTTGCCCTGACCGTGATTCACGGAATAGTTGGTGATATGCTGAATGGCGTCCAGAGTGTCGCCGCGGCGGCCGATAAGCATGCCCAGTGCGTTGCCCTGAAGCTCGACGGAGTAGGTGTCCTCGGCGGTCTTGGTGGCCACGGGGACAGCGTCAGAACCCATATGCTCCAGCAGGCCCTTCATAAAAGTCTCAATACGGGCTTCCATGGTGCCGGCAGGGGCGGGGGTGTAAACAGGAGCGGGGGCTTCCGGCTTGGGTTCAGCAGCCTTGGGGGCTTCAGGCTTTACCTTTTCGGCCTTGGGAGCCTCTGCCTTAGCCTTGGGTGCTGCGGGCTTAGCCTTCTCAGTCTTGGGTGCCTCAGCCTTGGGCTGGGGCTTGACTTCCGGCTTCTTCTCCGGAACGGGATCCGGTACTTCATAGGTGAGTTTAACCTTTGCGGGGGTAGCACCAATGCCGAAGAAACCGGAGCGGGGCTGCTCCAGAACCTCCACAGAGACACTGTCGCGGTCCATTTGGAGCATATCCAAACCGGCCTGAATTGCAAGATCCAGGGTCTTGCCGGTGGCTTCGATGAATTTCAACATATAATTGTTGCTCCTTTATGTATGACTGTCCAGAGACAGTCCTGAGAATCAGTTTTCTTCCTTTTTCTCTGCCTTGGAAGGAGATTTGCTGTAACGATCCGGGTTGTAAGCACGGCCACGGGAGTAGGGACGATTGGGATCGCCGGACAGACCGCCCCGCTGAAGCTCCTTTTCATGAGCCTGCTGACGGATCTCTTCCTTCTCTTCGTCGGTGAGCTTGCCGTAACCGGCAAATTCGTTGTTTTCTTCCAGAGCCTTCTGCTGCTTCTTCACCTTGCGGCGACTGGTATTGGGGTTGGCGTAGCCTTCGGGATTTGCAGCCCGGCGCTCAGCCCGGCGTGCTTCCTTCTCTGCCTCAATGGCAGCCTCTTCAGCAGCCTTTTCACGCTTGATGGCGTCCTCAGCATCATATACCTTGCGGTAATGGAGGGTGAGGATGCTGTCCAGAGCGGTGTTGAACACAGCCTGAGCGATCCAGTATACACACATGGAAGCGGGCATACTGAAGCCGATGATCAGAGAGAAGATGGGCATGAACCAGGTCATGCTCTTCATGCTCTTGTTGACGGCGGCAGCAGCGTCGTCATCCTTCTCGCCCTTGTCGTCGGTGGCTACGGAGCCGTTGAGCTTCTGGGAAATCTGCATGGAAGCCCACTGAGAGAAGGCGGAAAGAACAGGGATAATGAACAGACCAAAATTGACCAGGGTGTAGGGACCGCTGAACAGCCACTTCCATGTGGGGATCTGGGTCAGGTCTACGCCCAGGAACGTAAAGTCGATGACCTTTTCTGCAATGCCGGGAATCAGCTCTTTGATGGCGTCAATGTTCTGGAACACATGCTGTGCCATCACAATTTCCTGATATGCGGCATTGGTGGAGGAAAGATCCACATTGCAGTTTACAAGTGCGGTTTTGATCTGCTCGATCTGATCGGCGGAAAGACCCATCAGATAGGTCATGGGCTGACGAATGACATAATACAGCGCCATGAGCAGGATCAGGGGCAGGAGGCTCCAGAGACAACCACCGGTGGGGCTGACACCCTCCTTGCGGTAGAGATTGGACATCTCCTGCTGATACTTGAGTTTGTCGTCTCCGCACTTCTTCTCCAGCTCTTTGAGCTTGGGGCCCAGTCGTGCGGTTTTCATCATGCTCTTCTTGCTCTTCGCATTGAAGGGGAGCAGGATCAGCTTGGTGATGAGGGAGAACAGGATCAGCGCAACGCCATAGTTGCCGAACAGATCATAGAGTGTCCGGAGCAGCCAGGCAAAGGGCATAAGAACGTAATGCATTTGTTACCTCCAGTTATAGGGGTATGCCGGTGCTCAGGGCACCGGGTCAAAATAGTCTCCCTTGTGAAAGGGGTTACACCGAAGAAGTCGTTTAATGGTAAGCCAGCCACCTTTCCACGGGCCATACTTCTTGATTGCCTCAAGGGCGTAGGCGGAGCAGGTCGGGGTAAAACGGCAGCGGGGCGGGAACATGGGGGAGATATTATTCCGGTAAAACCGAATCAGCCACAGAAGGATCTTCTTCATGGGGCGTCTCCTTTCCCATAATGCCCAGCTTCCGGAACTGGGTGTGCAGGCAACTCTCGATTTCGCGGAAGTCGGCATCCGCTGCACGGTGACGGGCCACAACGACAATATCATAGCCCAGTGCATAGGAAGATTCCGACAGGCGGTATACCTCCCGGATGCGACGGCGAATGCGGTTACGAACCACGGCGTGGCCGAGCTTGGTACCGGTGGTAAGACCCAGACGATTATAGTCCAGACCGTTTTTGCGGCAATAGACAACCAGACAGCGTCCGGCGGAACTTTTGCCCTTCTGGTACAGACGGCGGAACAGATGATTCTGTTTTAGGAATTTGGTTGATACCATGGCGTGACCTTTCCAGAGATAATTTACCATACATGGTCGATAAAGGTGTGGGGCGAACAGATTGCTCCATTCACCCCAAATTTATCGGCATCAACGGTGTAAGGACGGGCGAATCAGTA
>CAZFGL010000050.1:0-15622 GCA_964518645.1 uncultured Oscillospiraceae bacterium | reverse complement strand
ATGTACCGGAACGCGGATGGTTCTGGCCTGATCTGCCAGTGCACGGGTGATGGCCTGACGGATCCACCAGGTGGCATAGGTGGAGAACTTGTTGCCCTTGGTATAGTCGAACTTGTCCACTGCACGGATGAGACCGGTGTTACCCTCCTGAATCAGATCCAGAATGTGAAGGCCACGGCCGGAATACTTCTTGGCAATGGAAACGACCAGACGAAGGTTTGCCTCGGTGAGCTTGTCCTTGGCATACTTGTCACCCTGAGCAACACGGGCAGCCAGTGCCTGTTCTTCCTCGGCGGTGAGCAGACGAATCTGACCAATCTCCTTCAGATACATTCTTACCGGGTCGTCAAGGTTGTATTCAGCAGCCAGTTCTACCGGGTCAACCAGCTCTTCTTCTTCCTCCATGGGAACATCGTTGGCGTTATCCAGCTCCAGTTCGGCGCCTACGATCTGAATGCCCATGTTTTCGATGGACTCATAGATGCTTTCGATCTGATCGGGATTAACATCCAGCTTTTCCAGAGTGCTGAGGATCTCGGAGGATTGGAGCATCCCAGCCTTTTGCCCCTTGCTCAGCAGTGCAAGAACGGGGGCCTTTAACTCTTCAGTTAACTTATCAGTGGCATGATTTGTGCTTGCCATATTGCACTTCCTTCGTAAAAGAGAAGTCCTGCTTATTCAGCCAAAAAAGAAATCGCCGTTTATGGCGCAGTAAGCTGATTTTAAGTTAGGCAACTGCTATCATATCACTTTTTCGCAAAAAGCGCAAGGGTTTTTACGGGTTTATTCGATCTTTTTTTGAATTTTTATGCAGGAAAAAGGAACAGGGGGATTCTTCCGGTTCGACTTGACAATGAGGGCGTTTCCTTGTATACTTACTTTTACAGATTAAACGAGTAAAATATGAAAGTGCCGATTCCGGTCGGCGCTTTTCTGTGAAAGGATGCATAGATATGCCTATTACCGATCTTTTGGAGCGTAATGCAAAGCTTTACGGTCCGGAGGTGGCGTTGGTAGAGATCAACCCTGAGATTCAGGAAAAAAGACGGCTTACCTGGAAAGAGTATGAACTGATTATGCCTGCTCCCACAACGGCCTACCGCCGGGAGATCACATGGCAGGTTTTTGATGAAAAGGCAAACCGGGTGGCAAATATGCTGATGTCCCGGGGCATTGGCCGGGGCAATAAGGTTGCCATTCTGCTTATGAACTGTCTGGAATTTCTGCCGATCTATTTTGGCATTTTAAAGACCGGCGCTGTGGTTGTCCCTATGAACTTCCGTTTCTCCGCCCAGGAGATCGAATACTGCGTGAAGCTCAGCGATACGGACGTGCTGCTGTTCGGCCCGGAGTTTATTGGACGTATTGAGGAGATCTGTGACAATATCAGCGACAACCGGCTGCTGATGTATGTTGGTGCCGGGATCTGTCCCACCTTTGCTGAGGACTATGACCATCAGGTCGTGAATTTCTCCTCTGTTGCTCCTCTGGTTCGGATCGAGGATGAGGATGACGCGGCCATTTATTTCTCCTCCGGTACCACCGGTTTCCCCAAGGCAATTCTGCATAATCACGAGAGCCTGATGCAGTCTGCCCGGATGGAGCAGAAACACCATGAGCAGACCCGGGAGGACTGCTTCCTGCTGATTCCCCCGCTGTACCACACCGGCGCAAAAATGCACTGGTTTGGCAGCCTGTTCTCCGGTTCCAAGGCGGTGCTGCTGAAGGGCACCACCCCGGATGCAATTATGAGTGCCATTTCTCAGGAACGGTGCACCATCGTCTGGCTGCTGGTTCCCTGGGCGCAGGATCTTCTGGATGCCCTGGATCGGGGAGACCTGAAGCTGTCTGATTTCCATACCGAACAGCTGCGGCTGATGCATATCGGCGCCCAGCCGGTGCCTCCTGTGCTGGTAAAACGCTGGCTGTCCTATTTCCCCAATCATAAATATGACACCAACTACGGTCTGTCTGAGTCCACCGGCCCGGGCTGTGTCCATCTGGGTATGGAGAACATCCACAAGGTTGGTGCAATCGGCGTTCCCGGTTATGGCTGGCAGTGCAAGATCGTGGAGGAGGACGGCAGTGCCGAGGTGGAACAGGGCGAAGTGGGCGAGCTCTATGTTAAGGGCCCGGGTGTTATGACCTGTTACTACAATGACCCTGAAGCCACTGCGCAGGTGCTCACCGGAGATGGCTGGCTGAAAACCGGCGATATGGCCATGCAGGATGAGGACGGATTCTATTTCCTGGTTGACCGGAAAAAGGACGTAATCATTTCCGGCGGTGAGAATATCTACCCGGTTCAGATCGAAGATTTCCTCCGGGGGCATGATGCGGTCAAGGATGTTGCGGTAATCGGTATGCCTGACGAGCGTCTGGGTGAGATCACCGCAGCGGTGATCGAGGTCAAGGAGGGGTATACCCTTTCCGAGGCGGAAGTGAATCGCTTTTGCATGGCACTGCCCCGGTACAAGCGGCCGAAAAAGGTGATCTTTACACAGGTGCCCAGAAATGCCACCGGTAAGATCCAGAAGAATACCCTGCGGGAGATCTATTGTGTTAAAAATCTGGTGGCGGCTCAGAACGGCCTGACCATGTAAAATAAAAAATGGGACGCGCTGCAAGATAATTTGCGACGCGTCCTTTTTGCCCCAGTTGTAACTGAAATCAGTATTCAAAATCAATGCAGGCAACCTGCTCAATGACCCCTTCTCCGAATTCCGCCAATGCCATGTGGGCAGGGGTGGCGGGATAGGCCATGCAGTCCTCCCGGGTGTTGAAGTCGATGATCTGTGCCACATCGAAGAACCGGGGGCCGCCTTCCGGCAGACCGGGAGGCCCTCCAAGGCCCGTGCCTGTCATGCTGGCGGTGACGGTGGGGGTGATGGAGGGAACCTGCGCCAGAAGCTCCTGCAAGCGAGTCAGGTTTTCTTCAAAGCTTTTCCCGTTGCCGGGCTCACGGCAGAGGGTGTACATGGAGATATGACGATACATAGAATCCTCCGAATGAATTGGGGCTGTCTCAGTGCTGAGACAGCCCCAAAATTATTTTAGGGGGTGACGATGATGTTGCCGGTGTAAGTTCCTTCGCCGGTAACCACGTTGCCGTCCACGGTAACGGTGCCGTCTACACGGCAGCCTGCGCCGATGGTCAGCGCGGTGAGGTAGCTCTTGCCGGTAACAGTCCAGACGGAGCCTGTTTCCAGAGTCAGCTTGACCTCGTTATTTACTGCGGGAGCAGCGGTGTTCAGAAGGCGGCAGCCATACTTATATGCCTCAGGATCGATCACCTTATAATCTGCGGTGGTCTTGGCATCCCAGTGGTTGTCATACTCGAACTCATGTCCGCCGGGGGCGATGGTTCCGTCTGCCTTCAGATGGTTGGCGTTGGAGGAGGAGACAACACCCTTCAGGGTGGTGTTCTTCAGAACAACGCTGAGACCATGCTTCCGGCCGTAGACAGAGTTGAAGATGTCGCCGGTGAGGGTCTGGTTCTCAAAGACAGCGTTGGAGTCGGGCACACCGTCAGCAGCGGGAACCACGGTGCTCCAGTCGTTCTCCTGCATGGGAACAACATACTTACGGGTAACGATTCCGCCTGCGTCGTCGCTCTCCAGCTGCTGGATGATTACGCCGTTTTCACCCATGTTCAGCTTTGCGTCCTTCATGTGAATGTTCACATAAGCGCCGGACTTGATCTGGAATGCAGTCTTTTCAATGTCGTACTGGCCACCCTCGATGTTCAGCACACCGCCACGGGCCTGATGCCACATGGCCAGAGCACGGGTTGCCTTGCCGTAGCAGTTGACAAAGGTCATGGGCTGAACGCCGGTGCAGATCAGAATGTAGTCGGGAGTGTAGAACTGGCAGTTCTCAAACTTGTCAGTAACTCCGCCGTCGCCGTATGCGATGTAGCCGGAGCCGGCCATGGTGTAACCCCAGGTCTTGCCGCCAACGGTCTTGGTGGCGGTGTACTCCTTGCCCTCCTGTGCCTCTTCCACATAGCCTACGCCAGCCAGAGAATTTCTGACGGTGAGGGAGGTGGGAACCTGGCCGGAGTCGGTGGACAGGGGTGCCCACTTTTCAGCAACGATGACGCAGTTGTCATAGACGACCTGACCCTGATCCAGCACGTTGGTGGCACGGCAGTTGCCGTCCAGACTCAGTGCGAAGGGAACGGTCTTCATCATGGGAACAGACAGGCTGCGGAAGTCCTCGTCAAAGGGATCTGCGTCGTAGGAATCGATCACGGAGTCCTTAACGGTCATGTGGCTCTTGCCGCCGACCCAGACAGCGGAGCGGATTGCACCCTCAACATGGATCCGGGAATCGGTCATGGTAACGTCTGCGTCGCCGGTGGTCATAACGCCGGCACCATAGCCCTGGAAGTCGTTGCCGCCGTTGCCCACGAAGGTGAGATCAGCGTTCTCGATGGCGTATTTGCCGCCGGTGACCATAACACCGTTGAACATATGCTGCTTGTCGTTGATCTTCAGATCCACAGCCTTTTCGCCGGTGACCTGTCCGCCGAGAATCGCAGCTTTGACGCTCTTCTCCTCAACGATCTCACCGTCCTTGACCATCAGGGCGGTGCGGAAATGATGGGTGTGCTCGCCACCGGGGCCACCGGTGGTTTTCAGGTGTGCATCGGTGAGGGTCAGGGTGACGTTCTCATAGGTGCCGGGCTTCATGTTGGTGCCTACGCCGGAAACGGTCATGGTGAGATCCTTGCCGGCAGGTGCAACGTAAACCTCGTCAGCGCCGATGGTGAAGCTGTCAAGGGTTGTGGTCTCTTCCACGACCTTCATGACAGGCAGACCGTCCTTGCCTTCCTTCAGGGCTGCAACCAGCTGCTGGCAGGCATCGTCAACGGTGGGGCCGGCGGGAACAAAGGTGGTGACCTTCTTGCCCATCTTGGCTGCCTTATCAGCCATTGCCTTCAGAGCCTCGGGAGCAGCGGGAGCGGCAGGCTTCAGGAAGAAGGTTTCGCCCTCTCCGGTGACCTCAACCAGATCCAGTGCGTAGCAGAGTGCAACAGCATCCTTGTTCTGAACCTGATCCCAGTCGCCCAGCTCAGTTACGTCAGCAGGCTTGGAGGGACCAAATCCCGGAGGGCCTCCAGGACCGCCGGGGCCACCGGGGCCACCAGGACCACCGGGGCCACCAGGGCCGGGCATACCGGGCATACCGGGCATTCCGCCAGGGCCACCGGGGCCGGGCATGCCGGGCATACCGCCGGGGCCACCCATGGGGGGCATGCCACCCATGCCGGGACCATCAGGGGACATGAATTTATGAAGAAGTTCCATGCTTACATACCTCCTATAAAAAGTAACTAAATCATACCACAAAAGCATACGCTTCGCAATGGTTCGAGGCCAAAATATATGCGTAAAATGGAAACGGAATGAGCTCACCGGTTTGTTTGTAACAGGAAAACAGGGATTCTGAGGGCGAATTTTACAGAAAAAAGCAGATGTATGTATTGACATGGAGATTAGACTGATGTGCAATCAAAAACGTGAGTTATATTTTTGTATAATATAGTAAAGGAGGCCGGGCGATGGGGATCCAGCGGCTTTGTGATTCAGAACTGGATGTGATGTTGCTGATCTGGCATGCCGAAGGGCCTGTTACAGCGGAATGGTTCCGGGACAGAATCGAGGAAAAACGGGTCTGTAAACCGGAGAAACTGCAATCCATGCTGCAGCATCTTCTGGATGCCGGGGTTCTGAAGAAACTGTACACCGGTTCCGGTGTGGTCTATGCCCCCAATATCACCCAGAGAGAGTATCAGAGGGCGGAGCGAAAGAACGTTCTGGAGGCGGTCTTTGGCAGAAGCGTGAAGGCCATGATCTCGTCCCAAAGGTCCCGGGGCGGGAGCAAGGAGGTATAACATGTTTTATGATTTCATACGCATATCCCTGATTACGGGGATCGTGATTGTCCTGCTGCTGTTGTTTTTTAAACTGGTGCGGGGACGCTATGTGGCCAGCCTGAAATACTGGATCTGGATCCTCCTTGCCCTGCGCCTTATGATCCCGGTCACCGTGACCCTGCCGGAAAAGGCGGCGGAGATCCCTGCGGTACGCACTGTGGCGGAGCGGCAGTACCAGCTGCGGGAGAATTTTACCCGGGTCGCGATGGAGACTGAACGGGCTGCAATATCGGCGGAACCGGAGAAGTCAGCCACCACAGGGGCGGACGCCCCTCAGACGCCCCCGGAAACCACCACGAAACCGGAGCCTGAGACGGGGAAATTCTCCTGGTACCGATTAATTGTGGGTTTCTGGGCTGCGGGTGTGGTGGTGTTCCTTGGATACCATGGAATGGTGAATTACTCCTTCCGGCGCTATGTGTGGCGCTGGGGCTGGCCGGCACAGGATAAGGAGATCCGGGAACTGGTGCTCCGGGCAAAACGGAACTGCGGTCTGAAATGTCCCCTGCGTCTGCTGATACTGGAGAACATCGCCTCGCCTATGGTGGCAGGCTTATTCCGTCCCATACTGCTGCTGCCCCAGGAGGAGTGGGACGCAACAGAGCTTTATTATGTACTGCGCCACGAGCTGACCCATATCAAGCGGCGGGATACCCTGTATAAAGCTCTGCTGCTTCTGTGTAACGGGCTCCACTGGTTCAACCCGGCGGTATGGATCATGCGTTACCGGGCCTATCAGACCCTGGAGATCTGCTGCGACATGGCAGTGGTGGAGGGGGCTACTCGGGACGTCCGGATGCAGTACTGTGAAACCATTATGGCCACCGCCCAGCGCAGTGCGGGCCTGGGGATGGCAGCGACCTTTGGAAGCACGAAAAAATCCATTATGGAGCGGTTTAAAGAGATTTTCTCGGAGAAACGGAAAAAGCGGGGGATTGCGGTACTGCTGGTGGTTCTGGCAGTGGCTGTGCTGGCCGGGTGCAGCATCTCTCTGGGGGCTGCACTGGTGGGCGATCAGGCAGAACTTCCGGAACCGCTTTCTACAGGACAAAACGCTGACAAACCGGTGGAAGAGGAGTCTGTCAGCATTTCAATTCCGGAAAATACAGTGACCCTCTCCACCGGTCTGGTGATCCCCGGGGAGGCTGCGGGGGTGCTCCTTCCCGGGGACGGGGAGACTGTGGTGCTCTGTCAGGTGGAGGGGGAGACCCTGTTTTCCATTCTGAAGCTGGATGCAAATCTCATGTATCAGAACTACAGATGGTCTTATGAGGGAATCTACGATAACTGGCCGACCCAGGCGCTGGCGGGCTGGGACTATATGCTGGGACAGCAGGAGCAGTTTGAAACCTGCTATATTCTCCGGTGCAGCGACAGCACCCCTTATCCGGAAAGTCAGGCGCTGATCGAATCGGTGCTCGATCTTAACGGCATTGTCTCAAATCCCTGCCTTGTGGCGGAGCCTTACTACCAGGCAGAAGACCCGGAAGGGGCAATTGCAGCGATGCAGGCTCTGTCTGATCCGGAGACGGTGGCGGGGATTGTGCTGGAAAAGCTGAAGAACGGCACCAATACTGCCGGTGCAGGGGAAGAGATCCTTGAGGCCTTTGCAAAGTATCTGGGGGAACACTGGGATGCATATATTCCCGTCAGTGGTGACGAATATCTGTGGAATGTGGAGTATGACGATGAAAGGCGGCTGACGCTGAAAGTCATACGGCAGGAACCGGTGACCACCGAGATTTATTACAGCCTGTTTTATTATCAGGATGGACAGGTGGTGAATGGCCCCACCATGGGATGGCTGGAGCCATACGAAGCGCCGGACGGGGCGCAGCTGCTGGCGCAGGCCGATACGAGTCTTGTACAGGCTGAAGGCGCAGAGAAGGTCTCTGAGGGGGCGATAAACGCCATCGGTCAGTGGATCGCAGATGCGCAGGTGTTTCTGGAACAGTATGCGTCGTGGGAATGGCGCTTTACCGAGGTGACGGAGAAACAGACCGTGCTCCTGTGTACCGGCCCTGCGGGGGATACTGGGATCACGTCCTTTGTCCGGCTGACCTTTGACGGGGAAACGGGGAAAGTCACCAGTGAAAGCGGCAACCAGGGAGCCGGCAGCGGGATCACAGGCTGTGTCCGTCTGGTGGCGGAGGAAAGACCCGGGGATATGGAAGCTTATATGGTGCATGAACATGATGTGAAAGAATTGTATCAGAAGGATGTTACTGAGGTTCTGGCAGAACAGGGTACTCCGGAGCATTATTATCCTGACGATGGTTCCGGCACCATCAGCATATCTTACCCGGCGGAGTATTATCTCTTCTTTTATTGCAGTGCGTGCAGTGCATATCATCTGGGGATGTATCAGGTGTGTGGGGAAGGCATCCCCCTTCTGGGAATACAGGTGGGAGATTCTCTGGAAACGGTGCTTGACCATTTTGAAGCTTCCGGCGCAGAGCCGTCCTACACTGACTATATCTATCAGTACGACAGCGATTATTACGGCACATATACGCCTGTTGCGGACACAGGACTGGTGAACATACGTATTGAGATGGGAAAGCTCAATATGGATATCAGCTTTGACCGGAATCGGAAGGTCAGGTGGGTTGAGGTGGCACACCTGCTCAGCTGAAAACATGGGACACACGGGGAAATTTCCGTGTGTCCCGATTTTTTCTTTTCCGGGGGAGAAATCTGTGGTATAATCCCCTGTGAGTAAACGAAAAGACGTGAAGGGGCAAGGGTATGTTTGACGCACTGAAGAAAAACCGGAGCCTGATTATGGGTCTGGCGATCCTGTGGGTGGCCTTTTATCATATTCCGTGGATCGACCGGAATCCCCTGCTGGATTTTATCCACGATATTGGGTATATCGGGGTGGATGTATTTCTGCTGATTTCCGGCATCGGGCTGTGTCATTCTGTCCGGAGCCGGGGAAAGCGGGGGTATCTGATCCAGCGTGTAAAACGGATCATGCCGGGGCTGCTGCCGGTGCTTGTGATTTGGAGCCTGATCATGACGGCGGTGGGGGTGATGTCCTGCCGGGAGTTTGCAGGCAGTGTGACCCTGCTGGGCTGGTGGTTTGGACAGAATAAGCAGCTGAACTGGTACTTCTCCGCCGTGTGGATGTATTATGTGCTGGGGGTGCTGTTCTATCGGCCTGTGGTGCAGGGAAAGCATCCGGTGCCTGTGGTGATCGGAATGTTCCTTCTGAGCCTTGTGCTGGTGCATCTGTCCCGGTACTGGCATCATCCCACGGCCTATTCCAGAATCCCTGTGTTCTTTGTGGGCATGCTTCTGGGACGGCTGGAGCTGGAGGGGACATACCAGCCAAAATATCTCCGGAGGGTTCTGTATGGGCTGATTCCTGTGGGGATTCTTTTGACGGTGCTGACGTGGACCGACTGGGGAAGTGTTTACGGCGACAGCCTTGGCCTCTGGTGGTATCCCTTCCTGCTGGTGGTTCCCGGCGGGGTGCTGCTGTTTTCTGAGATCATGACGAAGCTGCGGAAGTATCGCCCTGTGACAGTTTGCGTGAAATCCCTGGAAGCGCTGGGGGAGGCATCCTCGGAGATCCTGATGATCCATGTGGGCGTGTATAAGCTGATCCAGCTGTACTGGACCCTTTATCCGAAATACTGGATGGGAATCATGCTGGGCTGCCTTGTGGCAGGTGTAGGTTATCACAGGGCAGTGGATTACCTGACCCGGAAAAGAAAATAAATAACCGCTGACACAGGACGAACATTCCCTGTGTCAGCGGTTTTTGTTTATACGGGAGAGCGGGTTATGCAAACAGTGTCAGCATCAGAACCGCAGCCACCATAATGACGAGAAGCAGCACAGAGACTGCCAGTTTCACCCGGGTGCCTGTGGTGGCAGAATCAACGGACGTGATCTGTGCCATCTTTTTGGGGCGCAGTATAAACAGGGCGATGCCCAGATAGAACACCATGGATACCAGCATAATGGGAGAATAGCCACCCACGGTTTCTGCGATGGTGGTGCTGTTAAAGACACCGGAGGAGAGCAGGGCGGAAAAGTCCATAAAGGCATGCACTGCGGCCACTGCCCACAGATTTTTGCACCGGACATAGGCGGCGGAAAGACACATACCCAGAGCGGCTGCTCCAAGAACCTGAATCAGAACACCGGAGAGGGGGATTATGCCCCCAACAGCGTTTACCAGATGCATCAGACCGAAAATGATGCCGGATGAAACCACGGACAGCCAGACCCCGGTGGAGGTGGTGCCGTATTTGTCAAAAATCATCCGGGTGATCAGTCCACGGAAGGCCAGCTCCTCGGTGATGCCGATGGCGCACATGCACAGTATAAAAGAGAATATCTCCAAAGGGGGATGCAGGGGATCGCCCAGAGAGAGAAGCACCGTGGAGATGCCTGCATTGTAGTATAACCCCAGAATGACGATCAGGGGCAGGAGACTGCGGAAGAAACCCACACCCCGTTCCCGGAAAATATGCTGCATTCTGAGAAGAAAGGTCAGGAGAATCAGCACGGCCAGCATAATCAGCTCTACGATCAGCTGAATGGTATAATCCCCTGCCTGCTGAAGCCCCGGGGCAATACGATACAGCCCCAGAACGAGGAAAGTGCCTGCAAAGCTGGCAAGCAGCGTAATCAGCAGAACAGCAATGCTTAAAAAGACAGGATACCGTTCCCGAATGTGTTTCATAATGCCTCCTTTTTCAGCAGCAGGTGATAGTGGGTGCTTTCCGCACCGTTGTCAAGCCCGGCAGTTCGAATCTCCCGGGGCGGGATGGCCATGGAGAAGCCGGTGAAAATTTGGTCAAAATGATCTGCACGGCCGTAGAAATGGGGCGTGCCGCCCTCGTGCTTCAGGGTGTACTGGTCAATATGTGCAGCATCGGGAGCGGAGAGAAACCCGGGAGAATTCTGGCTGAGCAGGGTGATATAGCATTCGCCCCCCACCCGCAGTACCCGGTGAAGCTCGGAGACTGCACGACGGAATCCGGCGGTGTCGGTGTGATAGGAAACGTTATAGTCTATGATCCCGTCAAAGCTTTCGTTCGGGAAGGGTAGAGAAAAAATATCCCCCATCACGGCGTTTACGGAAAGCTGTTCCCGGTGCGCCCAGTCCTGAAAATATGAAAGCGCCTGAGCAGACTGATCCAGTCCGGTCACGGAAAAGCCCTTTCCTGCGAAATAGATCCCGTGTCGACCGGGGCCACAGCCATTGTCCAGAATGGTTTGAAAGCCCTGCTGTCCCCAGCGCTCCGCCAGGTAGGGCATTTCAATGGCCGGGGTCAGCCACTTTGCGGTTTTTTCGGAATTCCAGTTCCACATGTTCCAATCCCTCCTTTTTGGGTTATTCTAACACAGGAATATGGGTTTTGGAATGCTTTTTCTGTTGAGAAAAAAGAAAAAAACGGCTATAATAGAAGAAATAAAAGGGAGGCGAATCAGATGGCAAATATTCCGGAGGCGGAGACCTGTGAATTTCTCTGCATTCATCAGGATGTGGTGGAGGAGGTGCGGGATAATATCCCAAACCCGGAGGAGCTTTCTGCCATGGCAGAGCTGTTTAAGCTGTTTGGGGATCCCACCCGTATCAAGATTCTTTGCAGTCTCCTCCGGCATGAACTGTGTGTGTGTGATCTGGCGGCGCTGATCGGTATGAACCAGAGCGCAGTCAGCCACCAACTGCGGCTGCTGAAGCAGGGGCAGCTGGTAAAGAGCCGCCGGGAGGGGAAGAGCATCTTTTATTCTCTGGCAGACGGCCATGTGGAAACCATGCTGGCCCAGGGGATGGAGCATATCTCGGAATGAGCAATATAGAAAAAGCAGGGACACCGACCGGTGTCCCTGCAATTTTTATCAGTTGGTATGAGGCTTGTCCACGCTCCGGGAGAAGGTGACCCCGTCCTTATGGAGGACGATGTCCAGACTTGCACGGTCACCCCGCATATATGTCTGGGTGAACTCGTAGCATTCGCCACTTTCGGTTCTGGTCTGACGCTGCACGAAGAAACCGGCGCTGCCGGCACGGCAGTGAAGCAGATCCGCATCGGCCTTGGAGAACTTGACCGCCTCGTAGGAATCCACTGCGGTGTAGGGGATCACACCCACATCGTACAGGAGACTGTAGAAGGAGTGGGTAGTGAGCAACTCGGGGGTCAGGTTGGGGTAGATATACTGGGGATAGAAGGATGTCTCCAGCATCAGAGGCTCCCCGTTGACCTTACGGATACGGGTGAACTTATACACCTTGATGTCACTGCTCCGCAGCTCCAGCATTTTTACAATATCCGGGGTGGGATTGATCACAGTGAATTCAATCAGATCGGAGGAGGGGGTCAGACCCATGGCGGTCATCTCAGCGGTAAATGAATAGACACGCTCGGTCTTTCTGTGAACCTTGGGCTCAGCCACAAAGGTTCCCTTGCCCTGACGGCGCACAACCAGTCCCTCGGACTCCAGCGCGCCGATGGCCTGACGGACAGTAGAGCGGGAGATGGAGAGGGCACGGCACAGCTCTGCCTCAGAGGGAAGCAGATCACCGGGAACCAGAATCCCGGCAGAAATGTGACGCTTGATTATGGCCACAAGCTGGTTATAAAGAGGCACATCACTGTCCAGAGACAGCTTCGCATTCAAAATTGGACTTGTTGTACTCATGTTTTCATCACCTAAAAATGGCAGGTTTATTTGGACGCTCCAAAGCCATTGTAAGATTTAGTATACCAAAAATTCGGAAAAATTCAAGAGGAAAAAGGAAAAAGACGAATCATTTTGGCATTCCAAAACAATTCGCCGTCGTATTCGTCCCTGGACCGACTGCCTGGCTACGATTCAGGAGGGGACAGACAGCCGGAGCGGAAACGGACATCGCGGTATCCCGGGTGACACGGCCGATGATACCGACGTTCTAAATGTATCATACGTTACATGGGCATTTTAGTCCATATCGCAGGTTCTGTCAAGAGGGAAATACAAATCTCCTTGGGACAGCACAAATGGGAGCGGGCAGAAACGGGGCGCCGAAACCGGCGCCCCGAAGGATATATTACTGATTCTTTGCTTGCTTGGTGAGCATCTCGTACTTGTCTGCTGCATAGCCCTCGGCTGCTGCGAACAGTTCCTTTGCACGCTCGGGGAAGCTCTTGGCCAGGGAGGAATAACGGCTCTCGCTCATGATATAGTCGTTATACTTGTCCGTAGGCTCCTTGGAGTCCAGGGTGAAGGGCTGCTCGTTTTCGGGGTTATAGCGGAACAGGTGCCAGTAACCGGCCTTGACAGCACGGGCCATGGTCTCCTGAGACTTGCCCATACCGGCCTTGGCGTGGTGGTTGATGCAGGGAGCATAAGCTACGATGAGGGAGGGGCCGTCATAAGCCTCAGCCTCACGGATGGCCTTGATGGTCTGGTTGTAATCTGCACCCATGGCGATCTGGGCAACGTAAACATAGCCGTAGGTCATGGCGATCTGCGCCAGATCCTTCTTCTTAACGGCCTTGCCTGCGGCGGCAAATTCAGCCACAGCACCGATGGGCGTGGACTTGGATGCCTGACCGCCGGTGTTGGAGTATACCTCGGTATCCATGACGAATACGTTCACGTTCTGGTTGGAGGCCAGAACATGATCCAGACCGCCGTAACCGATGTCGTATGCCCAGCCGTCGCCACCGAAGATCCACTGAGAGGGCTTCACCAGCATGTCGGTCATTTCTGCGATTTCGCCCAGTGCGGGGACGGAGTCCTTGTGGGCAAGGATCTGTGCCTCGAAGGCAACGGAGGGCTCACGGGAGCCTTCGCCCTCGTTGGAGGCAGCCAGCCAGTTCTGGGCAGCAGCCTTCAGCTCGGCAGGAATATCCTCTTCAACCAGCTGGGAAACCAGACCCTGAAGCTTTGCACGGCGCTGCTGAGTGCCCAGCATCATGCCGTAGCCAAACTCAGCGTTGTCCTCAAACAGGGAGTTTGCCCATGCGGGACCCTTGCCACCCTTGTTCACGGTGTAGGGAATAGAGGGAGCGGATGCACCCCAGATGGAGGAGCAGCCGGTAGCGTTTGCGATCATCATGCGGTCGCCAAAAAGCTGGGTGATGAGCTTAACATAGGGGGTCTCACCACAGCCGGCGCAGGCGCCGGAGAACTCGAACAGGGGCTTCTTGAACTGAGAGCCCTTGACGGTGGTGGGAGCGAAGGGCAGAGCCTTCTCGGAGATCTGATTGACAGCGTAATCGAAGGCTTCTACCTGGTCGGCAGACTCGTCCAGAGGCTTCATGACCAGAGCCTTGTTCTTGGCAGGGCAGACATTGGCGCAGGAGCCGCAGCCGGTGCAGTCCATGGGGGACACGGTCATGGTGAAGGTGAGACCGTCGGTACCCTTGCCCATCATCTTGGTGGATCTGGTGCCGGCAGGAGCGGCAGCCAGTTCCTCGGCATTCATCACAATGGGACGAATGGCAGCGTGAGGGCAGACATAAGCACACTGGTTGCACTGGATGCAGTTTTCAGGCAGCCATACGGGAACGTTGACTGCAATGCCGCGCTTTTCAAAGGCAGCGGTTCCGGAGGGGACGGTGCCGTCAGCCTGAGGCATCAGCTTGGAAACGGGGATCTCGTCGCCACGCATGGCGTTGGCGGGAACCAGCACGTCCTTGATAAAGGTGTCCAGAACTTCCTTGCCGGATTCAGCGGGCATGGGAGCCTCGCCACCCTCGGTGGTCTCAGCCCAGTCAGCGGGGATCTCCAGCTTTACAAGGCCGGTGAGACCGGCGTCAACAGCGTTCTTGTTCTTCTGAACGGTCTCTTCACCGAACTTGCCGTAGGAGCTTTCGCAGGCGGCATACATGTATTTCACAGCGTCATCAATGGGGATGATGCCGGAGAGCTTGAAGAATGCGGACATGAGCACCATGTTGTACTTGGTGCCAAGACCCAGCTCAGCGCCGATCTTAACAGCATCACAGGTATAAACATGGATGTCGTTCTTGGCAATATACTGCTTTGCCTCCACGGGGAGGATCTTGCCCAGCTCTTCCACGGTGTAGCCACAGTTGATCAGGAAGGTGCCGCCGGGCTTGCAGTCCTGAGCCATGGGATACTTCTCAAGGTAAGAGGTGTTATGGCAGGCCACAAAGTCAGAAGCAGTTACATAGTAGGAAGAACGGATAGGCTCGGGGCCGAAGCGGAGGTGGGAGATGGTAACACCGCCGGACTTCTTGGAGTCATACTGGAAGTATGCCTGTGCGTTCAGGTCGGTATTGTCACCGATGATCTTGATGGAGTTCTTGTTGGCGCCGACGGTACCGTCAGAGCCGAGACCCCAGAACTTACATGCGGTGTTGCCCTTTGCCTGACAGTCAGGATTCTCGAGAACAGGCAGGGACAGGTTGGTGACATCGTCGGTGATGCCCAGGGTGAAGGGATGCTTGGGAGCATCGCTCATCAGATTCCGGTAAGCGGCAATCAGGCTGCCGGTACCCACGTCCTTGGAACCGAGGCCGTAACGACCGCCGATGACCTTGACACTGGCAAAGCGGGTGCCGGCCAGAGCAGCGACCACGTCCAGATACAGGGGCTCGCCCAGAGCGCCGGGCTCCTTGCAGCGGTCGAGGACAGCAATGGACTTGACGGTTTCGGGGAGAACGTCCACCAGATAGTTGGGGCAGAAGGGACGGTACAGGTGTACGC